>NZ_OZ244149.1:2443636-2749090 GCF_965216145.1 Candidatus Palauibacter sp.
ATGGCGGATAGGCCGGAGGCGCCGGGAATCGGCTCTCTGCGTCGTACGAAAGACCTGGATCCGGCGCGGCTGGATATCCCGACCGAAGTCATCTCACTCAAGAAGGGCCGCTAACCGGGAATGGAGCGCTCCCGTCCGCGCCACGGCGGGAGCGTGTCCCCTCTGCGACCCGTGCGGTTCTCCTCGCGGAGACGAGCACGAGGCCTGATGGCGGCTGCGGTTGTGTGGGCCGCGGCGTGCGGAGACGCGGACCCGGACGTCACGGGTCCGACTCCCGTGCCGAACGGGGCGCCGCAGGCGGTGGGGACGATCCCCGAGCAGACGCCGTCCGTCGGGGAAACGGCAACGGTGGACCTGTCGTCGTACTTCAGCGACCCGGACGGGGACGCCCTCTCCTACACGGCGGCTTCTTCGAACGCCGGAGTCGCCGGAGTTTCGGTGTCAGGCAGTTCCGTGGTGGTCACCGCGCTCGCGAGAGGCGTCGTGACCGTCACCGTGACGGCCCGCGATCCGCAGGGGCTGGCCGCGCAGCAGCGTTTCCAGGTGACGGTGCCGAACCGGGCGCCCGAGGCGGTGGACGCGATCCCGGCCCAGACCGTGTTCGCGGGCTGGACGGCATCCGTGGACGCGTCCCTCTACTTCCGCGACCCGGACGGGGACCCGCTCACCTACACGGCGACTTCGTCTAATCCCGGGGTGGCGACGACCACGGTCGCCGCGGCGACGATAACGCTGCGGGCCGTGACCTCGGGCGTTGCGACCGTCACGGTGAGCGCAAGCGATCCGGAGGGGGGCGCGGCTCGGCAGACGGTTCAGGTGATCGTGCCGAACCGGGAGCCCGAGGCGGTGGGGACGATCCCCGAGCGGACGCTGTCGGTCGGGGAGACGGCGATGGTGGACGTATCGTCCTACTTCAGCGACCCGGACGGCGACACCCTCTCCTACACGGCCGCGTCATCGAACGCCGGGGTCGCCGAGGCCTCGGTGTCGGGCAGTTCCGTCGTGATCGCCGCGCTCGCGAGAGGCGTCGTGACCGTCACGGTGACGGCCCGCGATCCGCAGGGTCTGCTCGCGCAGCAGCGTTTCCAGCTGACGGTGCCGAACCGGGCGCCCGAGGCGGTGGATGCGATCCCGGTCCAGACCGTGTTCGCGGGCCGGACGGCATCCGTGGACGCGTCCATCTACTTCCGTGACCCGGACGGCGACCCGCTCACCTACACGGCGACCTCGTCCAATCCCGATGTGACGACGACCACGGTCGCCGCGGCGACCATAACGATCCGGGCCGTGACCTCGGGCGTTGCGACCATCACGGTGAACGCAAGCGATCCGGAGGGCGGTGCCGCGCAGCAGTCGGTTCAGGTGGCGGTGCCGAACCGGGCGCCGGAAGCGGTGCGCGAGATCCCCGCTCGGACCGTGTCCGCCGGGGAGAGGGCGGCGGTGGACATGTCTCCGTACTTCAGCGACCCGGACGGGGACAAACTCTCGTACACGGCGGCTTCATCGAACGCCGGGGTCGCCGTCGGCTCGGTGTCGGGCGATTCCGTTGTGGTCACCTCGCTCGCGACGGGCGTGGCGATCGTCACGGTGACGGCGCGCGATCGACAGGGTCTGGCCGCGCAGCAGCGCTTCCAGGTGACCGTCGCGAACCAGGCGCCCGAGGCGGTGGGCGAGATTCCCGCGCAGGCTGTGTCCGCGGGCGAGACGGCGACGGTGGACGTGTCTCCGTATTTCCGCGAACCGGACGGGGACGCCCTTTCCTACACCGCGTCCTCATCGAACGCCGGCGTCGCCGGGGCCGACGTGTCCGGCAGTTCCGTCGTGGTCAGCGCGCTCGCGGGGGGCATGGCGACCGTCACGGTGACGGCGCGCGATCCGGGAGGCCTGAGCGCCTCGTCCTCGTTTTCCGTTACGGTCGAGACCGCCGAGGGCAGATTCCAGATCGAACTGATCTTCGCAACGTCCATGACCCGGACCCAGAGGGCGGCCTTCGTGCGGGCGGCCGAGCGTTGGATGACGATACTGGCGCCGACGGAACTCCCCGACGCGCGGGTCAACCGAACCCTGGATTGCGGTGACGATCCGAGATTCGAGCGATATGTGGAGACGATCGACGAACTCATGATCGTGGCGGCGGTTGCCGAGATCGATGGTCCGGGTGGGACCCTGGCACAAGCCAACTGGTGCTGGGCGCGGAGTGGGACCCTGTTGCCCTTCTATGGGCGGATGGAGTTCGACGCGGCCGACCTCGATCGGCTCGAGCAGCGCGGCAGCCTGGAGGAGACCATCCTTCACGAGATGGGGCATGTGCTCGGAATCGGCACCATCTGGGATCGTCTGGGACTGCTCCGCAACCCCGCCTCGGACACGGAGTTGCCGGACACTCACTTCACGGGCCGGCTGGCGATCGAAGCCTTCAATGAAGCGGGTGGCACGGGCTACCGGGGCGCCAAGGTGCCGGTGGAGAACATGGGCGGCCCGGGATCGCGTAACGGCCATTGGAGAGAAATCGTCCTGGCAACGGAACTCATGACGCCGTACACGGACCCTGGGGTGCCTGAACCGTTGAGCGCGATCACCATCCAGTCGCTCGCGGACCTCGGCTATGAGGTTGATTCGACGGTGGCCGAGCCCTACCGGCTTCCCGGCGCCGACGCCGCGCGGGCGATCGATCCGGACCGGCTGATTCCGTACGGGGACGACATCTGGAGAGGTCCCGTCGTCATCGTGGACCGGGACGGACGGATCGTACGCGTGATTCCGGGTTCTAGCGGCGGCGATCGCCGCCGGTTCTAGCGGTTGTAGTTGGGCGTCGGCCCACGGAGCCGCGCCCAGACCGCCTCACAGCCCGCGAGCACCTCTGCGCTGAGCGGCGGAGCCTCGAACGCGGCGAGGTTCTCCTCGAGGTGCTCGATCCGGGAGGCGCCGAGGATGATGCAGTCCGCCCCGTCCTGCGCGCGCAGCCAGCCCAGCGCCAGTTGTACCGGAGTGAGGCCCGCGTCGCCCGCGATCCCCTCGACCTCGGTCACGGCGTGGAAGTATTCGTCGTGCCAGAAGCGGTCCAGGTACATTCGGTTGCCGTCGAAACGGGTGCCGGGTAGCGGTGCCTCGGGGCTCTGCTTGCCGGTGAGAAGTCCTCCCGCGAGCGGATTGTAGACGACGTTCGAGATCCCGTAGCGCTTCGTGAAGGCGAGGTATTCCTGCTCGATCCCGCGCGCCGCGAGGTTGTACATCGGCTGCGCGATCCACGGCTTCGTCCAGTCCTCCCGCTCGCAGATCGCGAACATCTCGCACATCTGCCACGCGCTGTAGTTCGAGGTCGCGGGATAGCGGATCAGTCCCTCGACCCGCAGTTCCTCGAGCGCGGCGAGACTTTCCTCCATGGGCACGTCATAGTCGGGAAGATGCAGATAATAAATGTCGAGATAGTCGGTTCCGAGCCGCCGAAGCGAGGCCTCGATCCCGCGCCGGATCGCGTCGCGCGACAGTCCCGTGTATTCGACCGGGTTGCCCATCGGGTTCCGGACCTTGCTTGCGAGCACGATGTCGCGGCGCCGATCTCCGAGGACTTCTCCGAGGACCTCCTCGGAGCGGCCGCCGTTGTACACGTTCGCGGTGTCGAAGAAGTCCACGCCGCGCTCGAGGCACAGGTCGACCATCGCGCGAGCGCCGTCGACGTCCGTCTGGGAGCCGAACGTCATCGTCCCCATGCATGCGCGGGACACTTCCAGGTCTGTGTTGGCGATTCTCCGTCTCTCCACGCGGCGTTCGTCTCCTCTGAGGGTGGGTGGGCGTGCGGGCGCCCCACTATACGAGGCGCGTACCGGTGCGAGCGAGCGCTTCCGTCTCCCGCCGCCGTCCCCTTGAAACCTGCCCCCCGCCGTGCGAATCTCCGCGGGACGACGGGGGCGACGCGGGGGGCGGGCTCCCGGAAGGGCTGCATGACCCGAACGCGGGACGGAACTCATGGCCACACGCCCGGCCCAGACCCGGACGCTGCAGGAACTCGCCTCGGACGCGGCCGCGCGGTACACGGCGGCGAATCCCCTCAGCCAGGCCAGCTTCGAGCGCTCGACGGAATTCCTTCCGGGGGCGGACACCCGCACGGTCAACCACTTCGCGCCTTTTCCCGCCACGATCGTGCGGGGGGAGGGGGCCCGGCTGTACGACCTCGACGGGCACGCGTACGTCGACTTCCTGAACGACTATACGGCGGGCCTCTACGGGCACTCGAATCCCGCCATCCAGGCCGCCATCGCGGAGGCGGCGAAGAACGGCCTCACGCTCGGCGGACCGACCCCGAACCAGCAGGAGTTCGCGGAACTCATCTGCGGGCGCTTCCCGTCCGTCGACCGCGTGCGGTTCACGAACTCGGGGACGGAATCGAACCTCATGGCCGTCAGCCTCGCACGCGCGGTCACGGGCCGGGACAAGGTTCTCGTGTTCGACGGCGGGTACCACGGCGGTCCGCTGAGCTTCATGGGGCCGGATCGGCGGCTCAACCTTCCGTTCCAGTGGATCGTGGGGGAGTACAACGACGCGGAGTCGGCGCGGTCGCTGATCCATGCGCACGCCGACGAACTCGCGTGCGTCCTCGTCGAGCCCATGCTGGGCGGCGGTGGCTGCATCCCGGGGACCCGCGTGTTCCTGAGCGCGCTCCGGGACGCGACGGAACGCAGCGGTGCGCTGCTGATCTTCGATGAGGTGCAGACCTCGCGGCTGGCTCCGGGTGGACTTCAGGAGGCGCTCGGCATCCACGCCGACCTCACTACGTTCGGCAAGTACTTTGGCGGCGGGGCCTCTTTCGGAGCGTTCGGGGGGCGCGCGGATCTCATGGACCGGTTCGACCCGCGCCGCCCGGATCACTTCAGCCACCACGGGACGCACAACAACAACGCGGTCGCCATGGCCGCGGGACTCGTCGGGCTGCGCGACGTTTTCACACCCGCGGTCGTCCGCCGGCTGGCCCAGCGCGGAGACGCCCTGCGCGCCGCCCTCAACGGGGTCGCGGCACGGCTGGACGCTCCGGCCCAGGTGACGGGCCGCGGTTCGATCATGACCGTCCACTTCCAGCGCGCCCCGGTCCGCTGCCGCGCCGATACGGCCGCCACGCCGCAGGCCGCCCACGACCTCTTCCACCTCGAGATGCTGCTCGCCGGGTTCTGGGTCGCGCGCCGGGGCTTCATCACGGTTTCCCTCGCCCACGACGACGAGGACTGCGACGCGTTCGTCTCGGAGTTCGAAGCGTTCCTCGAACGGCACGCCGCCGCGATCGACGACGCCATCGCGTGACCCGGGCGCGCCATAGGTCGTCCTTGCCGTAAGCCGTATTCGCCCCTGGTCGTCCCGCCACGGCTCCAGGCAGCGAAAGGGACGCGGCGGAACTTGCTGGCGACACCCGGCGTAGTGGAGCCGAAGGACCGCCACGTCGTCATCGCGACGAAACAGGTTTCCCGATTCCGGAGCGCGGATGGTCATGGATCAGGTGATTTCCCGCAAAGCAGTTCGTCTGCGATGTGCGGCGCGGGGCGTGGCCCTCGCGTCGCTGCTGCTGATGACCGTTGCCCGCCCCGCCGCGGGCCAGGAACAGATGGACTGCGACGGCCGGGCGTCGCTTCACATCCTCGTCACGGACGAGTCCGGCCTGCTGCAGCTACCAGGCGCAACGGTCGTGCTCCAATGGAGCGACGTGGTGCTCCGGCCGATACGCCAGCCGACCGGAGCCGACGGGAGCTTCTCTCTCTGCATCCCGGAAAACGCGCAGGCCGCCACGGTGTGGGCGGAGTTCGGCGACGATTCGAGTGAAGAGGCGGTCGTCACCTTCGAACCCGGCACGATGCAACAGGTCCACCTCCGCGTCCTGTTCGGGGAGGCGCAGCCGGGGCGGATCGTGGGCCGCGTGCTCGACAGGGCGACGGACCGGCCCGTGGCCACGGCCGCCCTCTCCCTCGCCGGACGTGCGCAGGAGGTCCAGAGTGACCGCCAGGGCCGGTTCGCCATCGCCGGCGTGCCCGCCGGAGATCACCAGATCGAGGTACGGCGGATCGGATACGCGCCCCTCCAATACCCGGTGACGGTGACCCGCGGGCTCACCACGGAACTCGATATCGGGCTCGCGCCCGCGCCCACGGAGATGGAGCCGCTCGTGGTGACGGCCGTCAGGCCGCGACGGCTCGAGATAGAGGGGTTCTACGAGCGCAAGTACTTCGGCGAACTGCTCAGCGGCGGCACGTTCTTCACGCTGGAGGACATCGACCGCCGGCGCCCCCTCCGGATCACCCACATGCTCGCCGACGCGCCCGGGATCCGACTCCGGTGCCCCGGCTCGGGCCGGCGTGGCTGCTGGGTCGAGAGTTCGAGGGCCGCGGCGGGCTTCACCTCCGGAGGCTGCGAACTCAGGGCTTATCTGGACGGTTCTCCGATCTCGGTCCGGGATCTCGACTCGCTCGTGCTGCCGGTGGAGATCGCCGGCATCGAGGTGTACCAGGGTGCGGCCGAGCTGCCGCCCGAGTTCGGGGGCTACGACGCGCGCTGCGGCGCCGTCGTGATCTGGACCAAATAGCAGCCCGTGGCGGTGCGGGGTTTTGCGACGAACCGCCAGCATCGACTCACCTCACGGGGACGTGCTTCTCGAGCATGCGGCGGCGCACGACGCCGCCGTAGACGTTCCCCTCCGAGTCCACGCCCACGGCCTCGGCGCCGCTGTGCTCCTGAGTCATCGACTCGATGTCCTCGATGAAGTACGAGATGGAGCCGTCGCGCGCGCTCCCGATGCGGATCCCCTTCTTCCAGCCGGGGTTGTCGGGGCCCCAGCTCTCGGAGTCGGCGACGTAGATCGTGTCGTCCTCGTCGATGAAGATCCCGCTCGGGCGGCTGAACTGCCGCCACTCCTCGAGGAACGTCCCGTCCTCCTGGAAGATCTGGATCCGGTTGTTCGCCCGATCCCCGATGAAGATCCGTCCCTGAGAGTCCCGGGCGATGGCGTGCGGCGTCCGGAACTGGCCGGGGCCCGAGCCGGGCCCGCCCCATGCGTCGATGAACTCGCCCTCGGGGTTGAAGCGGACGACGCGGTCGTTGCCCTCGCCGTGACCCTCGATGACGAGGAGGTCGCCGCCGGGGAGGACGAGGACATCCGTCGGCTGGTTGAAGACATCCGGGCCCTTGCCCGCCTCGCCGGCCTGTCCGAGCGTCAGCAGGAGTTCCCCATCCGCGCTGAACTTGAACACCTGGTGGCCGAGTTCCCCGTTCCCCCGCGCGTCCGTCGCCCAGACGTTCCCCTCATGGTCCACGTGGAAGCCGTGGGGGTAGTTCAACAGGCCCGCGCCCCACGAGGCGAGCGCCCGGCCCGACATGTCGTACTTCACGATCGGGTCCTCGGGACGGTCCGCGCAGCTGTTCTCGAAGCAGCGGTGCATGACGTAGATGTTGCCGTCGGGACCCTGCTCCACCCCCGTGACCTGGCCCCACTGCGTCGCGCCCGGGGGCAGTTCGGCCCACGGTTCGATGCGCTCGTAGAGGTTGGGCAGGTCGTTCACGGGCTCGACCCCGGCGTCCGCCTCCGGGCCGGGACCGCAAGCGCCAACGACCGCGACCAGCGCCGTGAGGGCGACGGCCGCACCGATCCCGACCTCCGCGAACGTCCCCTTGAATCGCGTCATCCGCCATCTCCTTCTTTTTCTTCTTCTTTGGGCCCGGGTCCGCCGCGCGAGCCCGGCCGCCCGCCGGTTCGGATCACGCCCTCCTGCGCGACGGAAGCCACCAGCTGACCGTCCCGGGTGAAGAACGTCCCGCGGGTGAACGCCCGCGCGCCGCTCGCGATCGGACTCACGGTCTCGTACAGCAGCCATTCATCGATCCGAAACGGGCGGTGGAACCAGATCGCGTGGTCGAGCGAGGCCCCCATCAGGTCACGATCGTAGAAGGTACGGCCGTGCGGCAGCAGCGCCGCCCGCAGCAGCCCGTAGTCCGAAACGTAGGCGAGCACGGCCTGATGTTCGAGCGGATCGTCCCCGAGGCTGCCGACGGTCCGAATCCAGGCGCGCCTCACCGGTTCGGCCGCTTCCGGCTCGAAGGGGTCCAACGGCGCCACCGGACGTCGGTCGATGGGCCGGTCCTGCGTGAGGAGGGCTCGTCGCCCCTCCGGAATCCGGTCGGCGTGGCGCCGGATGCTGTCGAGTTGCGACTCCAGGGCCTCCGGCGGCGGCACGTCCGGCATCGTCGCCTGGTGGGATATCCCTTCCTCGCTCTTGTGAAACGAGGCGGACATGTTGAAGATCGCGCGCCCGTGCTGGATCGCCGTCACCCGCCGCGTCAGGAAACTGCGTCCGTCCCGCAGCCGGTCGACGAAGTAGACCACGGGGATGTCGAGATCGCCGGCGAGGATGAAGTAGCCGTGCAGCGAGTGCGCCTCGCGGTCCGGCGCGTCGATCGTCCGCCGGGCCGCGACGAGCGCCTGCGCGAGCACCTGCCCCCCGAACAGCCGCCCGGACCCGATGTCGCGGTTCTGCCCCCGGTAGATGTTCTCCTCGATCGGCTCGAGGTCGAACAGCGCCACGAGGTCCTCGATTGTGTAGGGCATCAGCCCGTACTCTCGCGGGACCGGGGCGCTCCGGCCCGCCCGCGGCTCATCCGGAACCCTTCCGGGGCCACGCGCCGCAGGGTCGCCTGCTCGAACGCGTAGGCGAGTTCGATGAGTCGCGGCTCGCTGCACGCCGTCCCCGTGAACCCGACCCCGAACGGCGCGGGCCGGGCGTCGAAGCCCTCGGGGAAGGGCGGCGTGGGCGCGTTGGCCACGAAACCGAACGGCACCACGATGTGCGGATACCGCGCCCGGGCGGCGAGGCCCGCCCCGCGGCTCCCCGGCGTGAAGATCGCGTCCAGTTCGTATTCGGCGAGCACCGCGTCGATCCCTCGCGCCTGGCTGAGGAGCGAGTCCTTCGCCATGTCCGCCGCGTTCCGGGCCCGGTCCGCCTCCACGTCCATCTCGTCGGAGATGTCGTAGCGCGACTGCTCGTATTTCATCGACCCCGCATCGCGGTGTGCGAGGTTCCATTCGCGCAGTTCGGTGAGCGTCGTCACCGGCGCCGACGGCCCGAGAGAGGCGAGCCATGCGTCGAAGTCCCGCTTCATCCCGTACTTGAAGTTCACGGAGCACCCCTCGTCCGCGCCCTTCGCCTGGTGTCCGCCGATGCACAGCGACCATGTGTTGAAGTTCCCGTCGGGATCCGGGTCGACGAAGCTCGGGATCTCGGCCGGATCCACGACGACGGCGCCCTCCGCCTCGAGCACCGCGACCGCCTCCGCCATGAGCGCGGCCGCCTCCTCGCCGAGTCCGCCGATCGACCGCCCCCCGACGTCCACCGGCTCGTGGTAGAAGGCCCGCGGGATCCCGATCCGCGCCCCCTCCAGCCCGTCGGCGTTCAGGAACGGCGTGTAGTCGCGCCCCGGTGGCGCCTCGCACCGCCCGGTGGCCGCATCGTTGGGGTCCGGTTCAGCCCCCTCCATGGCCCCGAGCATGATCGCCGCGTCCGTCACCGTTCGGGCCATCGGCCCCGCCATGTCGTGGTCGAGGGTGACGGGGGCCACGCCCCAGCGGCTGACCCGCGCCATCGTCGGCCGGATCCCCACCAGCATGTTCGCGTTCGAGGGGCTGATGATCGACCCGCCGGTGTCCGTGCCCACGTTCGCCGCCCAGAAGCTCGTGGCCGTCCCGATCCCCGAACTCGAGCCGCCCGTGCTGAGCGCCGGCCGGCCGTCATCCCGGTCCTCCCGCGGGTCCCGCCGCGGGTCGTACGGGTTGAGCCCGTAGCCGGTGAGCGCGTTGTAGTTGCCGGGCATCTGGTTCGGCGGCCCGGCCATGAAGTTCGCGAACTCCGTGAGCCCCGCCTTGGCGATGATGATCGCGCCCGCCTCGCGCAGGTTCGCCGTGAGCGTGGCCTCGTACGGCGGGTAATAGCCCTCGAAGGCCAGCGAGCCCCCCGTCGTCGGGATGTGCGTCGTGTGGATGTTGTCCTTGAGGGCAACCGGAATCCCGTGCAGCGGCCCGCGCACGTTCCCCGCCGCGCGCTCCGCGTCGAGCGCCTCGGCCTCCTCGAGCGCGTTCGGGTTGATCGACACGGCCGCGTTCAGTTGCCATTCGTAGCGGGCGATCCGCGCCAGATGCTCCATGACGAGCTGCCGCGAGGTGAGCCGCCCGCTCTCCATCGCCGCCCGCATCTCCGGAATCGTCGCCTCGACCACATCGAACGGGGCTGCGTCCGCGGAGGGGGACTGGCAGCCCGCCAGGGCGGCCGCCAGCGCGACGACGGTCAACCAGACGCGTGGGGCCGGCTTCATGGGGTCCTCCGATGTCAGGGGATGTCCGGGACTCTGACGCGAACCTCGAATCGAGCCGTATAGTAGGGATCGTCCGCCGTCCGCCGCAGCCTCGACCCTGGGAGACCGCCGTGTTCAGCCACGTTTTCCCCCGCGCCCCGCTCTCGTCGCGACCCCTCGCCTCCGGCGCGGTAGTTCTTTGCATGTGCATGACGGCCCTGGCCCCGGTGCGGGCGAGCGCCCAGGACCTCGACGCCCCTCGTCCGATCGACGCGTTCGACACGGTGTGGATCGAGGAGATGACGTGGATGGAGGTGCGGGACGCGCTCGCCGAAGGGATGACGACCGCGATCGTCGGCACGGGCGGCGTGGAACAGAACGGGCCCTACCTGGCGAGCGGCAAGCACAACTTCGTGCTCCAGGCCACAGCCGAGGCGATCGCGCGCGAACTCGGCGACGCGCTCGTCGCCCCCATCATCAAGCTTGTCCCGGAGGGGAGTATCGACCCCCCGAGCGGACACATGCGCTACCACGCGACGATCAGCGTCCGGCAGGAGACGTTCGAGGCCATGCTCACGGATGTGCTGGGTAGTCTCGCCGCGCACGGGTTCGAGAACCTCGTCCTCATCGGAGACAGCGGAGGGAACGTCGGCGGGATGGAGAACGTGGCCGCCGCCCTCAACCGCGCCTGGGCCGACCGCCCGGCCCGCGTCCACTTCATCCCCGAATATTATACCGAAGACATTTACAGCTGCGACTTTCTGAAGGAAGAACTGGGGATCGTCCAGCAGCCCGACGACTGCGTCGCCACCCGCAACGAGTACCACGACGACTACCACTACTCATCGATCATGGCGACGGTGGATCCGAACACGATCCGCGCGGATCAGCGGATGGACGCCGGACTCTTCTCGATCAACGGCGTCGACCTTTCACCGGTCGAGCGGACGATCGAAAACGGGCGCAGGCTCGTGGACTACCGCGCCGAGATCACCGCCCGGGCCATCCGCCTCGCCATCGCCAGCAACGACTGACCCACTGCGCGGTTCAGCGACCGCCCCGGAGGGAGAGTCCGACCTCAATCCGCGCCAACAGTTGCGTCAGCTCGACGCGGAACTCGTGCGTTTCTCCCCGGACGCCGTTCATCGCACCCCGCAAACCAGGCAACTCACCTCGCAGGCCTCGGATCTCTCCTCGCAGATCTCCTCTCAGGCCGTGAATCTCCCCGCGCAGGCCCTGGATTTCCCCTCGTACCACGTCTCGCAGGCCGTAGGTATCACCGAACAACTCCTGGCGCAGGCTCTTCACGTCGTTGCGTCGCCAGTGGGAGACCATAAGCTCAAGCCCGGCCAGTGCCGCGCCCACGCCGAGAATCGCGATCATTTCGACGCTCACCAGTTCACCGCTCGCCGTCTGAAGCGCTCACCCCGCCGTACCGCGCCCAGCCACCGCACCGTTGAACACCTTGGCCTCGATCCGGGCCACCCGGTCCGTGATCTCGACGCGGAACCCGTGCATTTCGCCCCGGAGGTCGCGCGTCTCACTTCGCAGTTCGCTCACCTCGCTTCGCACGCCATGGATCTCGCCTCGCATTTCCTCTCGCAGTCCGCGCATCTCTCCGCGCGGGTCGTTGATCTGCCCTCCCAAATCTCCGCGCAGGCTCTTCATGTCGTCGCGGTGCCTGTGCGACGTGCTGAGGGTGAGCCCGGCCAGCGCCGCGCCCACGGCGAGAATCCCGATGAGTTCCGCTCCCATCCCCGTTCTACCTCCCCCGGAACCGAATCACGTACCGCGGCGGCCCTCCGCCCGCGGTCTTCCGTGTCCACGCTCCCGGTAGCCCTCAACCTGGGATCAACTGGCGTCCGCGGCTACCTCCGTGTCACAACGTCAGTTCCGGGGATCGGGGTCATCGCTGCTCCGGCCGCGAGATGACGCCTCACCCGGAGCGCTTCCTCGCGAACGGTTCCAGTAGTCGGTGGAGCGGTCGTCACTCCTGAGGGCGTCTTCGTCCACCCAGTAGTGGTCGCCGAACGGCTTCGGGTTCGGCCACACCTCGTCCAGCGTGTCCGCGTCGTAGACGATCCCGTCCTTCACCACGAGGCGGAGGTCGGTCGTGTTCCGGATGTCGTCCAGCGGATTCGAGTTGAGGACGATGAAGTCCGCGAGCTTGCCCTCGGCGAGCGATCCCGTCTCGTGTTCGAGTCCGAGGAAATGGGCCCCGTGGATCGTCCCGATCTCGATCCCCGTCATCTCGTCGGTGCCCGCCGCGGCCATCCACACCTCGTAGTGTGACCCGAGGCCGTGCAGCTGGCCGTGCGACCCGATCGCGCCCCAGCCGCCTTCCTCGATGATGTCGCCGAGGCCGCGCGCGAGGAGCGGGAAGCTGTAGTCGGTCTCCGGTCGGAGCATGCGGCGCCGGGTCGAGGGGATGAGCATCCGCCACGGGAGCCAGCGTCGCATCTTCTCATCCTTCCATACTTCGTACGTCTGGAAGAAGTACTCCTCGTTCCACGCGCCCGAACCCCCGACCATGAAGGTGGGGGAGTACACGGCGTCGGCCTGACCGAAGAACTTCGCCACGTCCCGGTACAGGGGCATGTAGCTCATCGGGTGCTCCCACCCGGTGTGGCCGTCCATGATCATCCCCATGTTGTACTCGATGTCGCCGCCCTCGGCGGTCACGCGCATGCCTCGCAGCCGGGCCGCCTCCGTGACCCACTGACGCTGGTCGCGGCGGGGCTGCATGTACTCCTTGATCGATACGGCGCCCCACGACATGAGACGCGCGACGTTCTGGTCGGCGACCTCGTAGCTCGTGATCTCGTTCTGGCGCGCCCCGTCGCCCGAGTAGACCGGATCCCCGGTGCTGTAGGTCCGCGGGCCGATCATGGCGCCCGCCTCGACGAGTTCGGCGGTGGGGAAGACGTTCGACGACCACTGCGAGTTGTCGAGCGTCGTCGTGATCCCGTACGCCATGTAGATCGCCGACTCCCAGTTGCGCTGGGGGATGACGCCCTCGTGGTCGCGATGGTGGTGCGCGTGCATGTCGATGAGACCGGGCATGATCGTCGTGCCGGCCGCGTCGATCACCTGGTCCACGCCCTCCGTCGCGCAGTCTCCGATGCAGGCCAGCCGTCCGTCACGGACGACGATGTCGCCGCCCTCGATGACCTGATCATCCTCGACCGTGATGATCCGGGCGCCCGTGAAGGCGACGCTCCCGCGGGCGATGTGGCGCGGGAGTTCGAGGTCGATCGCCGTCTCGTCCGTCGCGCCGGTGTCGACGCGGTGCGTGTAGAAGCGGGGGCCGCTCACGAACTCGAGCGTGTTCGCGTCGCGCCAGCGCGGGTGGATGCCGCCCTCGAGGCTGACCTGCGTGACCGGAAGCTGCCCGTTCCGTTTGTCGATGCGGACGGTGTTCGACCCGGTCCCGGCGTACGGGAAGGGCATCCTGTAGACGTTGTCCCCCTCCTGGAAGGCGAGCCACGCGCCGTCCGGCGAGACCGCCGCTTCGTCCGCGTCCGGCAGCGTGAAGTGCACCCGCCGGTCACTGCCGTCGAGGCGGATGGAGGCGATCTCGGTCCCCGCCGGCTCGTCGTCCGCCGGACCGACCGCTTCCGGATAGAAGAGCCGCCCGTCCGGGCCGAACGACGCCTGCGAGATCGGCCGACGAGGCATGAGCGGGCGTCCCCCGCCATGGGGCCGGGCGACCTTCGCGATCAGCGTCGCCTCGCCGCCAGCCGCCGGCACCCGTACGAACTCGTAGAACTGGTTGCTCGCCACCGTCCGCCCGTGGCTCGTCGCCCCCGACCCCCGGGTCACGACGATGTCGCCGCCGTCCGGGCTCCACACCGTATGGACGTATTCTCCCGCGCGGGTCGTGAGCTGCTGTGGTTCGCCCCCGTCAGCGGAAACGCGCCACACATGCCCCTGCGCGGTGTCCGCCCAGCTCGTGAACGCGATCGAACGGCCGTCCGGCGACCAGGCCGGCGCCATCTCGAACGGTCCGAACGAATCCGGCGTCAGCCGGCGCGGCGTGCCGTCGGGCAGGTCCATGACCCACACCCGCCCCACGGCCTGGAAGGCGAGCCGGCTCCCGTCCGGCGACGAGGCGGTCCAGCGCGGGAACTTCACGTTGAACGTCTCGCCCAGCGCCATCTGCGGCCGCCCCGCCATCTCCGAGATCGTGCGCTGCACACGGGCGGTGAAGGGGATCGTCGTCACGGCGCCCTCCAGGCCGACCCGCCGGATCTTGCCGCCGGCCGAGATGACGATCGACTGCGAGTCCTCCGACCAGCTGTACCCCGGCAGGTCACGGGACACCTTCATCCCCTCGGCCATGTCCACTTCGATCGGGTCCATGAGGACGCGCTCGTCGCCCGTCTCTAGATCGCGGAGCCACAGCGCCGTCCGGGGTCCGAAACGGAGTCCCTGATGCGAGATCGTGCCGTCGGGGATCCGGCGGGCGAAGGCGAGCCAGCGTCCATCCGGGGACGGCTCCGGAGCGATCGCCCCCCCGCTCGATGTCTGTCCCTGCTGCACCATGATGCCCGAGGTGATCTCGTCGACCCGTCCCGACTCGAGGTCGAGCCGCCGGATCTGCTTGTGCCCCTGCATGACGTCGGTGCGTCCCGACCACGTCCCGGGGGGAGCCGTGCGAATCTGGAAGTAGAGCGACGCGCCATCGCGGGAGAACGCGGGCCACGCGGCGCCCGAATAGTCCGAGCCGACGAGCTGCACACCCTCCCCGCCGTCGCGCGAGTACATCCACAGGCCCGGTCCGGCGCCCCCGCCCCCCCGGCCCGTCGAGGCGCGTCGCACGGCGATGAAGCGCCCGTCCGGACTCCACGCGGGTTCCCAGGCCCGCAGCCCCTGATCCTCGAACACGGGGCGCGGGTTCGACCCGTCCGCATCCATCAGCCACAGGTTGCTCTGACCCCCGCGGTCCGAGATGAAGGCGATCGTCGACCCATCGGGCGAGAGGCGCGGGTGATAGTTGACCGCGACGCCGCTGTTCTGCGTAAGAACCGTCGCCTCCCCCCCCGTGACGGGGAGTCGGTAGATGTGGCCCAGAAGGTCGAACACGAGCCACTCGCCGCCCGGCTCGAGGTCGATGGAAATCCACGTCCCTTCGTCCGTCGTGAAATCGATCTCGCGCGTCTCGCCACGCGGCGCGGTCACGTCCCAATCGGCGGACGGGCCGGCTTCCTGGGGAAGCGCGGCGGCCGTCGCCGGTGTCGCGCCGAGGACGAGGAAGGGCAGCGCCAGCAGGCGGGTGATGGATGAACGCATGGTGCAACCTCCGGTCGGGGGATGAATCACGAGGTGGTGCGTCGCTCGAGCCGCGTCGCGTCGAGGATCCGGCTCGCCAGTTCCTCGATCGAACAACGCGTCGCATCGACGAACGGAATGTCGAGTCTGTCGAACAGGGCCTGAGCCTGGCGGACTTCGAAGCTCACCTGGCGGGGCGAAGCGTAGCGACGGCCGATTCCGCGCGCGCTGCGCAACTCCCCCAGGCGCCGGGGTTCGATGGTGAGGCCGTAGATCTTGTCGCGATACCGGGAGAGGGCAGGCGGGACCCGCCGCCCCTCCAGATCGCTGCCCGTGAGGGGATAGTTGGCGGCGAACACGCCGTACTGCAGCGCCAGATACAGACAGGTCGGGGTCTTGCCCGACCTCGAGACGCCCGCGAGGACGACGTCGGCCTCCTCGTATCCGTCCGGGCTCGAACCGTCGTCGTGCGCGAGCGCGAAGTTCATCGCCTCGATGCGGCGGTCGTATTCCCGGTAGTTCTGAATCCCGTGCGAGAGGCCCATCGCGTGCTGGGACGTGCGGCCGAGTTCCTGTTCGAGCGGGCCGAGGAAGGAGTCGAAGAAATCCAGAAAGAGCGCGTCGGTGCGCCCGACGATGGCGCGCACCGTATCTCGAACGTCTTCC
This sequence comes from Candidatus Palauibacter sp., assembly GCF_965216145.1. Lineage (GTDB taxonomy): Bacteria > Gemmatimonadota > Gemmatimonadetes > Palauibacterales > Palauibacteraceae > Palauibacter. The sequence continues at coordinate 2,459,888 of NZ_OZ244149.1, forward strand.
TTCACCAGCGTGCTGAAGACGATCGGAGGCGACCCCTGCTCCCGCGCGGCGGCGTTGATCTTCCTCGCGACCCGCTTCGCCTTGTCGACGGTGGACACGAATGGTACGGTGATTTTCGTGAAGTCGAGAGCGTCGAACTGGGCGATCAGGCTTTGGCCGAGCGTCTCGGCCGTGACGCCGGAATGGTCGGAGACGAAGAAAACCGTTCGCTGGGTCATCGTACGCTGATTCTCCGGCTTCGATCCACCTTAGACAACCGTCCAGGGTCGTCGGGAGGCCGGGGTTGGGAGTCGCCGTGTCCGGGTACATCGCACCCTTTGAGTCCATCGGGCTGTCCGATCTCGAATCGGTCGGGGGGAAGAACGCCTCGCTCGGCGAGATGATCTCCCACCTCTCCGCCGCGGGCGTGGACGTGCCGGGCGGTTTCGCGATCACCGCGGCGGCGTACCGCGACTTCCTGTCGGGTGAACTCGGCGACCGCATTCACGAGACGCTCGACGCGCTGGATGTCGAGGATCTCGCAGCCCTCGCCTCCGCGGGCCGCGAGATCCGGGCCTGGATCGCCGACACGCCGCTCCCGCCGGGACTCGCCGCCCGGATCGAGGGGGCGTACCGCGAACTCGGCGGCGGGGCCGGCGCCGCCGCGTCCGTGGCGGTGCGCTCCTCCGCCACCGCCGAGGATCTCCCGGAGGCGTCGTTCGCGGGGCAGCAGGATACCCTGCTCAACGTCCGGGGCCTGGACGCGGTCCTGCGGGCGGTGCACGAGGTCTACGGCTCCCTGTTCAGCGACCGGGCGATCTCCTACCGCGTCCACCAGGGGTTCGCCCACCGCGACGTGGCGCTCTCGGTCGGCATCCAGCGCATGGTGCGCGCGGACCTGGGCGCGAGCGGCGTGCTGTTCACGCTCGACACCGAGTCCGGCTTCCGGGATGTCGTGTTCATCACCAGTGCGTACGGGCTCGGCGAGACGGTCGTGCAGGGGAGCGTGAACCCCGACGAATTCTACGTCTACAAGCCCGCCCTGCGGGCCGGCCGCCACGCGATCGTACGCCGAAACCTGGGCGGCAAGGCGATCAAGCTCATCTACGCCGAGGCCGGAACCGCCTCGGGCTCCGCGTCCGGCGGGACGGCTCCGGCGGTCGAGACCGTCGAGGTGCCGGAGGAGGATCAGCGTCGCTTCTCCCTCACGGACGACGAGGTGCACGAACTGGCCCGGCAGGCGCTCCTCATCGAGGAGCACTACGGCCGGCCGATGGACATCGAGTGGGCCCGCGACGGGGTCGACGGCGGGCTGCGCATCCTGCAGGCGCGCCCGGAGACCGTGCAGAGCCGCGTCGGCGGCGTCATCACGCGCTTCACGCTCAGGGAGCAGGGGCGCGTGCTCGCCGAGGGCCGCAGCATCGGGGGCCGGATCGGGCGCGGGCCGGCCCGCGTCATCGAGTCCGCCTCCGAGATCGGGCGCTTCAGGCGCGGCGACGTCCTCATCACCGACATGACCGACCCCGACTGGGAACCGATCATGAAGCGGTCCGCGGCGATCGTGACGAACCGCGGCGGCCGCACCTGTCACGCGGCGATCATCGCGCGGGAACTGGGCATTCCGGCCGTGGTGGGCTGTGGCGACGCGACGACCGCGCTCGCCGACGCCGGCGACGTGACGGTGTCGTGCGCCGAGGGCGATGCGGGCTACGTCTACGAGGGGGTGCTCGACTACGAGGAGGGCGAGATCGAAATCGGGGCGATGCCCGAGATCCCGGTCAAGATCATGCTCAACGTGGGGAACCCCGACCGCGCGTTCGACTTCGCCACGATCCCGAACCACGGGGTGGGGCTCGCCCGGCTCGAGTTCATCATCAACCGCATGATCGGCGTCCACCCGCAGGCGCTGCTCGAGTTCGACGAACTGCCTCCGGAGCTTCAGGAGGAGATCCGCGTCCAGCATGCGGGCTACGCGGATCCGGTGGAGTTCTACGTCGAGAAACTCACCGAGGGGATCGCGACCATCGCCGCGGCGTTCGCCCCGGAGCCGGTCATCGTGCGGCTCTCGGACTTCAAGTCGAACGAATACGCCGATCTCATCGGCGGCCGCCGATACGAGCCCCATGAGGAGAACCCGATGCTCGGCTTCCGCGGCGCCTCCCGCTACGTGTCGGAGAGCTTCCGGCCCGCCTTCGAGCTGGAGTGCCGGGCGCTGCGCCGGGTGCGGGGCCGGATCGGACTCGACAACGTGTGGGTGATGGTCCCCTTCGTCCGCACCGTGGCGGAGGCCCGGGCGGTCGTCGATCTGCTGGCGGAGAACGGCCTCGCCCGCGGCGTGGATGGGCTGCAGCTCATCATGATGTGCGAGCTTCCCTCCAACTCCCTGCTGGCGGACGAGTTCCTCGAACACTTCGACGGGATGTCGATCGGGTCGAACGACATGACCCAGCTCACGCTCGGCCTCGACCGGGACTCGGGGCTCATCGCCGACATCTTCGACGAGCGTGACGCGGCGGTGAAGGCGACGCTCTCGATGGCGATCCGCGCCTGCACCGGGGCGGGCAAGTACATCGGCATCTGCGGCCAGGGCCCGTCGGACCATCCCGATCTCGCCCGCTGGCTCGTGGAGGAAGGGATCCAAAGCATGTCGCTCAACCCCGACACGGCGGTCGAGACGTGGATGTTCCTCGCGGGGGAGGAAGTATGACGCCGGGCAACGGAGGCGCGCCGGCCTCCGCCGGGGAGCGGACGGGCCTCGTCCGGCAGCTCGGCATGTGGGGGCTCGCGGCCACGGGCATCTGCTCGATGCTGGGCGCCGGGATCAACGTCGTCCCGGTCATGATCCAGCGGAACGTGCCCGGGATCGGCGAACATGTGCTCGCGGCGTTCGCGTTCGGCGCCCTCCCGGCCGTCCTCGCGGCGCTCGCCTACGCGGTCCTCGCCTCGGCGATGCCGCGGGCCGGCGGCAGCTATGTGTACGCGAGCCGGGCGCTCGGTCCGTACTGGGGGTTCGTGGCGAGCTTCGCGCAGTGGTTAGGCCTCTCGATCGTGATCGGGGTCGTCTCCTATCTCGTCATCCCCTTCCTGCGGGACATCGTGGGCGCCCTGGGCATGGACGGCGTCGGCGCCGCCCTCGAGACCGGGGCGGTCCGGGTGGGGCTGTCGCTCGCTCTCCTTTGGGCGTTCGTGTGGGTGAACCTGCGCGGCCTGAAGGCCTACGAGCGCACCGTCGTGCCGCTCATGATCGTCATGTTCGCCCTCGGCGCGATCGTCATCGTGGCCGGGTTCGCGTTCGATCACGACGACTTCACGGCCGCGCTGCTCGCGCGGGAGGGGGTCGGGGTGCCCAGCGTCACGCCCCCGCCCCTCGGCCCGGCCGGCTTTCTCGCCGCCACCGGCCTCCTCTTCGCCAGCTTCGTCGGCTTCGATGCCATCGCGCAGGCCGGCGGCGAGGCGAGAGACCCCGGCCGCTCCCTCCCCCTCGCGATCTGTCTCGCGGTGCTCATCGTGGGGAGCTACTACCTGCTCTTCACGGCGGCGGTCTACCACACCGTGCCGTGGGAGTTCGTCTGGGACCGGGCCCAGGCCCAGGACCTCACCGCGCCCGGGCTTCTCGGCTACGTCCTCCCGCCGGGGTGGACGATCGCCATCGTGGCGGGGGCCGCGATCGCCCTCATCAACGACCTCCCGGCCATGCTCCTCGCCGTGTCCCGTCTCGTGTTCGCATGGGCGGAGGACAGGATCTTCCCCTCGCGCATGGCGCACGTGCATCCGACGCGGCATACGCCGACCGCGGCGATCCTCCTCTCGGCGGGGCTCGCCTCCCTCGCGATCCTCGGCTCCCACTTCGCGGGCGACTTTTTCCTCGGCATCGACATCATGGTCACCTCGATGCTCGTCAACTTCATCCTCATGTGCGTCTCCGTGCTCGTGCTCCCGCGCCGGAATCCCGAGATCGCCGCGAACTTCCGGGTCCTCAGCGGCTCGAAGGCCCGAACGTGGGTGAACCTGGCCGGGATCGCGCTCCTGGGGACGTTTCTCGTGACGCACATCGGGAAAGACCTCACAGCGGACGTGTCGGCGTGGTACTTTCGCTCCACCCCGATCTGGATCGGCGTCATGACGGTCGCATCGCTGATCTACGTGCGGAACATGAGACGGCTGCGAGCCTCCGGGGTCGACGTGGAGCGCCTGTTCCGGGAGTTGCCGCCTGACCACGCCTGAACGCCGGGAACTGGCCCCCGGTCTCGAGATCTCGAGGGTGCTGACGGGGCTGTGGCAGATCGCGGACCTGGAACGCGCGGGTCCGATCGATGTCGACGCCGCGTCCGTCGCGATGGGCGCCTACGCCGAGGCCGGGTTCACGACGTTCGACATGGCGGACCACTACGGCTCGGCCGAGGACATCGCCGGGGTCTGCGCCACGCGCCGACCCGGAGACCTCCAGCTCCTCACCAAGTGGACCCCCGAGCCGGGGGCGCACACGCGGGCCACCGTGCGCGAGGCCGTGGGGCGGTCGCTCGACCGGCTGCGCGCCGACGCGATCGACCTCCTCCAGTTCCACGCCTGGCGCTATTCGGACCCCGACTGGCTCGACTGCCTGTTCGCCCTCCAGGAGCTGAAGGACGAGGGACTCATCCATCACCTCGGACTCACCAACTTCGACGCCGTCCATCTGGACATGGTGCTGAACACCGGGATCGAGGTCGTCTCGAACCAGGTCTCCTTCTCCCTCCTCGACGGGCGGGCGGCGGGCGCCATGACGGAGGTGTGCCGGAAGCACGGGGTCCACCTCCTCGCCTACGGGACGCTGGCCGGCGGGATCCTGACCGAACGCTGGCTGGGGGCGGAGGACCCGGGCCCGGAGGGCGTGAAGACGTGGTCCGAGATGAAGTACCGCCGCTTCGTCGAGGCGGCGGGCGGCTGGGACCGCCTGCATCCGCTCCTGGCCGCGATCCGAGCGGTGGCGGAGAGACACGGGGTGTCGATGGCGAACGTCGCGTCGCGCGCCGTCCTCGACCGGCCCGCGGTGGCGGGCGTGATCATCGGGGCCCGGCTGGGGCTGAGCGAGCACATCGCCGACAACCTCCGCCTCGCGTCGCTGAGACTGGACGCGGACGATCGGGACGTGCTTGCCGCGGCAGGCGCCGCGCTGGACCCCATCCCCGGGGACTGCGGTGACGAATACCGGCGGCCTCCCTATCTGACGGCGGCGGGCGATCTCAGCCACCACCTGGGGGGTTTTCCGTCCCCGTATCCGGTCCATGACGGGCCCGGGGGCCGGACGCGGGCGGTGTCCGGAACCGTGTGGGAGGAGGTCGCGGGGTTCAGCCGCGCGGTACGCACGGGCGGGCACATCGCGGTTTCGGGGACGACGGCCACGCACGGAGACCGTCTGATCGGCGGCGACGACCCCGCCGCGCAGACTCACTTCGTCATCGACAAGATCGAGGGCGCGCTCGAGGCGCTGGGGGGGACGCTCGAAGACGTGTACCGGACGCGGATCTTCATCCCCAGCCTGGCGGACTGGGAACCCGTCGCGCGCGCGCACGGCCAGAGGTTCGGCGCCATCCGCCCGGCCAACACGCTCGTGCAGGCGGGCCTCATCGGCTCCGGATACCTCGTGGAGATCGAGGCCGAGGCGCGCGTCGGATCGTAGCTCGATTCGGGTTCACGCGTTCCCGCGGGAACGTTTCCAGACTCTCCCGCCACCGTTTCGCGTCCTCCTCAAGCGGTCGGACGTTCCCGCGGGAACGTCTCGGGGGGCTGCGCGGGCTTGCCGGACCCCGTCCCCTCTCGTACCGGTTCACGGCACCGATCACGCCGCAGGTCGCGGAGGCCTCATGCTGAAGACGCTGCGCTCCGTCGTTCGCTTCAGAAAGTTCGAGTTGAACCCCGTCGTACGCCGGCTAAGCCGCTGCGCGAGCGTCGAGGACCTGCGCGAACTCGCCCGCCGGCGCCTCCCGCGCGGCGTGTTCGGCTACATCGACGGAGCGGCCGAGGACGAGCGCACCCAGGCGCGGAACTGCAACGCCTTCCACCGGCTCGAGTTCCGGCCCCGGGTGCTGCGGGATGTGACGAACGTGGATCCCGGCGTGACCGTCCTCGGTCGGCGCCACCCGCTACCGCTGATCCTCGCGCCCACCGGGTTCAGCCGTATCGCGGATTCGCAGGGAGAACTCGCGGTGGCGCGGGCAGCCGAGCGCGCGGGGATCACGTACAGCCTGTCCACGCTCGGCACCCGCTCGATCGAGGAGGTGGCCGCGGTCAACTCCGGCCCCAAGTGGTTCCAGGTCTACGTGTGGAAGGACCGGGGGCTCGTCGAGGAACTCGTGCGGCGCGCCGCCGCGGCCGGCTACGAGGCGCTCCTCCTGACCGTCGATGTGGCCGTGCTGGGGCGGCGCGAGCGCGATGTCCGGCTCGGGTTCACCCTCCCGCCGCAACTCGGCCTCGACACCTTCGTCGACGGGATCCGGAAGCCCGGCTGGACGTGGGACTTCCTCACCTCCGAGCCCATCGTCTTCTCGAGCGCGGTGAGCCGCGGCGCGAAGGGCGGGGCGGGCGGCGTCGACGCGATGGGACTCGCGCAGTACGTGAACGAGCAGTTCGATCCCAGGCTCGCCTGGGACGACGTGGACTGGCTGCGCTCCATATGGGACGGTCCGATCGTCATCAAGGGGATCCAGACGGTGGAGGATGCGGTGCTCGCCGCCGCCGTCGGCGCGGAGGGGATCGTGATCTCGAACCACGGCGGACGGCAACTCGATGACGCGCCTCCGACGCTGGAACTGCTGCAGCCTGTTGCCGACGCGGTGGGGGACCGGCTCGACGTCCTCATCGACGGTGGGGTCCGGCGCGGGAGCGACATCGCCAAGGCCGTGGCGCTCGGCGCGAAGGCCTGCCTGGCGGGCCGCGCCTACTTCTACGGGTTGGGCGCGGGCGGAGAGCGCGGCGTGGACCTCGTCCTCAAGTGGTTCGACGAAGGATTCCGGCGCACGATGGCCCTCCTCGGCGCCCGCACGGTGTCCGAAATCACCCGAGAAATGGTCCGCTGGCGCGACCGCTGAAGCCGGCCTGTCCGGTACGGAAAGGGAGGGCTCACGGTGCTGATTCGCAAAGTGCCTCGAAATCGTTGGCAGGTTCCGTCGCTCCTGCTGGCTTCTGTGCTGGCCGGCTGCGACTCGCCCGGATCCGCTGCTTGTGAAATCACGGACCCCGATGGTCGGGCTGTAACAAACACGAGCTTCGGGGAGTGGCCTGCGGAACTCTCCTGGCGTGAGGTCTGGCGTGTCGGAGGCGCCAATGAAGCCGAACAATTGATCTTTCCGGCGGACGTCGCCGTCAGTCCCGATGGATCGGTGGCCATCGCGGACTGGGGTCTGGCCGAAGTGATCGTGCTCGACCCCGATGGCGAGTGGCAGGGGGCGGTCATGACTCGCGGCGAAGGCCCGGGTGAGGTCCAGGCACCAGCCGCCGTGACCTGGGTAGATGCCAACATCCTCCTCGTCCTGGATCTCGGTGCATTTCGGATGACCACGCTGGACCTTGCTTCTCGTTCGGCCAGCGTCACGGCAGTCGATCCGGCGTTTCTGTCACCGGTGGTCAGATCTGGTCAGGTCACGTTCGTGGCGCTACATCCGGACCGGACGGTGTGGCTGGAATTCCCCGGCCCCATCGAGGACGGTTGGGAGGAGCGGTCCTTCGTCCGTTGGTCTCCTGAGACAGCCGTGCACGATACGGTTATGCGATCCCGTGCCAGAGTGCTGGAGGGCGTGACGCTGCCCGCATGGCCGCGGTCGTTACTGGGTGTCGGTGCGGAGACCTGGGTCGTCTCCGAACCGGATGGGCGTTACGAATTGACGGTTTTTGACCGGGATGGCACGAGTCTCGTTCGGTTCTGCCATACGGGGGAGGCGCTCCCGCTCTCGTCCGCCGAGCGCGGGGAGGACACCGATGACGGAATGCCCGACGCGTGGCGGCGCGCCGTCCGCGAACTCGAGGAGCCCCGGGAACCGGCGATCATCTCTCGCATCGTCGTCGACGCGGACGGGCGGATCTGGGTTCAGCGAGATCGCCCGTCGCCGGGTGCGGGCGACACGCACGGGGCTCCGGGAGCCATGTATGACGTGTTCCTTCAGTCCGGGCATTTTCTCGGCTCGATCCGCCTGCCCGACGATCAGCGATTGCTGGAAGCGAGAGGGCGCAGGGTATGGACGCTCCACGCCGGCAGCTTTGACGAATTCTCAGTCGTAGCACTCGAAATCGAGGGATTCTGAGGTCGTTGCGCGCTGTCCCGTTACCTTCCCGACACCCGTTTCCGAGCCTGCTCCGAGCCTTGCGAGACAACGCGATTCGGGCTTAGCCTGTTACGCGGATACATCCTCTTAATGCACGGCCCGAAAGAACGGCCCGAGATGCCCGCAAACGCAGCGTACGCAAAGGTGGCGCCCCGCATCATCGGTGCGGCGTTTGCGCTGGCCCTCGCGACACCGGCGGGTCTCCCCGCCCAGGACGCCGCGTCGGCCTCCGTCACGGCCGCCTCGGGCTCGGCGGTGGCCCTCGCGTGGGCCGCGGACCGCCCCGGCGTTGGCTCGGCGGCAGGCTTCCGCCACGCCTCTGCATTCCGGGTCGGCGCGGGGCCGAACGACGTCGTCCAGGGGGTCTGCACCAACTGCCACAACAGTCGTCGGCTGGCGGGCAACCTCACCCTCGAGTCCTTCGATGTCGACGTCGCGGACACGGAGGCCGAGACCGCGGAGAAGATGATCCGCAAGCTGCGCGCCGGCATGATGCCGCCGCCCGGCGTGCGCCGTCCCCCGGAAGACGAACTGCTCGAACTCGTCGAGACGCTCGAGGACATCGTGGACCGCGCCGCGGTGCTGAACCCGAACCCCGGCGGACGGACCTTCCAGCGGCTCAACCGCCCCGAATACGAGCGGGCGATCCGCGACCTCCTGGGGCTCGAGGTCGACGCGGGGAAGTGGCTTCCGAACGACCAGATGAGCGCCAACTTCGACAACATCGCCGATGTGCAGGCGCTCTCCCCGACGCTCCTCGACGCCTATCTGAACGCGGCGGCGGAGATCAGCCGCATGGCGGTCGGGGACCGGGAGGCTCCGGCGGTCAACACGACGTACAAGAACTCGCAGTACGTCTCTCAGCACCCGTGGGACCACGTCGAGGGGGCCCCCTTCGGGACGCGCGGCGGGATGGTCGTGGAGCACACCTTCCCGGCCGACGGCGAGTACACCTTCGCGCTCGTCTTCACCTCCGGCGCCAACTCCCGCATGGAGGACCTCGACATCTCGGTCGATGGCGAGCGCGTCGCGCTCCTCCACTACACGCGGCGCGGCGGCGGTGCGGATGACCGCGGCTTCACGCCCGTAGGGACGGAGCCGATCTTCGTCCGGGCCGGTCAGCACCGCGTCTCCGCCGCCTTCGTCAAGCGCCAGGAGGGGCCGTACGAGGACCTGATTCGGCCGCACGCATGGTCCAACGCCGGCGGCGGCTCGGGCGGCGGCGGGGTCACGACGTTGCCGCACCTCCAGGACATCATCATCGGCGGGCCGCACAACCCGACCGGCGTGTCGGAGTCGCCGGTCCGCCAGCGCATCTTCACCTGCCGTCCCACCTCGCTCGACGAGGAGCGGCCGTGCGCCCGCGGCATCCTGACCGAACTCGCGCGCCAGGCCTACCGTCGCCCGCTCGAACCGAGCGAGGTCGACGGACTGATGACGTTCTACGGGATGGGCATCGAGCGGGGCGGGTTCGATATCGGCGTGCGGTTGGCCCTCGAGGCGATCCTCGCGAGCCCCTTCTTCGTGCTGCGGCTCGAGCGCGAGCCCGAGGGCGTCGCGAGCGGAGAGGCGTACGCGCTGGAGGACATCGACCTGGCCTCGCGGCTCTCGTTCTTCCTCTGGGGGCTTCCGCCGGACGAAGAACTGCGGGCCGCGGCCGTGGAGGGACGGCTGTCGGATGCCGGCGAACTGGAGCGGCAGGCGCTCCGCATGCTGGACGACCCCCGCTCCGAGGCGCTGAGTTCGCGCTTCGTGTCGCAGTGGCTGCGGCTGCAGGATCTCTACAAGGTCCGACCCGACCCCAACTTCTTCCCGAACTTCGACGAGAACCTCGCGGACGCGATGAAGCGGGAGACCGAACTCCTGTTCCAGAGTCTGATCGGCGAGGACCGAAGCCTGCTCGATTTCTTCCGGGCCGACTACACGTTCGTCAACGAGCGCCTGGCTCATCACTACGGGTTCGAGGGCGTGGCGGGACGCGACTTCCAGCGCGTGACCTACCCGGGTGACGAGCGCGTCGGGATCCTGGGCCACGGCAGCGTCCTCGTCCTGACCTCGCTCGCGAACCGGACCTCTCCGGTACTCCGCGGGAAGTGGGTCATGGAGGTCCTCCTCGGCACGCCGCCGCCGCCGCCCCCGCCGGGGGTGCCGGATCTGGATGAGACGGAGGATTCCAAAGACGGCCGCCTGCTCACGACGCGCGAGCGCATGGAGATGCACCGGGCGAGTCCGGCCTGCCGATCGTGCCACCGCTTCATGGACCCGATCGGGCTGGCCCTCGACAACTTCGACGTGACCGGCAAGTGGCGCCTGCGCGAGAACGGGATGCCACTCGACACGCGCGGCGACTTTTACGACGGGACGCCGGTCCAGACGCCGCCCGAACTGGTCGACGCGCTCCTCACGCGCCCGCTGCCGCTGCTCCGGAACTTCACGGAGAACCTGGCCGCCTACGCGCTCGGCCGGCGAGTCGAGTACTACGACCAACCGTGGATCCGGTCGGTCGTGCGGGAGGCGGAAGAGGAAGACTACAGGCTGTCGTCGCTGATCCTGGGCGTCGTGAACGGTGACGCGTTCAGGATGAAGCGGGCCGCGCCCCTGACCACGGTAGACGAAGAGGTTTCCGAAGACCGCCGCTGAACGGCCCCAGGGCCGGGCGGCGATCCGACGCTCCGAGAGGGAGAACATGGAATTCATTACCGGACAGCACCTGCCGCGCAGGACCTTCATTCGGGGTGTCGGGGCGACGATGGCCCTGCCGTTCCTCGACGCGATGGTTCCCGCGGGACGTCTCTGGGGATCGACGAGCGCGAAGAGCCTGACGGAGGGGAAGGGGACCCGGTTCATCGCGATCGAAGAGGTGCATGGTCTCGCCGGCTGCAACCGGGAGCACGGGGCGCCGAAGTTCCTCTTCGCGCCGGAGAAGGCGGGGCGCGAGTTCGAGATCATCGATGAGAGCGCGCTCGTCGAGCTGCGGCCGTACCGCGAGCACCTCACGGTCATCAGCAACACGGACGTCCGCAACGCGGAGGCGTTCACGCCGCCCGAGATCGGCGGGGACCACTTCCGCTCGAGCGCGGTGTTCCTCACGCAGTCCCATCCGAAGCAGACGCAGGGGTCCGATATCTTCTGCGGGACCTCGATGGACCAGATCTACGCGCAGCGCTTCGGCCAGGACACGCCGATGCCGTCGATGCAGTTCTGCATAGAGAACCTCGATCAGGCGGGCGGCTGCACGTACAACTACTCGTGCGCGTACACCGACTCGCTGAGTTGGGCTTCGCCGACGGAGCCGCTGCCCATGATCCGCGATCCGCGGGTCGCCTTCGACCTCCTGTTCGGCGCGGGCGGGAGCGAGGCGGAGCGCGCGTCGCGGCGCGCCACGCGGCGCAGCATCCTCGACTGGATTTCGGGCGAGATCTCCTCGGTGCAGCGGTCCCTCGGCCAGGAGGACTCGCGCCGCATGGACCAGTACCTCACGAACGTGCGCGAGCTGGAGCGGCGCATTCAGATGGTCGAGGGGCGCAACTCGAGCGGTGAGGAGCGCTCACTGCCCGAGGCGCCGGCCGGCGTGCCGGATTCGTTCACCGAACACATGCAGATGCTGTTCGACATCCAGGTGCTCGCGCTCGAGACGGACATGACGCGGGTGATCTCCTTCAAGACGGGGCGCGACGCGCAGAACCGCGTCTTCTCCGACAGCGAGTCCGACCGGCCCTTCCACCCGGCCTCACACCACGGGAACCGGGAGGAGGCGGTGCTGGAGTTCAACAAGATCAACCAGTTCCGCGTGGGTCAGCTGCCGTATCTGATCGACAAGCTGAAGAACACCATGCACGGGGAGTCGAGCCTGCTCGACCAGAGCGTGGTCCTGTGGGGTTCGCCGATGGCGGACGCGAATCTGCACAACCACCGGCGGGCGCCGCTCTTCCTGCTCGGGCACGGCAACGGAATGCTCGATGGCAACCTGCACATCAAGGCGCCCGACGAGACGCCGATGGCGAACGCGATGCTGTCGATCCTGCACGACCTCGGCGTGGACGACATGGATTCGTTCGGCGACAGTACGGGGCCCATGTCGCTCAACCACGCCGACCCGGTCACGACGGACGCGGGGAGTTGACCGTGCGCACGGAGACGCTCCGATCCGGGTTCGCGGTCCTCTGCACGGCGCTCCTCGTGTCGGCGGGGGCGCCGCACGATGCGCCCGCGGGTTCGCCCGCGGGTTTGCCCCCTGAATCGCCCGTCGCCGACGCGGCGATGCGCGGCGATGTCGCCACGGTGCGCGAGTTGCTGCAGCAGGGACTCGACGTCAACGCGGCGCAGGGCGACGGGATGACGGCGTTGCACTGGGCAGCCGACCGCGGCGACGCCGAGCTGGCGGACATGCTCGTCTACGCTGGCGCCGATGTGAGGGCGGTCACGCGAATCGGGCAGTACACGCCGCTCCACCTCGCCGCGAGGCGGGGTTCGCCGGAGATCCTGGGCAGCCTGATCGCGGCGGGGTCCGACGTGATGGCCCTGACCGGGAACAGCGGCTCCACGCCGCTCCACCTGGCCGCGGCGGCCGGGAACCCCGAGGCGGTCGCCGTCCTGCTCGACGCGGGCGCGGACCCGGACGCGCAGGAGGCGGAGTGGGGTCAGACGCCGCTCACCTTCGCCGCCGCCGGCAACCGGGCCGAGGCGATACGGGTGCTGCTGGAGCGGGGCGCGGACCCCGACATCACGTCGCACGTGATCGATCTGCTCGAGCAGGAGAAGCTCGACCGCCTCGCGCGGCAGCGTGAGACGGAGGTCATCGAAGCCTTCACCGGAGAGGGGGACGAGGCGCGCACGCCGACACCCGCCGAGCTGCAGGCCGCCGTCCGCGCGGGACGCGAGATGTACGCAAAGGGCCTGCCCGAGGAAGAGGAGGAGGAGGAAGAGGACGAGAGCGACTTCAGCCGCCTCTTCCTGCCCCCGGTCGAGAAGATCGGCGGCCTGACCCCGCTGTTGCACGCGGTCCGTCAGGGGTACCTGGAATCGACCGTGGCCCTCCTGGACGGCGGTGCGGACATCGATGTGGTCAGCGCGGCGGACGGCACGAGCCCGCTCGTGATGGCCGGGATCAACGGCCAGTTCGACCTCGTGCTGCTCCTCCTCGAGCGGGGCGCGGACCCGAACATCGCCGCCGAACTCAACGGCGTGTCGCCGCTGTGGGCCGTGATCAACGCCCGCTGGCAGCCGCGCACGCGCTTCCCGCAGCCGCAGGAGCGCTCGCTCCAGCGCGCGAACTACCTGGAAGTGGCGCGGGCGCTGCTCGAGGCCGGCGCGGATCCCGACCACCGGATCACCAGGCACCCGTGGTACATGGTCTATACGGGCTGCGGCAACCGGAACTGCGGCCTCGTCGACACGAACGGCGCCACCGCCTTCTGGCGCGCGGCGTACGCGACGGATGTCGACGCGATGAAGCTCCTCGTCGAATACGGCGCGGACCCGAACATCCCGACCAAGGCGCCCCCCCGGCGCCAGCGTCTGTCCCCGGACGAGTTCCTGCGCCAGCAGGCGCTGAACGCGCTCAGGGACTCCTCCTACGCGGAACTGCCCGGACCGGACCGGCTTACGCTGCTCCAGGACATCCGGGAGCAGTTGCCCGAAGAGGAGCAGGGGCAGTTCCCCGATGAGGACCTCGAGAACATCAGCGAAGATGTCCGGACGGCGCTCATCCAGGCGGCCGAGGCGGCGGACCAGGCCCGCGCGAACGCGCCGGACGCGTCGGGACTCCCGGCGGTGCCCCCGGGCGGGCCCGGCGTAATGCCGCTGCACGCCGCCTCCGGCGTCGGTTACGGCGAAGGGTTCGCCGGCAACGCGCACCGCCACACGCCCGATGGCTGGATGCCGGCCGTGAGGTACCTCGTCGAGGAACTGGGGGCCGAGATCGACGCCCGCGATCACGGCGGTTACACCGCGCTCCACAACGCGGCGTCGCGGGGCGACGACGAGATGATCCTCTATCTCGTGGAGATGGGCGGCGACGTCACGGTCGTCAGCCGCCGCGGCCAGACGACCGCCGACATGGCGAACGGTCCGGTGCAGCGCGTCTCGCCGTTCCCGGAGACGGTCGCGCTCCTCGAGAGCCTGGGCTCGCACAACAACGACAACTGCCTCACTTGTTGATACGGTTTGTAGGATAATTGTTCAACAAGTGAGGCAGGGATGACACGCGAGGAACGCCGTAAGCGACGGAAGCGGTACATGGAAGGGGCGAAGTCCCCGAACACGATCAAAGCCTATGCGGCGGCATGGGGGAAGTTCGGGGAATGGTGCGAAGCCGAAGGCATCGAACGGGCGAACGCCACTCCCGAAAACATCGCGGATTTTCTGTGCGAGATGGCCGACGAAGGCCAGCCCAACGGGAAGCCGTTCTCCCGGCGCACGATCTTGCTCCGGCGCTCCGCGCTTGTCTACCACTACGGCGAAGCCGGACGGAAACCGAACCCGGCGAAGGATGGAGTTGCCCCGGTTTCACGGACACCTTTCCATTGGGGGAACCAAGGAGGTGTATCGTGGCGGGAAGAGCGGGGCGGTATCCGCCGGAGTACCGCGAGCGGCTGGTGGAACTCGCGCGTGCCGGTCGTAGCGCGGGGTCGCTGGCGCGGGAGTTCGAGCCCTCGGAGCAGACGATCCGCAACTGGGTCAGACAGGGGGAGCTGGACGAGGGAGAGCGGAGAGACGGTCTGACGACGGAGACGGGGAAGGAGTTGTCGCGCCTGAAGCGGGAGAACAAGCGGCTCCGGATGGAGCGTGACATCCTAAAAAGAGCCGCGGCCCGACCACCGCTGCGCGGCGGTGC
This sequence comes from Candidatus Palauibacter sp., assembly GCF_965216145.1. Classification (GTDB taxonomy): domain Bacteria; phylum Gemmatimonadota; class Gemmatimonadetes; order Palauibacterales; family Palauibacteraceae; genus Palauibacter. The sequence goes on from NZ_OZ244149.1 coordinate 2,474,999, forward strand.
CCCGCGAGGGAGAGCGGAGCGATCCCCGGCGGGGGTACGCGTTCATGAAGGCGCACCGGGCCGAGTTTCCGCTGGCGGCGATGTGCCGGGTGCTGGGTCTCTCCCCCAGCGGCTACTACGCCTGGCTCAGGCGTCCTGCCTCGGCGCGGGCGCGGCGGGACGACGAACTTCAAGACAAGATCCAGGCCATCTGGACCGGCAGCGGCGAGACGTACGGTCGTCCGCGGATCCACGCGGCTCTCAGGGCCGAGGGCGAGCGGGTGGGCCAGAAGCGCGTGGGGCGGCTGATGAGGGCGATGGGGATCGAGGGCGCGACCAGGAGGCGCTTCAAGACGGCGACGACGAAGAGGGACACGGAAGCCCGGCCCGCGCCGGACCTGGTGAGGCGGGACTTCTCGGCCTCGGGGCCCGACCGGCTGTGGGTGGCCGACATCACGTACGTGCCCACATGGGCGGGCTGGCTGTATCTGGCCGTCGTGCTCGACGTCTGGAGCCGCCGCGTCGTCGGCTGGGCCATGGCGACGCACATGCGGACCGAGTTGGTCGAGGCCGCGCTGGCGATGGCCCTCGCGCGGTCCATGGGCTCGGTGGGCGACGCCTACGACAACGCCATGTGCGAGAGCTTCTTCGCGACGCTGGAGTGCGAGCTGATCTGGCGGCGCTCGTTCCGCACCGCGGCCGAGGCGCGGCGGGAGGTGTTCGGCTTCATCGAAGGCTTCTACAACACGCGCAGGCTTCACTCCGCCTTCGGCTACGAGTCGCCGGCCAACTACGAGAGGAAGCATGCGGCCTGAGGCGCACCGGAGGCGTACACCCGGAACCTCTCCCGAGCGCCTGAGAGGGACTGAAAGGAGCAACACCGGAGACGATCAACCACAGAAACTAACCGTCCGTGAAAGCGGGACAGCTCCAGTACGAAGTGCCCCACCACTGAACCCCTCGCCTCCTCGTACGGGCGGGGGCTTCTGTTTGCTCCCGCGCCGGTCCCCCCCCTAATATTGGGGGGGGCAACCCCACTCGACCCCACGGAGACACCACCTGCCCCCCGGTGCGGTGCTGAGGGCGCACTACTGAGGGTCCGTGATCCGCCGCGAACGGTTACTCCATGAAACGAATCATCCTCACGGCTGCGCTCGTCTGGGCCGCGTGTGGCGACGATACCACGTCGCCCCAGCCGGACCCGCCGCCGCCTCCGCCGCCTCCGCCGCCAGCGAATCGGGCACCGGTCGTCACGAACAGCATACCCGGCGCGGTGCTACTGCGGGAGGAATCTCTCATGGTGAACTTGAAGGAACATTTCTCCGATCCCGATGGCGATGACCTCACCTTCACGGCGTTTTCACGGTCTGGCCCGACCTTCGCCACGGCGACTATTGCCGAGGATAGCTTGCTCACGGTAACCGGGACATTTACCGGGGTGGGTAACAGCTTCATCGACGTGCGAGCGCTTGACCCCGACGGGCTGGCCGCATCCCAATCGGTATCGGTGCACGTTGACCGTGCGCGTGTGGCGGGGATCACCCCCGCCCCATTTCATATCGCGTTGGTCTATGAGGACTCGGTTTCCGATCAGCACAAGGCGCGGCTCCAAGAGGCGGCGGACTTTTTCGTGGAAGCACTGGCCGGGACGGAGGTGGTGGAATCCGTGGCGAACGTTGACACTGATTTCTGCACCTTCAAGGGGACGATTCGTGGGCTCGTAATCAGCATCACGGTGAGCGATGGCCGGGGATTTGCCTTGAGCGGTCCATGTGTTCGGCGCGTAGAGGACAGAGTGTTGCCGTTGATTGGCCGGATGAACTTCGACCCGGCTGCAATGGAACGCGCACCCGACGCCGACTTTGAGCGGATCGCTCGTCACGAGATGCTCCATGTCCTGGGGATCGGCACCGGCCCAAGATGGTCCGCGATCCTCGCGGGGGATTCGACCGCTTGGTACTTCCCAGGCGAGGCTGCGGTGGAGGCGTTCAACGCGGCTGGCGGCGATCAGTACGATTACCTCAAGGTGCCCCTGCTGGACGCATGGCACTGGCGGGAGGATGTCATGGGCTGCGAGGTAATGTCCAGCGGTTGTGATCGGCGGTTCCGCGAGACGGGTGAGGTATCGCCCACCAGCGCCATTACGCTGGGCGCGCTTCGAGATATCGGGTGGACGGTGGACCTGACCCTCGCGGACGCGTACACGCTCCCCGAGGGCGACAACTAAACCACGTCACGGCGCACCGAATCCCCCGCCAGCCTCGGAAGGGTTGACGGGGGATTTCGTGTTTCTGGACCCGCTCATCATCCTCCGCCGAACCGCCGCCCGGTAACCTCCGAAACGGGCCGGAACGCCTCATGGGTGCCGGGAGGGCGAGAGAACCGAGGCGGGGTTACTTTTCCAAGCAACGGGTACCCAGCAAACGGAGGGAGACGAGTGCGACGTGGACGAGTGCGAGGGGCTCCTCCGAAACGCGGAAAGCTCGGAACGGCAAGGACTTAAGGCACCCGAACAATATAAATGGCAATCGTTGACAGTTATCTTGCGCGATTCACGAGACCCGGACAATGGTGGTACCCCTTATGAGACAACGGCTTACGCGAATCTACGGCCCTCGCATCCATCGATGCGACCCTCTCGAATCTTGACAAGGCAACAACAACTGCCTGACCTGCTGACCGCAGCGAGCCTGCCAACCAGACCAACACCACACCGACACGGAGAACCATGGCCAAGTACATGTTCCGGACGAGCTACACGCGGTCCGGTCTGAAGGGTCTGATCGCCGAGGGAGGCACCGGGCGCCGCGAGGCGCTGCGGCAGACCGTCGAGAGCGTGGGCGGCACCTTGGAAGGCTTCTACTACGCCTTCGGCGAGAACGACCTCTATCTCATCACCGATCTTCCCGACGAGACCGCCGCCCTGTCGCTGTCGCTCAACATCGCCGCGGCCGGAGCCCTCACCGTCAACGTGACGGTGCTGCTCGACGCCGAGACGGTGGACGAGGCCGTCGCCCAGGGCGTCTCCTACCGCCTTCCCGGAGCCTGACGCCCAAATACTCGTGGTTAGGGGTGTTCTTCCGCCCGTGGTCTTCGCGCTGTGGGCCGTGGCGGCGTGCTCCGGTGAAAGGGATGTAGCCACCAACCCGGCCGAAGCGACGGCGCGCCTGGACAGGGTGCCGCTCGCGGTCATCGGCGATGAGACCGATGACCCCCTGCACGGGATCGTCGGGGCGCTCTTTCTGGGCGATACGCTCGTCCTGACGGACCGGACTTCCCTTACGCTTCGCTTCTATTCCCGCACGACGGGCGAACTCCTCCATAGCGTCGGCGGAGAGGGCGAGGGGCCCGGAGAGTTCCAGAGAGTCGGGCGTCCACACAGAGTCGGGGACAGGCTCTACGTCTGGGACCGGGGTCTGCTCCGCCTGAGTGCGTTTGGAACCGATGGGGAGTTTCATGGTTCGACAACGATCGAACCCGTCGAGCCATACAACTTCATGTCGTTCGTCGGCCTCTTCCCCGACGGTTCCAGTCTTTTAGGACTCCACCAATTCAACTTCGATCCGGTGCGCGAACCGACGGTCCGGCGAGCCGTGTACGTACTCATGACATATGACGCGAACGGGGCATTCACGGACAGTCTGGGCTCGTTCGTCACGTCCGACAGCTATGCGGAACCCTTCGGACGCGGAGGGGAGCAGATGACTTCGGCCGTTTTCGGGCGCGACGGCGTGGTGGATGTGCTCGGCGGACGGTACTACGTCATGGACAACGTGAACCACGCCGTCGCCATCTTCGACCAACACGGAGAATCCCTCGGGGTCCTGCTGCCGGATCCTCTTCCCGAACCCGTCCCTGTCACGCAGGCTGACGTCGAGCTCGTGAAGTCGCGGGGTTCGGAGCTCATGCGGAAGGCGCTGGACGAGGGACGGATGCCGGTTCCCGAGCACTTTCCGCCGTACGGCTGGTCGGGTCGCCGTTCCCTGAGTGCACTCCGGACGACGGGCCTCGGTGCCATCTGGGTGCTCGACTACGGTGGGGTTCGTGACTCCACTCCGACATGGACCGTGTACTCCCCCGAAGGCACGCAGGTCATGCGCGTACGTTCGCCGGATGAAGTCAGCGTGCTCGCCGTCGATGGGGACATCGCGGCGGTTCTTGCCTGGAACGAGTTCGACGTGCAGACGATCGAGGTGCGGCGGATTCTCCGCTAGCCTCAAGAGTGACGTTTCCGGACCCGTGAGCGTCTAGCACCTAACGGCTTCCGGAGATCGCCTGTGGACCGAAGACACCGTGCAGTCCTGACGATGAGTGTCGCGAGTCTTGGCCTCGCGCTGCTCGCGCTTCCCCTCGGGGCCCAGGAGGAGATTCGCCGCCTGTCGGGGCTTCTCCTCACCGAAGGCAGCGGTGCGCCCGTCGAAGGCGCGCATGTGCGACTGGTCGATCCGGGCGAAGTCGTTCTGGCCGAAGCGCTCTCGGATGCGCGAGGCTCGTTCAGCCTGCCCATGCCGCCGGCAGGGGTGTATCGCCTCCTGGTGGCGCGCATCGGCTATCGATCGTGGGCCTCCGACACCCTCCACGTCGACTGGGCATCGGAGTCGCGGTCGCTGCGGCTGGACATACCCGTGGAGCCGATTCCGCTCCCGGAACTGTCGGTCTCGGCGGAGAACGTCTGTCCAACCACTCCCGAGCAGCGCGAGCGAGCCTTCGCACTCTACGAATCGGTCCTCCCCATCCTCGCCACGGTGTCGCACACCGCGGACCTCGGCACCCTGCAAATGCGGATGGTACGACCGAGCAAGGTGTACTACCGCGGCGGCACGTACCTATTTTCACGGGACACGACGACGGTCGTCGTATCAAAGTCCTTGTACAACGCGTCGCCGGAGCACCTCGTAGCGCATGGGTACGCCCATGTGGTCGACACGATGACCGCGTTCTATGCCCCGGACGGGGACGCGTTGGCGGCACCGGGTTTTCTGGCCACGCATTGCCTGCGGCCGGTCGAGAGCGAGGATGAGGCGACCGTCGGGCTGGGGTTCGAACCGAAGCCCGGACGGGAAGTCGTCGATGTCGAAGGCGTCCTGTGGATCGACACGATTGCCGGCGGGCCGCGGGAACTGGAGTTCCAGTACACGTCCGTGCGCCCGTTCGTGCGAAAGCACCTGGAGCCGGCGTTGCGGCTCTGGATAGAGTCCCGCCATGGCCGCGTCAACTTCAGCCGAATCCAGATTGGAGATGAGTCCCGCTTCGGCGGCGTCCTTAGCTTCGAGCGTATCACGCCGGATCGATGGCTGATCCGCGAGTGGCGGATTCTCCGCCCCGTTCTCTATCATCGCGGCTATTTTTCGGCTGGTTCCCGCGGCCAGGTCTGGCCTACGACGTATCCGCTCGAGTTCGCCGGGGAGGTTCTCGCCCTCATCCCGCCATAGCCCAATGGAGGGTTCCCATGCCCCTGCGAAGGGCTGTTGCAGTCGCCCTCGGCAGTCTGTGTACTGCCACGTACGCGCTTGGCGCTCAGGAGGTGGGTGTCACATGGATCCCCGACGACGTCGCCTGTCCCGCCTGTACCGTGGAACTGACCGAGCGTGTTCGCCTCGGCGACGGAGAGGGGCCCGGCGCGATCGATTTCCTCGGTGGACACTCGTTTTCGGCCGTCGATTCGCGTGGGCGGATCTATCTGCGCGAGCACTTCTCGACGGAGATCAAGGTATACGAAGCGGACGGCGCCTTCCGCAGGACGATCGGGCGTGAGGGAGAGGGTCCCGGCGAGTTCAGGGGAATCAATGGCATCGTCGTTGGATCGGCGGATTCTCTGTTCGTGCTTGACCGGTTCAGCATGCGGATGAGTGTGTTCAGTCCCGACCACGAGTTGGTCCGATCCGCCCCCCTCAAGATCCGTCCCCAGGGAGTAGACCCGATCGCAGTAGCGTGGAATCCGGGTCATTTCTATATGATTTCGCATATGGAGGGCGTTCCGGGACTCGCCGGGTGGCCGATCCACCAAATTGACGCCCGGGGGCGGAGAGTCCACTCCCTTGGGTCGGAGACGGGAGAGGTTCCGCCATCGGAACCTTATGACGACATCAGCGTCATCTCCGATGGAGGTGATGGAACTCTGTGGGTGGGCCGCTTGGCACACTACTGGATCCAGCGTCGGTCACCCGCTTCTCGGGAACCGATCGAGGAGATCCGGCGTGAACCCGACTGGTTCCCTGAGCCGTCGGAGGCCGAGCTTCGTTCGGGGGCCCATGGCGTCGGCAGGCCGCCACCCCTGATGAGCGACATCCTGGAAGATGACGGGCTGCTCTGGGTCCTCACATGGCTCATCGATCCGAACTGGACGCGGGCGTCTCCGGAGCTCGAAGACGACCCCCTCCGCTACGATTCGATGATCGAGGTGATCGACCTCGAGGCCAAACGGGTGGTCGCGCGAGCGCGCTTCGACGAACTGTACGATCATTATCTTGGACCGGGACTGGTCGGCGGTCCGCATTACATGGGCGGGTATGTGCCCGTGTTCCGCATAATGAACATGAAGATCATCGGACGTTGACGAACCGTTCCGCAGGCCTCGGACTCGCGCTTCTCGCTCTCTCGTTCGCGGCTCAACTCCCGGCCCAAGAGGTCGGCGTGCGCCTGTCGGGACTCCTCCTCACCGAAGGCAGCGGGGCACCCGTCGAAGGCGCGCATATCAGACTCGTCGATCCGGCCGACAGTGTCTTCGCCGAAGCGCTCTCGGACGCGCGAGGCGCGTTCAGCCTGCCCATGCCGCCGGCAGGGGTGTATCGCCTCTTGGTGGGGCGCATCGGCTATCGGTCGTGGGCTTCCGACACTCTCCACGTCGAGTGGACGTCGGAGTGGCGGGCGCTGCGGCTGGACATACCCGTGGAGCCGATTCCGCTCCCGGAACTCTCGGTCTCGGAGGAGAACGTCTGCCCCACGACCGCAGAGGAGCGCGAGCGGGCCTTCGCGCTCTACGAATCCATGCTCCCGATCCTCGCCACGGTCTCCCACACCGAGGATCTCGGTACGCTCCGGATGTGGATCGTCCAGCCCAAAACGATCTGGAAACGCGGTACCTTCCGGCGTGGGTGGGACACCTTGACCGTTGACGTGCCGAAGGCCCTGAGCAACGCGTCGCCGGAGCACCTCGTGGCACGCGGGTATGCCGGCGTCGTCGACACGCTGACCACGTTCTACGCTCCGGACGGGGACGCGCTCGTCGCGCCGGGATTTCTTGCAACCCACTGTCTGCGTCCGGTTGAGAGCGAGGATAAGGGGACGGTCGGGCTGGGGTTCGAACCGAAGCCGGGAAGGGACGTCGTCGATGTCGAGGGCGTCCTGTGGATCGATACGGTCCCTGGCGGGCCGCGGGAACTGGAATTCCGTTACACGTCCTTGCGCCCGTGGGTGCGCGAGCACCTGGTGCCCTGGTTGCGGTTGTGGTTTCAGGGTCGCTATCCCGACGCTTCACGCATGAGTTTCAGCCGCGTGCAGATAAACGAGTCCCACTTCGGCGGCGTGCTTCGCTTCGCGAAGATCCCCGACATGGACGATCGGTGGTTGATCAGCGAGTGGTCGATCGACCGGCCTGTCCTCGGCTTTCGGGCCGGAACAGCGTATCGAGAAGGGGTGTCGGTCTGGCCCCGGGCCTATCCGATCACGCTCAGCGGGGAGGTTCTCGCGATCATCCCGCCGTAGGGAGGGTCTCCGGGGGACACGCCGGCCGCGTTGCGCGCGGCGGTTGGCGCGGGGCAAGTTGGGGGCTCCGTTTACCGATCCTCCGAGCCTGCGAGCTGCCATGCGTATCGGCCCCGCTCCCGTCCTCCTTTTCTCTTTCCTGTCCGCCGGACTCGCGGTCGCCTGCGAGCCCGGTGACGGCGCGCCCGGCGTCGCGGGCGAACCCGGTCCGCTGGAGTCGTCTTCGGCCCGGCCCGTGACGCCCGTCCTCGCCGAGGAGCCGCCGCCCGAGTTCGGCGGGTATCCCGGCGTGCGGCACGGCGGCAACTACATGCACAACTACTACCTGCCGCCGGCGCCCGGCACGACGCCGTGGTTCCCGACCTGGTCGCCCGACGGCGCCTCCATCGCGATAGGGATGGCCGGTTCCGTCTGGGAAGTGGATGTGGAGACGGGCGACGCCACCGAACTCACGCGCGGGGGCACGTACCATTCATCCCCCTCCTATTCTCCCGATGGCCGCTGGATTGCATACACGGCGGACCACGGCGGCGAACGGATCCAGCTCGAGATGCTCGACACCGAGAGCGGCGAGACGCGGGCGCTGACGGACGACGATTTCGTGTACGCGGACCCCGTGTTCTCCCCGGACGGTAGCCGCATCGCGTACGTGTCGAGCGCGCCCAACGGCTTCTTCAACGTCTACATCCGGGCGGTCGCGGACGGCGACTGGGCGGGCCCCGAGATCGCGGTCACCAGCGACAACGACTACGGCAACAACCGGCTCTACTTCGGGCCCATGGACATGCACCTGTCGCCCGCGTGGATGCCGGACGGCGAGGCACTCCTCCTCGTCTCGAACCGCGACGTCCCGCTCGGCTCGGGGAACGTGATCCGGGTGCCGGCGCGCGCGGACGGGATCCGGGAGGCGACGACGGTGCTGCGGGAGCAGACCCTCTACCGCACCCGGCCGGACGTCTCCATGGACGGACACCGCTTCGTGTACTCGTCGACGGCGGGGGCCGCGGACCAGTTCAACAACCTCTACGTGCAGCCGACCGAGGGCGGGGAGCCGTACAAGCTCACCTTCTTCGAGCACGACGCGTTCCACCCGCGCTGGTCGCCCGACGGCGAGGCGATCGCCTACATCACGAACGAGGACGGCCTCCCGCAACTCGAGTTGATCGAGACGTACGGCGGGCGGCGGCGGCGGATCGAGATCGGCGAGCGCGAGTACGCGGGGCCGACGGGCACGCTCTCCGTGACGGTACGCACCGACGCGAGCGGACGGGGTCCGGTGCCGGCCCGCGTGACGCTGCTCGGCGGGGACGGGAAGTACCACGCGCCCGCCGACGAGTACGCGCGCATCGGCCAGCGCGGGGGCTATCCGGCCTTCCACACCGATGGAACGTTCACGGTCGCGCTCCCGCCGGGCGAAGCGGACCTCACGGTCGTGAAGGGCTTCGAGATCGAGCCCCAGCGCATGAAGGTGGCGATCGAGGCGGGCGAAACGGTGGATCTGGCCATCACGCTGCACCGGTTCGCGGATCTCTCGGCGGACGGCTGGCACAACGGCTCGACGCACGTCCACATGAACTACGCGGGGAACCTCCACAACACGCTCGAGAACCTCATGTTCATGTCCGAGGCGGAGGACCAGGACATCGTGAACGAGCAAGTGGCGAACAAGGACAACCGGATCCTGGATCACCAGTTCTTCGTGCCCGGAGGCGGGGCGCACCCCGTGTCGACGGAGGATCTCGTCGTCGTGGTGGGGCAGGAGTACCGGCCGCCGTTCTACGGCCACGTGTTCATGCTCGGGCTGCGCGACCACCTCATCTCGCCGTTCACGACGGGGTACGAGGGGACGGCGATCGAGAGCCTCTATCCGTCGAACACCGACATGATGCGGAAGGCCAAGGCTCAGGGCGCGACGACCGGGTACGTCCACCCCTACTTCGGGGACATGGACCCGCTCGCGGTCGGCCTCATGGGCGGGAAGGGGTTCATGGTCGACGCCGTGCTGGGGACGAGCGACGCGCTCGAGTGGTCCTCGGCGGAGCGGGCCGGATTCTTCCCGATCTACGCGCTGTGGAGCAACGACGTGCGCGTGTGCGCGACGGGGGGCGAGGATTCGATCAGCAACCTGCAGGCGACGCCGCTTCTGGGCGCGATGCGGACGTACGTACGGACGCCGGACGGACGCCGGACGGCCGAGGGCTGGTACGAGGGACTGCGGGGCGCGGCCGCGTTCGTGACCAACGGGCCGCTCGTCGAACTCACCGTGGAGGGCGCGATCCCGGGTTCGGTGGTGGATCTCGGCGCGGACGCGACGAGCGTGGGGGTCGAGGCGAGCGTGCGGTCGGTCGTGCCGCTCACGCGGGCGTGGCTGGTGCGCGACGGCGAGGATGCCCTCGACCTCGAACTTTCGGACGACCGCAAGTCGGCCTCGTTCTCGGGGGAGGTGGAGATCGACGGGAGCGGCTGGATGCACCTGCGGGCCGAGGGCGAGCCGGCGGAACGGTTCCCGCTCGACGCGGCCTACCCGCAGGGGTTCACGAATCCGGTCTGGTTCACCGTCGGCGGGGTGGCGATCCGTGACGCGGCGGGCGCGCAGTACGGGCTCGACTGGATCGACGAACTCGAGCGTCAGGCGAGGCAGTGGCCGGGCTGGCGCTCCCAGTCCGAGCAGGACCATGTGTACGGCCAGTTCGAGGAAGCGCGCGAGGTGTACCGGCGGCTGCTGTCCGAAGCCTCCGAAGCCGGTGGCGACTGAGCGGAGCGGGGCAGGGCAGCCCGTGAGGAGCCCGGACCGGACCGAACTCACGCCGCTCGACTTCCTGCGGCGGAGCGCGTTCGTGTACCCCGACAAGACCGCGGTCGTGCACGGCGACCGGAGCTACTCCTACCGGGAGTTCGAGCTTCGCGTGCGGCGGCTGGCGGCGGGGCTGCTCGGCGCCGGGCTCGAGCCGGGCGACCGGGTCGCGTTCCTGTCGCCGAACACGCCGCCGCTGCTCGAGGCGCATTACGGGGTGCCGGCCGCGGGCGGCGTGCTGGTCGCCATCAACACGCGGCTCGCCGCGGCCGAGATCGCCTACATCCTGGAGCATAGCGGCGCGCGATACCTGTTCGTGGACCGGGCGCTCGCGGGACTCATCGACGAGGACGCGCTCGCGGGCGACGGCGTGTCGCCGGTGCGGATCGACGATACCGGCGCCCCGGAAGACCCCTACGAGGCGTTTCTCGGCTCGGCTGCCGGCTCGGCGGAGCCGCCCCCGCTCGCGGCCGGCCCGGCGGACGAGGAAGACCATATCTCGATGAACTACACCTCGGGGACGACGGGCCGCCCCAAGGGCGTCGTGTATACGCATCGCGGCGCGTATCTGAACGCGCTCGGCGAGTTGATCGAGATGGAGATGACGCCCGGCGCCGTCTATCTGTGGACGCTCCCGATGTTCCACTGCAACGGCTGGTGCTTCACCTGGGCGGTGACCGCCGTGGCGGGCACGCACGTTTGTCTGAGGGAGGTCGACCCCGACCGCGTCTGGGAGCTGATCGAGTCGGAGGGTGTCACGCACTACAACGGGGCGCCGACCGTCCAGATCATGCTCGTCAACCACCCTGGCGCCCGGCGGCTGGAGCACCCCGTCCGAACGATGATCGCCGGGGCGCCCCCCTCTCCGACGCTGCTCGAGCAGCTGCGAGCACTCAACTTCCAGCCGATCCACGCCTACGGTCTGACCGAGACCTACGGGCCCACGGCCACCTGTGCCTGGCACGCGGAATGGGACGACCGTCCGGCCGAGGAACAGGCACAGCTCCTCGCACGACAGGGGCAGGGGTTCGTCACATCCGATCTGATGCGGGTGGTCGACCAAGAGGGCCGGGATGTGCCGAAGGACGCCGCCACCATGGGCGAGGTCGTGATGCGCGGGAACATCGTCATGAAGGGCTACTTCGCGCAGCCCGAGGCCACCGCCGAGGCGTTCCGCGGGGGCTGGTTCCACTCCGGCGACCTCGCCGTGTGGCACCCCGACGGCTACGTCGAACTCCGGGACCGGGCCAAGGACATCATCATCTCCGGCGGCGAGAACATCTCGACCATCGAAGTCGAGCAGACCGTCGCCCGCCACCCGGCCGTGCTGGAATGCGCCGTCATCGCCATCCCGCACGACGAATGGGGTGAACGGCCCAAGGCGTTCGTCACGCTGAAACCGGGAGCCGACGCCACGGAGCGGGAGGTCATCGACTTCTGCCGTGAGCGGATCGCCCACTTCAAGTGCCCCGACGCGATCGAGTTCGGCGTCCTGCCCAAGACCTCCACCGGCAAGGTCCAGAAGTACGTCCTCCGCGACCGCGAGTGGGCCGGCCGCGACAAACGCATCAACTGACGCGCGGCTGGCTCCAGCGGCACAGGTACCTGACCCCGGCCCGCGCCCGCGAGAAGCTTCACCCCCCGGGCGGGGCCTGATGGTCAAGGCTGACCTCGGCGAGGCCTACGGAGGTTGAGCCCTGCCAGCCATCACTACGGAGATCTCGTCAGCTAGCTCCGACCGCGTGATATTCGCGACCGCAGTCTGCTTCGACAGGTCCGCGAGCGCTACGACCATGTTCCCGTCATCGTCCATCCAATAGCCACCGAACTCCAGTACGGAAGCGCTGATCTCGTAGAACCGCTTATCCGGTCCTGTCAACGTTCCGCCATCGGTGAACGTGACAGGTTCTGTGTCGAACGATTCCGCCAGAAACGGCACTTCGGTCTCGGGTTCCCATTCGGGACCGGCGAGGTTGGTGTCATTGCTACACGCTTCCTCGATCAGCACGACACCGAGTAAGACCAGAACAGCAACCAACAGCATCAGGCCTTCCATCCCATGCAGCGGTCGAAGCCGCTTTCCCGCAACGTCTCGCTGCAATCCCATCGTACCACTCCCGCGTCGAAGTGAACATCGATACAACCTCGAACGAACTCCATATGCACCGGTCTTGCGAGCCCCGGGGCCGTTCAAGACCCTTCGGCGGTCCGGACCGGCACTCCAATAATCGGCAGAGCATGCCAGTCCTCCATAGAGGGAAAACCCTGCAATTCGTGAGGGGAATCCACCCCCAAGCCATGCCGGAGACACCACTACCGGCGGACCCCGGCCTCGAGAGCGAAGCGCACGATGTCGCGCCGAGTGTGCAAGCCCAGCTTCGCCTTGGCGCGGGCGAGATAGCCCTCCACGGTCTTGGGACTGAGAAACATCTCCTTGCCCGTCTCCTTGGCCGAAAAGCCGCTCGCGTACAGCTCGATCGCAGTAAGCTCGCGCGACGAGAGCACTTCGGATCCGGATTTGTGGCTCGAGGCGCCTTGCGCCTTCCGCCGCGCGAGCAGGGCAGCCGCGTGCCGGGGCAGGTAGGAGTGCCCGCGTGCGATGGCTTCCACGGCTCCGATGAGATCGGTGTCGGCGGCGGATTTGTTCAGAAAACCTGCCGCGCCGGCGTTGAGGGCGGGTACAAGGTACTCATCCTCGTCGTGGATCGTCACAACCAGGACCTTCGCTCCGAATCCAGGTTCGGTGATGCGCCGGGTCGCATGGACTCCGTCCATCCCGGGCGGGAACCAGCCGTTCCACGCCCGAGTCCTCCATCTCTTCGCGGCTCCATCCGAACATCGCGATGGCCTGCGGGTTGAGGTCCCGGATCACGCCGTTCGCATCCACGATGAGCATCGCGTCCGGCGATGCCTCAAAAACGGCTCTGTAGTCCCTATCCGTAAGCACGACAATCCGGTTCCAATGCAGTTTCGTCAGCAGGTAACCCGGGAGAGCAGTAGGCTTCGGTTCCCGGAGGGGCAAGGTGCCTTCCCACACGACCGGGGCTGCCAAAGTCCTACCCACTAGTCAAATGTCGCTAAAGTGTTATCTGACGCAGTGAAAGTGTCGTGAACTGAGATATGCATTCCGACGACTTGTCAAATTTTGCACCGTCGGAAATAGGGGCTGCAAAGCGGCAGCGCCCCCCCCCATATAGGGGGAAATAAGTAGAAACAACTTAACGGGTCCAGTCTGTATGTGCCCACGATTGGTCTGTCCGATCCGGCGACCCGTGTTCGTTTCTTTCCGGGGTTCGAATCATTCGACAGGGGTCACTTCAAGGCATGCCCATCGCCATTCGTGCAAGGCGGACAGCGTCGGCCTGGGCACGGCCGACCTGGAATCGTCCACCCCAGGGGGACGTTTTCGGATGCGGGGCCTGAGTGCGGTCGTCGCGCCGAGGGGCACCGCCCGATTCCCGAAGCCGACAGTCTGTCAATGGCCATCGAAAATATGACACTTCTGGCCGTGGAAAATGGGACACTTTTCGGAACGCGCCGCGGAGGGACCGGAGCGGAGCGTTCCGAGAGGATCTGGTCGGCGCGCATCACCGGGTTGTTCTCCGTGTCCGGAGCTCTGCCGAGCAAGCCCGGACCGGCGGTAGGTCGGATGGGCCTTGGAGAGCTCAGTGAGTCGTTGTCGATATCGTTAGGGGCGCCGAAGCCGGAGGCGCTCCCTGACGCGCACAAGGAGCCTGCGCGTCAGGGAAAGCCCCCAAAAGCCGACCGGAGGGCTACCGCGAGATCGCGATGCCGTACTGCGTCGGATCCCTGAGCCCGTAGTCGTCGCCCGCCACCTGCACCAGCTCGACCCGGTAGTGGCCAAGTTGGCGCCTGTCCGGCACCCACACCTGTAGTACCGGTCCCGTGGAAAGGGATCCGGTCATGATCGCCTCCCTTCGGTTGGAGGATGCTTCGTCCGCCTGGATGAGTTCGAACCCTGGAGCGCTGAGGGAATCGATGCCGGGACCCTCGACGACCAGCAGGACTCCGATGTCACGGGCCTGAGGCGGGACCGCGAGCCGCACATGCAGCGGGCCGGGATCCGGCTGGACCGGCTGGATGAGATCCTCCCCGATGCCGCAGCCCCAGGCGCTGACGACAAGACCCGGAACCAGTGCCCGTATCCAACCGGTCGCGCGGCGGACGGCCGGGCCACGCCTGCCGGGCCCGCGTCCGGCCGCACCCGAGCGCTGCTGCGGAACGCGTTCGACACTCCCGCCCATGTTTCGGCCGGAGCGCCGCCCGGCACGGGCGCCTCGCCTCCTCCGGGGCGGGGTTCGGCGATCCCGTTTCGTTGGCGGCATTGCCGGAGACGCCGGCAGAGATCCGGCGTCGGTGGCCGAGCCGGGTCCGCCACAGCGCACTTCGTCCCGCCGGCAGCGCGCCCTCCAGGAGAGCAGATCGCCCAGGTCAAGGACTCCGTTCCGGTTGCCCAGGTAGTCGAACGCGGCGCGCTGGTCCGCGCTCAACTCCGCCTCGCCAAAGAGCACCCGGGCCACCGCCTCCACGCTCAGCCCGGCGACCATGTCCGCCGCCTCGGACTCTCCTCCGAAGGCCCGCTCCCCCGACGCCGAGTTGATAAACCCGGTCGCGGTCGCGTCGGACAGGTAGGCCCTGACGGGGTTGTACAGGCGTAGCGTCATCTTCTCGGTGCTTTCGTCAATTTCGTCGTATATCACTTCCACACACAGGCGCTTTCTGTTCTGGCCCTTCCGGAACTCCAGCGTGCCCGAGACCGCCACGTAGTCCTGCCCCGCGACCGCCGTGCCGTCAGCCGTCGCATAGTCCACGCTGACGACGTCATCGACCTTCCGGTCAAGCGTCACCTCGAAAACCAGGCACACCCGCTTGTTCGGCCACTCCCCCGCACTCGCATCCGCCACCGACAGGCCCGGCGGGCCATCGTTGTCAATGACCGGGATGATCGTGGAGCGGCCGCCATACGAGCCCACCCTCACGCCGGCGGGCATCGCCCCGAAGGACACCCGGATACTCTCCCCGGGATCCACGTCGAAGTCGTCCACGGGCGATATGGTCACGCCCGCCCCCGTCTCGTTCTTGTCAAAGGTCACGGCCGACGGCAGGTCGGTGAAATCGGCCGCCGTCGCGCCACCCAGGTATTCATACTTCAACGGAATCGTCAATATCCGGCCCGTCTTCCTGTCCAGTTTGAAGCTCAGGAAGTAGCCCCCGCCCTCTTTGACGCCATCTCGCACCGTCCCGGCGCGGGCGCCGAAATTCACCGTCCATGTGTTCGTGCCGCTGTCGTTGTCGGTCAGGTTCACCACCGCCACGGACGGGCTGCCCGCCGCTATCCCCGAGGGCAGCGAGCCGAAGCCGATCGCCACGCTCTCCAGATCGTCGTCGACCGCGTCGTCGGTCGCGGTGAGCGTAAAGCTCTTCTCCGTCTCGGACGCCCCGAAGGTCACGCTCGACGGCATGGCATAGTCTGCCGAGGTGGCGCCGCCGCGGCCCGTTGCCGTCAGCTCAATCGTCGCCGAGCGGCCCGGCGCCGCGTCCAGCAGCACCCGCACCGTCGCCGGCGCGCCGCCCTCCTCCGCCGTGTAGTTCGCGGATTCGAAGGACACCGTCACCGCGGTCTCGCCGTCGTCGTCGTCGATATGCAGCGTGGCGACGCGCGCGCCGTAGCGGCCCACCTCCAGGTCGTCCGGAAACAGACGGCGGAAGTGCAGGAGCACACTCTCGCCGTCGTCGTCTTCGCTGTCGTCGGTCGCCCGCACCGTGAACGACGCCCGGGTCTGCCCCCGCTGGAAGGTCACGCTCTCCGGCACGCCCGAGTAATCGTCCGCCGATGCGCCGCCCTCATGCTGCGGATCGAACAGCGGCACCGTCAGCGCCTCGTTCAGTTCGGGCTTCCAGGGAGCGTTCAGGTGCAGGGTTATCCGCGCCGTGCCCCCCTCGGCGACCGTGTAGTCGGATTCGCCGAACCAGACATACCAGGTCGTCACGCCCGCGTCCTGCACCAGCGCCACCCTCGCCGTCGACGGGCTGCCGAGCAACACGCCCGACGGCAGGTCGCCAAAGCCCAGTTGCACGCTCTCGCCGTCATCGTCGACCGAATCGTCGGTGGCCGTGACGGTGAACGTCTGCTCCGTCTCGCCAGCGGCAAAGGTCACGCTCCCCGGCACGCCGTCGTAGTCCGCGCTGGTCGCGCCGCCCTGCGGGTCCGTCGTCACCGGTATGGTCACGGCGCTCGATGCCGGCGGGTCCAACTGCACCGTCACCGCCGCGCTTTGAACTCCCTCGATCGCGGTGTAGGCCGAGGCCCCGAAGCTTACCGTCGGAGCGTCCGTGCGACCGGCGCCGTATCCGGACCAGACCGACCCCTCGTGGTTGACCGCCTGTACCCCAACCTGGTACGGCGTGTCCGCTGTCAGGCCCGTGATCTGCGCCGCAGTGCCTGTCACGTTCTGCGGGCCGTCCGTCCATGTCTCTACCGAATCCTCCCGATAGCGCAGGTTGTAGTGCGTGATCGGCGGACGCCCCACGTTGGACGGCGCCGTCCAGCTCACGTCCAGGCTCGTGATGCTACCCGCAGTCGCCGACACCGTCGGCGCCCCCGGCTGCGTCGGTCTTTCGGCCAGGTCCACGATGTTGATGATGACCAGGATCGAGACACTTCCACCTTGTTGGCTGACGGCATTCACGGTCACCACATAGCTCGGCTTCTCCTCGTAGTCGTAGCGCTCGCCCACCCTGGTGCTAAGCTGGCCACTCGATGACGAGATCATGAATTTGTCCGCGTCCTCGCCTTCCAGCCTGTAGGTGACAGGTCCTTCCACGCCGGACGCCCGCACGGGGTCGCCGATGTCTTCTGCCTCCTGCACCGTCAGATAGGTAAACGTTTCGACGAGGCTCCGGATGGTGCTATCCCCAATGGATCCGCTCGACGGATACGCCTCACTGGTCACGGCTTCAGGATGAGCTCTATCGTCGGTGAAACCGACCCTGATCTTCACCTGCTTGCCTACATCGTCCGCGACTGGCGTATAGCTGGCTCCCGTCGCCCCGGTGATGTCGGTCTCGGTCGTGCCGTCCACCTGGACCCACTGGTAAGTGTAACTGGGGTTCGTCAGGCCATCGGGATCGGAGATGTCGCTGATGTCCGCGGTGAGCATCAGCCCCTTCCTTGCCGTACCCGAAATCGTGACCGCGCCCTCTGCCGGGAAGCTTCCCAACACGAGACTGATCCTGACTTCCTGGCCTTCCAACCAGAGCAGGTCGGGGGGCAACTCGCCGGGGTTATAATCCCATTTATTGGCAAGGCTGCCGTCATTCGATTCCGCGTCCGTCGTAAGCGTGAGGTCGCCAACGGTGATCACCGTGCCGAGCGGCACACGCGGGAAGGACTCGAAGAAAAATCGCTCACGCGTGGATTGGATAACGACGTACAACTTAAAGACTTCGATTTCTTTGCCGCCGTATTCGATCATGTTGTCGTCGAGCGAGCCGGACTTGTCAAACTCATACCCGAACCCAGTGCCGTCGTCTGCCACCGTCATCGTCGCGCACCAGTCGTTGACCGCGGGACAGGGGCCCGGCAACACCACCACTGTCACTGTCCCGTTTCGGGGATACGCGTCGCTCGTGAGCGGGCCCTCGGCGTGGCCCCGTAAGTCGGTGAAGCTCACCTTCACCTTGATCTGCTTGCCCAGATCGGACGCGGTCAGCGTGTAGGTTTCGGAGGTCGCCCCGGGGATGTCTGTGTCGGTGGAGCCGTCCACCCGCACCCACTGGTAGGTGAACGTGGGGGTCGTCGGCAGCCCATCCGGGTCCTCGATGTAGTCCGTCGCCACCGTCAGCGTCTTGCCCACCTGCCCCCCACCGGAAATCGTCGGCTGGCCGGTGGCGGGAGCGTCGGTCACAACGAGCGACACGGCGACGTCGGTCCCGGCAGTCCAACCCAGGGTGGTGCTATTCCACTTCCATTGAGTCTTGGCGCCGTTGATCTGGTTGGCCTCCTTAAGGACGAATTCCTCGCTGTCAATCACCAGTGTCAGACCCTGTGTGGCGGCTGTGGCACCCGTATCGAGCCTGAATGTCAAGACTCCGTTCCTGGTAAAAAATTTAGTGACCGCGTAGCTCGTACCGTCATCGGTGAAATCGTCGCTCAACGTGTTCGAGTTGCTGCATTTTCTATTCCCCGACGAGGAGTTGTCACAGCCCAACGGTACGGGGGTCCCTGAGAATGTGGCCCTCGGCGTCAGCGTGGCCGTCCAGATTGTGGTCTGGGCTTGCGCGGGGAGGGCCGCGGCAAAAAGCGCGGCGAAGGTCACGAGGACCGCAGCCGCTGCGTGGCAGGCGACAGAACCTGCGCGTGACGCCGCCGACGGGCGGGACGCGCGACGGTTGGACGCGGAAGAGGATCCAGCCGGAGAGGGCGGAGAGGATTCAGGCGGCCGGCGGGGGCCGGATCGGTGCAGCCGACCCATGGCGCGCCGTGCATCCGTCCACTGCCCGGCCATCTTCATCGTGCCGGTCCCGGTGCCCGCGGCGAAAACCGCCCGCCCGGCTCTCCCGGTCAACAGCCCCATCCACCCGGCCCTCACCGCTGATGTGCGCGGCACGGCCGCGTCTCCGGTTCCTGAATCCATTCAATGACTCCTCGCTTCGGCTGGGGGACGACGGTTCGGGCATGTTCCAGAACCGACGGTCCCCGTCCATCGGCCACCCGACGAGCGCGCAAAAGTGCCGAAAAACAAATCGACGAAGCTTCAAAGCAAGCGAGGACCCTATCAACATTCGGCGTGGGGCGCGCTCCCCAATATTGGGGGGATTGGATGGTTTTTCTTGGCAGGATTCGGGCTATTGCGGCAAGGCGGGCGAGGTCAGCGCCGACCCGCGGCGGCTTCCGCCTTCAGTGCCGGGGCTCCGGAGCGCCGCCCAGCGCAAGCACAAGCCGCACCAGGTCCGCCTGACGCGACTGGTTATGCTTCCCCGTGAGCCCGAGCGCCTCCGCCGCCACGGCCGGATCGATGCGGGTCCGGCTCGCCGGGTCGGCGACCAGCACCAGCGCCGCGACCGGCCACACCCGCAAGTCCGTCTCCGGCCGGCCCACCGGGTTGACGTGCAGCGCCAGCGGCGGACGGGGGAAAGGGCGGCTGATCATCGTCGAGCCGGCGGCGCCCTGCACCCCGAACGGCGGCAGCACTCGCGCCAACACCGCCTGGAGTTCGGCGTCGTCCTCCGCCGAGCGGGCGCGGAGGAACCCGCCCTTGTCGAACAGACCCCCTCGCCGGTCCGGATCACATTCCGGGCGCGGTGGTTCGCCGCCACGATCCGCCCGTGCACGCACTGGCGGATATGGGGCAGGAGACGCTGGATCAAGTTGACCTGGGCGGACGACCAGCCGTTCCCGTCGACCGGGTCGTTGACGACCCAGACGATCCGCGAGCGTGGGCGCGCGACGATCCGGGCCGACAGGTCCATTCACGGCCACTTAGGGCCTAGGGAATCCGCTTCGTCCCGGTGGAACAAATGGGGGGTAGAGCCCCACTATTGGTTGCGTAAATCGCTTTCAATGAATGCGTTACGTGACTTCACGAAGCAGTCCGCGGAACGTCTCCCTCCTCGGGGATCCGGGCTAAAGAAGCTGGGCGCGGGGGAGGGTGGCCATGGCCTTGTCCAGCGTCAGGACATCCAGGTCTTCGCGCGCATAGTCGTTGGCGATGAGGCGGTCGAGCAGTCCCGGTCCACCGGAGGCCTCGAGGGCATCCAGGATCGGACGTCCGTTCAGGGGGGCGACGAGTCCGCTGCGAAGAACGTCGAGGAGGCCGGCGCGGGCCTCGACTCTCGTCACGCCGTAGTGGTGCTGGACGGCGATGTACGCCTCGCCGATCACCTGGTTCGATGCGACCACAGCCGAGCCTTCGTCGGCCACCAGGGCGGAGAGCCGCCGGACGGATTGAGTGAAGTCCGCTTCCGGCACGCCCGTCAGCAGGCGCACCAGCACGGAGGTGTCAATCCCGTAGCGCTGGATCATGGGGCTCGGCACGGAAGGCGTGGATATCGAACTCCCCGGATCCGGACCGCAGCCTGGCGCGCAGCGGCGCCAGACGTGAGAGGTCGATCCGCTGCGGCCGCAGGATGAAGCCTTCGGGGCCCTCTTCCAACTCGAGGCGGTCGCCGGGGCGCACGCCCATCGCATCGAGGACCCGGGCGGGGAACGTCACCTGACGCTTGGATGTAATCCTTACCAGCATGGTCTCCTTCCTGTCGTGGGTGCCTTACTAAAAATGATAAATTAGTAAGGTAGCTGTGTCAAATCATCTGTTCGCAAACTGAGCGGGCGCGTCAACCGACGATCAAATGACGTCGCGTGCTTGACGACCGCTGCCCTGTGCGAAGATCATCCGCGGGTCCGGGACAACACGACTCCAACCTCTTCGAGCGCTCCCCATGTGTACGCCGGTCCGGAAAAAGCTGCTTCTGGCCGTGCTGGTACTCTGCTTCGGAGTCCAGACGGGGCTCGTGTATTCCGACTCGCGCAGCGTCCCGCTGTCGGAGGAAGCACTCGCGGGGCGTGAACTCTGGCAGGGGTATGCCTGTCAAACCTGTCACCAGTTGTACGGTCAGGGGGGGTTCCTCGGACCGGATCTGACGAACGCCGCGAGCCGGGTCGATTCCACCCGGCTCGTTTCTTTGTTGAGGGTGGGTAGCGGCCAGATGCCGCCGCTCGCCTTCAGCGACGAGGAGGCCGCGGCGATGGCGGCGTTCCTGCGGGAGATGGATCGGCCGGAGATCGGCCGCGGCGAGTTGCGGCTCGGGAGTCCGGGGGAGGGAGCCGGGGCGCAGGCGGCGTTCGAGCGCGCGATCGAGGCCTCCCTCGGCCCCGAAGATGCTGACGTCGCGGCCGGGTACGCCGCCTGGCGCATCCGACCGTGCAGCGCCTGCCACTTCCCGTTCCGGGCGTCGCCGGTCGGGGCGCCCGACCTGTCGCTCGTGTCCCGGTCGCTCGCGCCGGATTCGCTCGACCGGGTCCTCGCCGAGGGTCGCCCGGCGAAGGGCATGCCGCCGCCGGTGCCGCCGCTCGACGCCGCCGACCGCGCGGCGATCACCGCGTTCCTCGAGTTCCTGGGCGCGAACCGGGAGCAACTCGAGGCGGCGACGCGGGCGCTGGCGGCGGACCGCGGCCTCGACTGGCGCGCGCTGCCGTGGTGGGAGTTTCCGTGAAGCCCTTCGAGGCCGGCCACCCCGCGCACCAGTTCGCCGTGCTCACCTTCGTACGCGGCGGTCTGGTCGCGATCGCGATCACGCTCCTCGGCGGGATCCTCGCGGCGCTCTACTCCGTGCCGGCGCTGGCGCCGTGGTTCCAGCAGGTCGGACTCGACCTGCGCCAGCTGCGCCCGATCCACACCGTCTTCGCCTCGGCCTGGGTCTTCCTGGGCGGCGTCGCCGTCGTGTACCGCTTCCTGCAGGACGAGGGCCCCCCGACCACCGGGGACCGCTGGCGCCTCCGCATCCAGATCTCCACCTGGGCGATCGCCGGCCTCGGGATTCTGGTGACGCTGGCCCTGGGCGTGGGCACGGGGCGCGAGTACGTCGGTTTCCACCCCGTCTTCTCCCTGCTCATCCTCGCGGGCTGGATCTGCTACGCGTGGAACTTCTTCCGACTGGCGGGGAGGCGCTTCTGGGAACGGCCGGTCTACGTGACGATGTGGGGCGTCGGGCTGCTCTTCTTCATCGTCACCTTCGTCGAACAGCACATGTGGCTGGTCCCGGGGATCTTCGGGGATCCCGTGCAGGATATGCGGATCCAGTGGAAGGCGACGGGAACCCTCGTCGGCACCTTCAACCTCTTCGTCTACGGGTCCGTGATCTACCTGGGGGAGCGGATCTCGGGCGATCCCTCCTACGGCCGTTCGACCACCGCGTACATGCTGTTCGGGGTCGGACTGCTCAACTCGTTCACGAACTTCGCGCACCACAGCTATCATCTCCCGGCGCGGGAGTCGGTGAAGTGGATCGCGTTCGTCGTGAGCATGATGGAGATCATCGTCCTCGCGCGGGCGATGTTCGATCTGTGGGGGGCGCTGCGGAAGCCGAGCGATCGGGCGTTCTGCGCTGCGCGGGGTTCGTTCGCGGCCGCGAAATGGTGGACGTGCGCGATCCTGTTCAGTGCGATCCTTATCTCCGTTCCCCCGCTCAACGCCGTCATCCACGGGACGTACGTCGTCACGGGGCACGCGATGGGGGCCATGATCGGGATCGACACGATGATCCTGCTCGGGGCCGTGATCTGGATTCTGAGCGAGCACATCCAGGCCCGGGAGGGCGAGGCGGGGTGGGAGACGCTCCACACGGCCGCGATGCGGCGGGCGCTGCTGGGGCTGAACGTCTCGGTGGCGGCGCTCGTGCTCTGGCTGCATGTGGTGGGGACGGCGGTGGGCGTGACGCGCGCGGTCCATGCCCCGGGAGAAACGTACGTCCCGCCCGAGTGGGTCTCCGCCTGGAGCGGGATCGGGTTCGCGGTCTCCGGCACGCTGTCGCTGATCTTCTTCGCGTGGGTCGTCGCGCAACTCGCGCCGCCCGCCTTCCGGTACTTCCGGGTCTCGGGCGAGCGAGCATGACGGGCATGAACGGGCCGCTGTGGACCCCGGATCCCACCTTTGCCGCGTCGACGAACATGGCGCGCTTCACGCGCTTCGCGAACGAGCGCTGCGGGGCCGGGGCCGACTCCCCCCGGGCGCTGTGGCGCTGGTCGATCCGCGAGCCGGAGGCGTTTTGGAACGCGGTGTGGGATTTCTGCGGGGTCATCGGCGAGCGCGGCGAGCGCGCGGTAGTCGACTTCGACCGCCTGCCGGGGGCGCGCTGGTATCCCGACGCCCGGCTGAACTACGCCGAGAACCTGCTCCGGCGGCGCGACGACACGCCGGCGCTGATGTTCCGGGCCGAGGACCGCGTCCGCCGCGACCTCACCTGGGCGCAACTCTACGACACGACCTCGAGGCTCGCGCAGGCGCTGGGGGCCCTGGGACTCGCGCCGGGAGACCGGGTGGCCGGCTACGTACCCAACATGCCGGAGTCCATCGTATACATGCTCGCGTCGGCGAGCCTCGGGGCCACGATCTCGACGGCCTCGCCCGATTTCGGCGTGCAGGGCGTGTTCGACCGCTTCGGCCAGGTCGAACCCCGCGTTCTGCTGGCGGCCGACGGCTACTTCTGGCAGGGGAGGTGGTATTCGAGCCTCGACCGTCTGCCGGAGATCGTGCGCCGGCTTCCGTCGGTGGAGCGGGTGATCATTATCCCCCACACGGATCCGGAGCCCGACATCTCGGCCGTGCCCCGGGCGGTGCTGTTCAACGACTTCATCGGCCCGTGGCAACCGCGGGAGATCGAGTTCCGGCGCCTCCCCTTCGACCATCCCCTCTACATCCTCTTCTCCTCGGGTACGACCGGGATCCCGAAGTGCATCGTCCACACGGCGGGCGGCGTCCTTCTCACGCATCTGAAGGAACATCAACTCCACGCCGACATCCGGCGCGGCGACCGGACCTTCTACTTCACCACCTGCGGGTGGATGATGTGGAACTGGCTTTCGTCTGCGCTCGCGAGCGAGGCGACGGTCGTCCTGTTCGACGGCTCGCCCTTCCATCCCCGGCCCGAGGTTCTGTTCGACTACGCGGACGAGGTCCGGATGACGCAGCTCGGGGTGTCGGCGAAGTTCATCGACGCGATCGGGAAGGAGGGTCTCCGGCCGCGCGAGACGCATGACCTCTCCTCGGTGCGGACGATGGTGTCCACGGGGTCTCCGCTCGTCCCGGAGGGGTTCGACTACGTGTACCGGCACGTGAAGTCCGACGTCCACCTGGCCTCGATTTCGGGAGGGACGGACCTGTGCGGGGGCTTCGTGGTGGGGCATCCGCTCCTCCCGGTGTGGAGGGGGGAGATCCAGGCGCCAGCGCTGGGTATGGACGTGGATGTATGGGATGAGAAGGGACAGTCGATGTCGGCGGGGAAGGGGGAACTGGTCTGCAAGTCGCCCTTCCCATCGGTGCCGGCGGGGTTCTGGGGAGACGAGGATGGGAGCCGGTTCCACGAGGCCTACTTCGACGTCTACCCGGGCGTATGGCGGCACGGCGACTGGATGGAGTGGACGGAGCACGGCGGGGTGGTGATCTACGGCCGCTCCGACGCGACATTGAACGCGGGCGGGGTACGGATCGGGACGGCGGAGATCTACCGGCTGGTGGACCGGCTGCCGGAAGTCATGGAGTCCATCGTCATCGGGCAGCCGTGGGAGAATGACACGCGCGTGATCCTCTTTGTCCGGCTCGCGGATGGGCGGCGTCTCGATGGAGAACTGGAGGGGCGGATCAGAATGGAGATTCGCGAGAACGCCTCGCCGCGGCACGTCCCGGCGCGCATTCTCGAGGTGTCGGACATCCCGCGGACGAAGAGCGCCAAGATCTCCGAACTCGCGGTGCGCGCGGTGGTGATGGGTGACCCGGTGAAGAACGTGGAGGCGCTCGCGAATCCCGAAGCGCTCGAGGACTACCGCGACCGGCCGGAACTCCGGGCATGAGCGGCGCGGCAATGGCGGGAGGCTTGTACCCATGAGACGGTCGCTCGGCGGTCTGCACTTCGCACGGGTCGCGGCGTTCACCGCGGCGGCCGCATGCGCCGGGTTCGCTGTGACGGGAGGCTGTGTGGCGCAGGAGACAGGGGATTCGACGGGAGCCGGAATCACGGCGGTCAACGGGCTCACGCTGGGGCACTTCACGCTGGCCGAGCGGCCCACGGGGTGTACGGTCGTGCTGGCCGAGGACGGCGCGGTGGCCGGCGTCGACGTGCGAGGCGGAGCGCCGGGAACGCGGGAGGTCGCCCTGCTCGACCCGGTGAACAGCGTGCAGGAAGTCCACGCCATCGTGCTCTCTGGCGGGAGCGCGTTCGGGCTCGACGCGGCCTCGGGGGTGGTCCGGTACCTCGAGGAGAAGGGGATCGGCTACCGGGTCGGGGACCATGTCGTCCCGATCGTGGCGGGGGCGATCCTGTTCGATCTCGGCGTGGGGGACGGCTCGATCCGGCCGGGGCCGGAGTGCGGATACCGGGCCGCACTGGAAGCCAGCGTGGCTGCGCCCGCCGAGGGGAGCGTCGGAGCCGGGGCCGGGGCCACGGTCGGGAAACTGGGTGGTCGCGACCGGGCCATGAAGGGAGGGATCGGGAGCGCCTCCATCACCCTGGAGGACGGGCTCACGGTGGCGGCTGTCGTCGCGGTCAACTCGATCGGCGACATCATCGACCCGGCGACGGGAAGCATCGTGGCCGGGGTTCGCACCGAGGACGGGACGGGGTTCGCGGACGCGCGGGCGCTGCTGCGGGCGGGTGAGGTGCCGGGGCCCCGGGGCGAGGTCGGCGGGAACACGACGATCGGCGTCGTGGCCACGAACGCGACGTTGACGAAGGCGGAGATCACGAAGGTCGCGCAGATGGCGCAAGACGGGGTCGCCCGTACGGTTTACCCGGCGCACACGCCGAGGGACGGCGACACGGTGTTCGGCCTCGCCACGGGGGTGCACCTCGACGAGGGGGGGCTGACACGGATCGGCGCGCTCGCGGCGGAGGTCATGTCGGAGGCGATCCTGCGGGCCGTCCGCGCGGCGGCCGGACTCCCCGGCATCCCCTCGGCGTCGGAGTTGGCACCCGCTGGCGGCTGATCGTTGATGGAGTGGAGCAGGTTGTTATTCTCTTCACCATGCGAACGACGATTTCCCTCGATGATCAGCTCGCCAGACAGGTGCGCCGCGAAGCGGCAGCCCGGGGGATGAGTGTGAGCGCGCCGCCCGGGATCGCATGACGGCCAGCCTGTGGGGGATCCTCGCCTACGCCGCCGGACTCATCGCCCTTGGAGCGTGGATCGGCCGCCGGGTCGACGCCGCGGGCAGCTTCTTCGTGGCCGACCGCAAACTCGGCCCCGTCCTGCTCTTCGCCACCATCCTCGCCGCCAATCTCGGCGCCGGCACGACGGTGGGCGCGGCGGGGCTCGCCTATCGCGACGGACTGAGTGCGTGGTGGTGGGTCGGCTCCGCGGGCATCGGCACGATCCTGCTCGCGGTCTGGGTTGGCCCGCGCATCTGGCAGGTCGCCGCGCGCCATGGGCTCCTCACCATGGGCGACTACCTCGAACTGCGGTACGGCCGCTCGGTCCGGCTGCTCATCGCCGGGCTGCTATGGTTCGCCACGCTCACGATCGTGTCCGGGCAGCTCATCGCGATGGCCGAGATCGTCTCCGTCGTCGCCGGGTCCCCGCGCTGGGTGGGCGCCCTCATCGGCGGGATCGTCGTCATCGTCTATTTCAGCGCGGGCGGCCTCGTGGCCTCCGCCTGGGTCAACCTGGTGCAGCTTGTCGTCATCCTGGCCGGGTTCGCGATCGCGATCCCGTGGGCGCTGGCCGACATCGGCGGCTGGTCGGCGGTCGAGGCCGCCGCCGCGCGGACATCGCCGGATTACCTGAGTCTGTGGCAGGGCGGCGCGTCCGGCTGGGTGTACATCGCGCTCCTCGCGCCGGCGTTCATCATCTCGCCCGGTCTGGTGCAGAAGGTCTACGGCGCCGCGAGTCCACGCGCGATTCGCACGGGGCTGCTGGCGGCGGGCGTCGCGCTGGTGCTGTTCGCCTTCGCGCCGACGCTGCTGGGCATGATCGCTCGTGTCTACGATCCGGCGCTCGCGAGCCGTGAGCAGGCGCTGCCCATGTTGCTCGCCACGGCGCTGCCGCCGGCTCTGGGGCTGCTCGGTCTGGCCGCGGTGTTCTCCGCCGAGGTGAGCTCGGCCGACGCCGGCCTGTTCATGCTCTCGACGTCCCTCTCGAAGGACCTCTACAAGGGCTTTCTCCGCCCCGAGGCCACCAGCGGACAGGTGCTGCGCGTGGCGCGAGGCGCCGCCATCGCGGGGGGTGCGCTCGCTGTGCTGCTCGCACTCTGTCTCGAGAGCGTGATCGCGTCGCTGACGATCTTCTATTCGATCCTGAGCGTGAGCCTCTTCGTGCCGGTCGCGGCCGGACTGCATTCGCGGAGGAGCGGTGTCCCCGAGGCCCTCGCCGCTATCGGGGCCGGGCTCGCGGCGCTGGCGGCCGTCCGGATCTTCGCCCCCGCCGATGCGCCCGCCCTGCTGGACCGCACGCTCATCGGCCTCATCGTCTCCGCCGCCGTCTTCGGCCTCGTTGCCCTGGCCCGCGCCCGCCGAGGGTGAGCTACCAGCCGAGACTCGCCAGTTCCGCCGCGAGTGCCCGCAAGCCGATGACTTCTACCCCTCCCCCCAGCGGGTAGCGCTCGTCCCCTCCGTACACGAGGAAGGTCTTGTCCGGCCTTACGTCCTCCAGGGCGATACGGAAGCCCTTGCTGACCCGGGGTGCGAGACTGCGCTTGATCTCGATGGCCCACGTCTGCGGTCCGGGTACTTCCAGAACAAGGTCGATCTCCACCCCGGTCGCCGTGCGGTAGAAGCCCGGCGGCGAGAGCCTGTCCGGCGCGGCCCGGATCAGGGTCTCGATGGCGAAGCCCTCCCAACTGGCGCCCGCCACGGGGTGGCCGAGCAGGTGGT
Source organism: Candidatus Palauibacter sp. (assembly GCF_965216145.1). Classification (GTDB taxonomy): domain Bacteria; phylum Gemmatimonadota; class Gemmatimonadetes; order Palauibacterales; family Palauibacteraceae; genus Palauibacter. The sequence goes on from NZ_OZ244149.1 coordinate 2,503,077, forward strand.
CGAGATGCGGAATCCCGAGCAACGCATGCAGGATGCCGCTATCGCGCACATAGATCCTCGGCGACTTCACCAGCCGCTTGCGGACATTCACATGGATCGGCTGCAGACGCCGCACGAGGAGGAGATCGACCATGAGGTCCAGATATCGGGCCACAGTCTTGCCATCCACGGCAAGGCTCCTCGCCAGGTTCGAGGCATTCCAGAGTCCGCCCTGGGAGTGAGCGAGCATGGTCCAGAAACGGCGCAGCGTCTGGGCAGGGATCCGCGGCCCGAGCTCGGGAATGTCCCGTTCGAGATACGTCCGGATGAAGTTCTCCCTCCAGAGAGCGCTGGCCTCATCCGTCGGGGCAAGAAAGCTCGGGGGGAACCCGCCCCGGCTCCACAGGCTCATGAACTCGCGCGCGCCGACCTCCCGCACATCGAGCGGTCCAAGCTCGAGATAACCGATGCGGCCGGCGAGGCTCTCGCTGGCCTGGCGCATCAGTTCCATCGATGCGGAACCCAGAATGAGGAACTGCCCCGCTTTCTCGCCCCGCCAGATCCTCCGGTCGATGATCCCTCGCAACTCGCGGAACAGGTCGGGAGCCCGATGGATCTCGTCGAGGACCACGAGCTTGTCTCTCACCGCTTCCAGATATCCTGAGCCCTCCGCCAAACGGGCACGATCGGCGGGGTTCTCCAAGTCCAGGTAGATACCGGGCGTGGATCGGCTGGATCGGTTCGGGACGCCCTCCGGCCCCGCCGCCGCGAACGTACGCGCCAGGGTCGTCTTTCCTACCTGCCGCGGCCCGAGGATTCCTACGGCCGGAAACAGCTTCAGGTGTTCCTCGACGCGCGGTCGCAGGATCCGGGGGACAATCGCAGGGTGCATCATTGCATTTTAGGACTACCGCTCCCGATTTGCAAGGAAAATGACGCCAAGGACGCCCTGATCACCTCACTTTCGAGCTTGGGGACACGTCGTCGGCTGGATATGGACTACCCTCATGGCTAAGCTCTCGGCGACTTTCCGACTCTGGAAACGCGACAGATGGCCGGCAGGCCGAAGGGGGCGGGACGATGTCGGTAGCGGCGGCTGACAAAGCGTGACGCAGCGTCGCCGGGTCGCGGCGCGCGGCGTCCTGCTCGCCATACTGGTGGCCGTCTGGCTCACGGGCTGTGGAGGCGAAGGACAGCGGACGCTCTCCATCGCAACGGGGAATACCAACGGGTTGTACTACCCGCTTGGCGGCGGGCTGGCGTCGATATGGTCCCGGCACGTCGACGGCGTGAACATGAAGGCCGAGACCACCGCCGGCTCGGTGACGAACCTCATCCAGGTCGCCAAGGGCGAGAGCGAGGTCGGCTTCACGCAGGCGGACGCCCTGGCCGCCGCGCTTGCGGGCACGGGCCGGTTCCCCGAACCCATGCCGCTCCTCTCGATCGGGAAACTGTATCCCAACGTCGTGCACCTGGTGACGGTCCGGAGCACCGGCATCGAGTCGGTGCACGACCTCAGAGGGCGCCGCGTGTCGGTCGGCCCTCCTGGGTCCGGGAACGCGGTCACGGCGTGGAACGTGCTCGAGGCCATGGGCATCGGCGAGTCCGACTTCACCGTCCGGCAACTCAACTACGCGCAGATGTCGAACGGCCTCAAGGACGGGACGCTCGACGCGGGGTTCATCGCCGGCGGAGTGGGAATGCCCGCCGTGGTCGAGATCGCGGTGTCGCGGGACATGGTCCTCGTCCCGTTCACGGACGACGAGATCGCGACGATTGTCCGCGCGGAGCCGGCCTACTCCGGGTTCGACATGCCGCCGGGTGTCTACCGCGGCGTGGATGAGGCGGTGCTGACCCCGACCCTCTGGAATCTCCTCGTGGTGTCGCGCTCGATGGATGAGGGGCTCGCCTACGATCTCACTCGGACCATGCTCGAGCGCCGCGGGGACCTCGAGAACATCTCCAGCGTCGCGAGCTTCATCACGCCCGCTTCGGCCCGGGACGTGGGCGACTTCCCGATCCATCCCGGGGCGAGGCGCTACTACGACGAAGTATTGGGTTCCGGCACCCGTTGACGACCGAAAAGCTGCCTTGGCGGCACATCCTCTTCGCCCTGGCGGTCGGGCTCTCCCTGTTCCAGCTCTGGCAGAGTACGACGGGCACGCTGTCCGCCACGCTGGGGCGTCCCATGCACCTCGCCTGGGTCGTCGTCCTCACCTTCCTCGCCAAGCCCTCGTGGACGGGCGAGGAGGCCGCTCCCCGCTGGAGCCTGTGGCTCGATGCCGCGCTCGCGCTCGCCGCCCTCTACTGCGGCTGGGTGGTCGTCGGCTTCGACTACCGGGGCGTCGACCACATCCTGTACGGACTCACGACCCACGACCTGATCGTGGGCCTCGCCTTCGTCATCCTCCTGTTCGAGGCGACCCGGCGCGCCGTGGGCTGGGTGATGGTCGCGGTGGGCCTCGTCTTCCTCCTCTACGCGGGGTTCGGGGACCTGCTGCCCGATGTGATCGCGAATCGCGGCTTCAGCCTCGAGCGCATCCTGCGCTTCCAGATCTTCACGGGGGCGGGGCTGTTCGGGACCCCACTCGGGATCGCGGCGGGGACCGTGTTCATCTTCGTCCTCTTCGGGGCTTTCCTCGAGGTGACGGGTGCCGGACGGTTCTTCATCGATCTCGCCTTCGCCGCGGCGGGCCGGTTCCGGGGCGGGCCGGCGAAGGCGAGCGTGATCGCCTCAGCGGCCATGGGGTCGATCTCGGGATCGGCGATCGCGAATACGGTGACGACGGGTGCGCTCACCATCCCCATGATGAAGAAGCTGGGCTACCGCCCGGAGCAGGCGGGCGGGATCGAGGCGGCGGCCTCCACGGGGGGCCAGATCATGCCGCCGATCATGGGCGCCGGCGCCTTCATCATGGCCGACTTCACGAACACGCCCTACCGCGAAATCGTGACGCTCTCCATCGCCCCCGCGATCCTCTACTTCGGGTGCACGCTCCTCTTCGTCCACCTCATGGCGGTCAAGCTGGGGCTGCGCGGGATGAAGAACCCGCCGCCGGTGCGGCGCACGCTCAGCGAGGGGGTCCACTTCCTCCTACCGCTCGGGCTCGTGGTCGCGCTCCTCCTCCTCAACTACTCGCCGCCGCTCGTCGGGACCGTGGGCTGCCTCGCGGTCGTCGTCACCGGGATGGCGCGGAAAGGGACGAGGGTCGGGTGGCGGACGATCCTCGAGGGCCTCCGGGCCGGTGCGATCATGGCGCTGCCGATCTCGCTCGCGTGCGCGACAGCCGGGATCGTGGTGGGGGTCATCGGCCAGACCGGAATCGGCCTCCAGTTCACGGAGTCGGTCGTGCAGGCGGCCGGCGGCCTGCTCTGGCTCGCCCTCATCTTCATCGCCATCGCGGCGCTCGTCCTCGGCATGGGGCTGCCGGTGACCGCGGCCTACATCGTGATCTCGGTCATGGCCGCCCCCGCGCTCGAGGGCCTCGGGCTCTCCCTCTTGGTGGCGCACATGATCATCTTCTGGCTCTCGCAGACGTCGAACGTGACGCCGCCCATCGCGCTCGCCGCCTTCGCCGGGGCCGGGGTCGCCGGCGCGCCTCCCATGCGGACCGCGACCCAGGCCGTGAAGCTCTCCCTCGGCTTCTTCATCGTGCCGGCGATGATGGCCTACTCGGCGCTCATCCTCGTGGAGGGGACCTCCGTGACGGCGTTCGTCTTCGCCATCGTCTGCACGGTGGCGCTCATCTCGGTGGCGGCGTACGCGATCGAGGGATTCGCCGTGGCCGCGTGCAGCATGGCCGAGCGCGCCCTGTTCGCCGCGGCCGGGGCCCTCATCCTGGTCCCGAACGCCGCGGCCAGGATCGCCGGAGTGCTGTTGGGCGCCGTGGTCTACGTGCTCCACACCCGGAAGAAATCCACCACAGAAGACAACCATCGGTGAAAGCGGGACAACCATCGGCGAAAACGGGATAACTCCAGTTTCTCCCATGCGGTCTGCTTCTCGTCTATTACGTAGTGCGTTACGTTGCAGCCGACGAGATGCGATGGGTCCAGCGGGTATTTTGCGAAGTGGTTGTGGTATGAGGTGGTCTTACTTCGTTGGACAGTCCGAGGGCAAAGTTAAGGTGGATTCCGAGTGATTGTGAGAGCCCTCGGGAGCCTTCTCCGTGAGTTGTCCCGGGGTGGGTGCTCCACCCGTGGGTCCTCCCCCGGCGGGGGAAGGACAGCTTCCAACATGGGCCCCGGTGGTCGGGAGGGGAACCCGGCCGGCGAGCGGGGCTTGGCCGCCGTCGGCGCGAGGCGCCCGGCATGGGGAGATCCCGCGTGGCTCCCCGTCTGTGCGGGCTCACGGGGGCGCGCTCCGGCAGGCACGAAGATCCGCCGTTCACACCGCCCCCGTGCCGTTGCGGTAGGCCTCGCCCGGCGTCCGCCCGCCGAGGGACGAATGCGGGCGCACCTCGTTGTAGAAGTCGAACCACGAGCCGATGATGCGTTCGGCGTCCAGCCCGTCCCGGAGCTCGTGAAGGTACACCGCCTCGTACTTCAGCGACCGCCACAGCCGCTCGATGAAGATGTTGTCGAGGAAGCGGCCCCGGCCGTCCATCGAGAACGCCGCGCCCGCCGCCAGCACCCGGTCCGCGAACGCCTCGCTGGTGAACTGGGCGCCTTGGTCGGTATTCAGGATCTCCGGAGCCCTCCAGCCCAGTGCGTCGTCCAGAGCCTCGACGCAGAACGACGCGTCCATCGTGTTGGACAGCCGCCACGCGAGCACGTGCCGGCTCGCCCAGTCCATCACGGCCACGAGGTAGAAAAACCCTTGCGTCACCGGAACATAGGTGATGTCCGCGCACCACACGTGGTCCGCCTGCGAGATCGCCAGGCCGCGCAGCAGGTAGGGGAAGACCCGGTGCTCCGAGTTCGCCACGCTCGTGCGCGGCCGCCGGTAGGTCGCCTCCATCCCCATCAGCCGCATGAGCCGCCGGATCCGGTGCCGGCCCACGACGACGCCCTCGCGGCGGAGATGGCGCATCATCTGCCTGCTCCCGTAGAACGGGTAGTCCATGTGGAGCTCGTCCATGCGCCGCATGAGCGCCAGGTTCTCCGCGCTCTCCCCCTTCGGCCGGTAGTACCGCGAGGACCGGCTCACCCCCAGCAGAGCGCACTGCCTTGAAAGACTCGGCGGCCCGTCCCGCTCGATCATCCGCACCCGCTCCGCCCGGCTCAGCGCTTGAGCCCGCGCCGAAAAAAATCCCGCTCGACCGTGAGCTCCCCGATCTTGGCGTGCAGCTCCCGGACCTTCGCCTCGTGCTCCTTGGCGAGCTTGCGCCCCGCGCCCCCGGCGAACACCTCCGGCAGCCCCTCGAGCAACTGCCGCTTCCACGTGCTCACCTGGTTCGGATGAAGCTCGTGCCGCCTGGCGATCGCCTGTACGCTGTCGCGTTCCCGCAGCGCCTCCAGCGCCACCCGCGCCTTGAACTCCGGCGTGAACCGTCGTCTCTTCCTGGCCATCTCGGTGCCTCCCGTTCCTTCCTGGAATCCACCTTAACGACCTGTCCAAAAAACTGGGACCACCTCAGTACACCTCCAATGCGTACCCGCGGCCTCTTGCCGCCGCTGAAGAGGCCGACCAGGATTCCCGTAGCACGGCGACACAGGACACGGAGGTGTTCATATCGGCGGTCAGCTTCTTACCGGGGCCAGGTCGGCGGGGGCCAAAAGCCGGAGGCAATTCGTGACCTGCGGGAACGTACACATCAATAACATCTAGACCGTGCATCGCCGTGCGCACACTGTCCGGGTCATCGTGCAGCCAGTTTCTTGTGCGATTATGCACGACTAACATCCCAGGCTCCGATGCGCCAAGCGCCTTCAGCTGCTTGTTCGCCTTTGAGATTACGCCGCGAAGCCGCTTCCCGGGTGTGCCACTTAGGGACCCTCTTCCACCGGCCTCAAGCCGTCTTTGCGCTTCCTGTTCCTCTTCGTTAGGATCGAACTGCTTCACCTCCACGACGATGCCACGGCTGCTGCGCCGTACTATGCGGAAATCGGGTACGCTGCTGCCATGGGGCATCGAGTGTGCGTCAATGCGCTCGACTCGCCAGCCTTGGAACTCGCAAAAGCGGCGAAAGAGCTCTTCAGATTCATTCATACGACGTTCCAGTCCTGAAGGTGTTCTGTCCTTATGATTACGTGTTTACGTTCGCATAAGCATAGCGCATCCGGCTTCTCCGGAGATTCAAACGGGAGGGCTCTACCGGAAAATTCCGTCCAAACCGTAGCTCAGCCGTCGGGCACCCTCGCTCCCGGCCTTGACGAACGTATCGAGGATGTCGATCAAGCGTTTCTGCATTTCCGCGTCCGTGCGAAAGAGCTCACGGTAGTCAGCTAGGTAGCGATCTACGATTCGCACCAGGACCTGCTCCGCCATGGAGTCGTACTGATAGCCTCCCTGCCTTCCGCCCCGGATAACGCGTGCGATGCGAAGAAACACCCCACGGGGATCGACGGCAATGAAAGCCGCGAGTGCTTCCAAAAGGTGGTGGGCAAGGGAAGGCAGCCCTACATCGGCCAGTTCGTCGATGACTTCCGCAGACTCGGCGTAGAGGCGCCGGAGAGCCGGCTCGCTGGGAGAGTCGGTACCATCGTACGCGCCCGAAACATAATAGATGTTCGACCCTACGGAGTCCAGCAAGCGCGCAAGGCCTTCCATCTGCTCTTGGCGGGGTCCTTTCTCCGAAGGATCTTGGGCATTCTCCTGGCGTTCCACATCACGCCGGAACTCAGCTGCCGCGCCCCTCACGACTCGAAGGAGGAAGTTCCAGCTTCGCCTGCGGGCAGCGTCGGTCTCGGGAATTGCAGTATTAACCGAGCCACTCACCAGAATCTCGCGGAAGCGTCGCACTAGATGAGCGACCTCCTCAAGGTGGGCAACGGGATGATCGGCAAGGTCGTTGATCACCACTGCCGCGGCGGTGTCTTTGCCCCATACGAAGAGGTCAGCGAGGATATTGCCGCATGAATTGACCAGCTCATTCCGGTCGGGGGCATCCGCTATAGCCTGCCGAATACCTATAGTGATCGCCGCGACCCGCGCCGACTCTTCAGACATCAGGTGGCGCAGCGGATGCACCAACCACTGCAACACCCGCAGACTACGGTCCCGGGCCATCCGTTCAATCAGCCTCCACGTCCAATCCGGGTTGCGCTCATACCGGACCAGCACCCGGAAAGCAATCTCTCGGCGAACGGACGGAGCCGGATCGGCGGCCAGCCGATCCACGGCGGTAAGCATGTGCGGGTCTTCGCAGGAAGGATACCGAAGAATTGTCATTAGACCTGCGGCAGCAGCTACGCGGGCTGCGAGCTTCTCCCGCGACCCTTCCACGAATCGCTCGTCAGAGTCCCTTTCGGCGGTTGGCACTCGGTGCTCACTTGCCTCGAGTAGCACCATCCGCACGAACGCGCCCGCTCCTTCGTGACAACGAAGGTCCTCCATCTTCGCGGCTGCGGCGCATGCCTCCGCCAAGTTGCCCCAAGCGTAGTTCGCCAGCTTCTCGTGGACGCCTTCAGCCTCGGAGGATTGAAGAGCTGTATGCAGCCGCTTCATGTGCGGGAATGCCGCAGCCAGTGCCTGGGATGTGGGAACCTCGTTGCGGTGAGCGTTCGCAAACGCCTTGACCGGCTCTTCCAGCTCCCGAAGGCACTTGTTCGGTTCCTCCTCCACCGGCACGCCCTCTTGGGCAAGGAACTCCTCCTCTCCAAACTCCCGGTTGAAGAACTCGAACTTGACGTCGTCCTCGTTCGGTGGAACCGCGCTCGCAGCACGCAGCGCAGACAGATGCTCTCGGCACTCGGAGGTCACGAGTCCTTCCCCGGGAAGACACCCAAGCAGTTGATCGCGTGTTTGCTCCGCCGCGCTTCGGCGTTCTGGCGGTGATGCCGCTGGAATGGAGAGGATGGCACGTTCAATCTTCTCTCGGTCAGTCTCAGACAGATCGAGAAAAAGAGCGCCGTTCATACTCCCGACGTGTCTCGTCGTATCGGGACACATCAAGACGGGGAGCGACCACCCGGCCGCACGGATTCTCATCCCTATGTGGGCTGGGTAGCGAACCCCCAGGTCGAGCAGTCGTCGCCACACGGCCGCCAGCCGACACGTGCGTGCAAGCGTGTCCAGCAGGTTGGCCAGCTCAACCGCCCCTCCCGCCCCGTCGGTGAGATCCTGCAATCGCTGCTCGACATGATCCAAGAGTTCGACTGCAGTCGTCTCGTTGGGGTGGCCTTGCCCGCGGTCCCACAGGCGGCTGTAGTCCGTCCGGATAAGAGCCCGCTCCCCACGAAAGTCGAATTCCGCAGACTCCCCGGCATCTTCTTTCGGAACGGCTGGTTTGCTGGCGACATGCCACTCGAGAGCGGCGTCCATAGCCGCCACCGCTTCCGTAGGAGCGCCGCGCAGGAACTCTGGATATGCTTGGAGCAGTTGGTGGAGCCCGATCTGATAGTCCTGGCTCCGATTCGATGTGAGCGGGAGGACTGTGCTTCCCAAGACCGAAGTTGGCGAGCCGGACGTTTCCCGGTATCCGAACGCGGCTCGGTAGATGTCCCGGACCAAGGTCGGATTGTGGGGCGTCATCGAGGGCAATGCGTCGGCCAGCCACCTCAGCTCCTCGCTTCCGTGCTGTGCGAGGTGGTCCGGTTCTATCGCTCGCCGCAGGAGCTTGGAAGATGCTTCGGCATCGGTATCGAAGGTTCGACAGACGAACCGTATGGCCTTCCCCACAAACCATCGATCTCTCCGGCTCTGAGCCCACGCGAAGCCAAGGAGACGCCGACTGGCCGTACCCACCTGCTCGGCCTGGGGGGCGGAGAGTTGATCGAGACGGGGCACAAGCTCCGATAGGATCCAGGACGCTGGATAGGCACTCCCGGTCGTGAAGCTCTCGCTAAGCCGCTTGGCGAGATCGCAACACAAACCGACCGTCTCAGGCTGAGAACCACGGTCGGCAAGAAGAGCTTGAACGCAGTGCGCCAGCGCGCTTTCGGCCGGCTTGCGGACCGCCTCGTCCGCTTCTCCGAGAGCCGCCAGGAGCGGCGCAAACTCCTGAATCGTCAACCCGATCTCGCCGGCAACGCTTGGTCCGATCAACTTTCCTATCTCGGGAATCTCGGGTGAACCGCACACGGCAAGAACGGTCTCCCAGAACTCCTCCCGCGCCCGTTGTGCGTCAAGCGCCCAGAGATAATGGAAGTGCATGACAAGGCTCGGTCTTCCGAGCAGGACAAACGCACGATCCTCTGCGAGAAACGATGCCACACGATCCGCCCGGCACCGGAGCAGCAGCCGTGCGACGGCATAGTCGAACAGGACATGGTGCGCGAAGGCGAGCGTGGATGCTCGTGGAGGCGCTTCCGGTCGCGGTCGCCACTCGACGATCACCTGCTCCGACAGAAGGTCGTGGATTTGTGGTCCTGCGGCGACCTCCGTTTCCACGAGATCTCGATCCACATGAAGGGCTCGCTCGCGGGACATGGCCTCGACCGCCTTTCGAAGGACAGTCTCCCGAGAGCGAGCTTCACGCACGGTGCCGCCCCTGAAAACGCGTTCCTGCCAATAGAGGCCGAGTAGATCCAGTTGGCTGCCTACGTTGCGAATCGCCTGAGGATCCGTTCCCCCATCCAGCAACTCGGCAGCAAGCCGAAGATTGAAGGGATTGCGCAGGAGTTCGGCGACCGCCGTCGGCGCCGACTCAAGGAGCTGAGCCAGTTCCGGAGCGCCAAGCTCGCCGATCTGTCGGAGCTCGTCGTCCGTCAGAAGCCCGACGACGACATGGCGCACTTGGGAGAACGACCCGCCGACAAGCGGAGGCTCGGGGCCATCCGGGGGAGTGCCCTTGAAGATGTCGGGCAGATCCCGGCTGTACCGGGCATCGTACTCACGGATCGACGCGACGACCCTCCACCGATCCCCTCGTTCAGAGACTTCTCGGATCAGGTCCCTGAGAGCGTCAGCCGATCGACCGGTGCGCGCCGCGTCGAGCGCATCCACCAGAAGGAACGCGGGGCGCGTCCCAGGCCAGTTCGCGAGAACGTCCACAACGTCGTGTTCGAGTCTCAGCTCGTCTCGCAGTCCCCCCGCGCTCTCGAATGGCGGCTGCTCGGCCGCCAGCAGAAGTACCTCACACCCCTCCTTACGCAGCGCTTCGGAAAGCGAGTGCAACAGACCCGATTTTCCCGCTCCAGGCTCGCCGACCAGAAGAACGGACCCGGCCTCGGCCGCCCTTCGGAGGAGAGGGACATAAGGGCGCCGGATCCGCAACTCATCGTCCCCCAGTTGGATGAACGCATGTGCCGCCAGGCGGTCAGCGACCCGAGTGCTGTGACTCCTTAGACACTGAACGTCGCCGCGATAGCTCCGTGGGGCGCGTATGCTCACGTCGGCGTCGTTCAGGGCCTCGAGCAATGTGGCGCGATCCGCATGACCCCGCGTTCCGATCAGGCGCAGGCTTCGAGCAATCAACTTCGACCATGCCACGTCGGCCTGTTCAGGGGTTTCAAGCACAATGGCGCGGAGGATCCGCTTTGCCTCTCGTTCGTCTCTCTCCTCCTCGTCCACCTCGATTGTCTCTACACGGAGAAGGTCTAGCAGCCTACGGACGTCGTGGTCACTTGGGTCGCACCCGGTTTCGTCCTTCCAGGAGGCCCGAATGTGTTGAACGACGATGTCCAGAGCCTTCCTTTTCCCTTTGTCGAGCCCGTCGACGGGCAGCTCATGCCTGGGGTAGACCCGCACGCGCTCCAACGCCTCGCGTAGCTTCACACGAATAGTCGCAGGAGCGTCGGCACCTACCGCCAGCACGAAGCGATCATGCGCCGCATCCGAAGGATCCTCGCCATCTCCCGCCGCCGCCCTCCCCAGCAGGAACTGCCGAACGAATTGATCCACGGCCGAGGGGAATGGGGCGAGTCGGCCAGCACGGTACCTAACCTCAGAAAGGGGAACGGTTCGTTTCACCTGCACGTACGCGGTGCGGCCGGTGTCCGTGCTGACGATCAGGTCATCGACGGGTCCAGGACCCTCGCAGGCCATTCGAACCACGGGTGCCTTAAGGCCGAACGGTGGATCCGCATCCTTCTCCGCAAGCATATGCACAGCGGCCCAGGCGGTGACTCGCGCCTGGTAGTCCATCCCGGATCCCGCTGCGGATCCCCCCGCGTTGCTGCGCTTACCAACCATTGCCCATTGGCCTCACGGTCGTCCACCCTCTCCCCCCCGCCCTCCACGGTCGATCTGCGATGGCGGTGTCCAGTCAACTCCGAAGCCAACCGTTCCGGCGTGCCTTTTCGGCCGGCGCTCGACGTTCTTAGGCTCATCCTAATCCAACGGGAGATCCCGCTCCGAGCCACGCCGCCGATGCAGCTTGAATCGGGCACCTCGGGAGGCACGATCCACATGAAAAAGTGAATCGCCTTGCAACCCGAACTCACGTCGCGGTCTCAAGGCGATTTCTCTACAGGGTCGGGTGACAGCGCGGTCGCTTGCACCGGATTGAGGGTCCGGTAGGCGCGTTTTCGCACCGAAGGCACCCAAGCGTCTCGCGGGTTCGAGTCCCGTCCCTGCCGTTTACCCTTCCTGTATGAAAAAAATATACTCGCGGGGTGGCGATGCAAACCCGCAGTGCGCCCGCCGCACCTTCTGCCGCCCCGCCGGATGAAGCCGAGCCCCTTCCAGTTGCCGGACTCCCGCGTCGCCGGCGCGGAAACCGGCACCGTTACACCGCGATCATTCGTGAGTCTTGCTCCGGCGTAGCCCCCGCACGTCGAGTCGGACCGTCGGATTGAGCAGATTCCGAGTCGGTACAGGCGCGTGATTCGACGCGCGTGGGGCTCTAGCAGGCCGTGGAAGAAGTGGTCGCCGGCGTGGCCGACTGTGGAAACGGGAAGTGGTGGATGATTTGGGCACTGTTATGCAAAAGGCGACCCGGGGGGCGGTGAAAGCCGCGATTTGCGCCCGGGAGGCCGAGAATGCGCCCGATTCGGCCAAGAAAGGCGGCAAAGTCGCGTGCGGAGGCGTCCGAGAGGGCCGCGGCCGCTGCCGCGAGGCCCTGCAGGCCGCGCGGGGTGCCGAAGCCGAAGCGGCTGCGCATCGCCAGCGAGAGGTTGAAGGCGGCGGCGTGAACGAGCATCCGTTTTCGGATCTCCTCCTGCCCGCGGACGTGAACGCGGCGCAACCCTCCGGTCACGAGGAGGTGGGCGAAGGTGCGCTCCAGCTTCTCTCCGCGTTCGCGCTGCAGCCGCTTCCCCCGCTCGCCCCGGTTGCGGCGGCGGTTGCCGTACACGGCCTTCCGCGCGTCCCGCTTGCCCTTCCACTTCCGGCGGCCCCGGTTCGGCTCGCTCACGTAGCTCCGCAGTCCCCGCTCCTTCACGCTCGTCATGGTCGCGTTCGAGTGGTAGCCCTTGTCGGCCACCACTTCCCTCGGCTCCGCACCCACTTCCGCCAGCCGCCGCTCCGTCTCGTCCAGCGTCACCGGCAGCGACGCGCAGTCGCCGCCGTCCATCGTCTGCACCGTCACGGCGACCACCGCGCCGGTCTCCATGTCGACCGCCTGCTCGAGCTTGTGCGCCAAGCGGGTGCGGCCGTCCTTCATCTTCGTGATCCGCGCCTCCGGGTCGTGCGGATGCTTCCAGTCCTTGTTGGACCCCTTCCCCGGACGCTTGCGGTCCAGCTTCGCAAGGTCGGCCCGCGTCGGCGTCTCGATCCCGGACGCCCGCGCCAGCTGCTCGAGCCACGCGTCGTACTCCGTCTCGTCGTCACGCCGCACGATCGCGCGCAGCGCCGCGTTCGCCTCCAGCGTCGTCGAGTCCACCCCCACGGTCTTGCCCCGCAGCAGCCCCGACTCCCGCAGCACCTCCAGCACCCAGCCGAACACCGCGCCGTGGGCCTCCAGGCTCAGCCGCTTGCGCGTCTTCGACAGCGTGGAATGCTCCGGCGGCGTCTTCGCCAGACCGTAGCCCAGAAACTCCCGCAGCGAGATCGAGTCCCGGCAACGCCACGCGATGCCCCGTTCCGAGCCGATCCCCTCCAGGTATCCCACCATCAGCATCCGGAAGTACACGCCCGGTGGCAGGCCCGGCCGGCCCATCCGCGCCGCGTAGAACTCCCGGCACGCCTCCTCGGCGAACTCGTCGAAGCCGCTCTTGCGCAGAAGCTTGTCCAAAGCCGCGTAGAACGGGTTGTCCAGCGCCCGCACCGCGCTCGCCGCAATGAACAGCTCCTCCTGTCGCTCGCCCGGCATCCTGCCCACCGCCATCGCCAACCTCCCGTGACCGCCGGTTGCCTCTTGTCCCGCCCACAATCTAACCATCAACACCGGCGCGGGACATCGCGACTTTTTCCACGGCCTGCTAGGGTTGCGGGCGGATCCGAACGTCAGCGCCCGACTGCGAAAGAGGCTAATGGACAACGACATGCTCTGCATCTCCGAAGGCTCCGTGTTGGACGACGCCGGGAACCCTGATCGCGACAGCGTACGTCGACGTGCGCTCCCCGGGCGGCAGGACGGCCATCCGAACCTTGATCAAGGGCTGTCGGCGGGAACATGCGCTGGCGGACGGCGAACCGATTCTCGTATCCCCGGTTGCACGGTTGAGAACGGAAGGCGAGAACCTGATTCGGGACGAGCAGGAGGGTTTGGCGACGGTCGAGACCGAGATCGTAGAGTCCGAAATGCCGGTCGAGCTCTTCAAGCATCGTCGGCTCGCGGACGTTAAAGGAGCGGTGGAACTCCTCGACTCGCCACTGAAGGTGAAGCATCGGCGCACGAGCGCCGTTGTGCACCGGTCCAGCAAGCGTCTCACGTTCGGCAGAGAGAGGCCTTCTCTCCGGACCCCTTAAGGCAGATCTTCCCTAAACGGGCGTCCAGAAAAACCGAATGCGCTATAAGCGCTCCGGCTCGCTACCCCTCTCTGCCAACGTGAGCGAGACACGAATGGGGAAAATGCTTAGAGTAGGGCGAGGCGGAGAGTTGAAGGATGGGACGAGGAGAAGGAATGAACACGAACGGAGTGCCCCTCTCTTCGGGGGAGGGCAAGCGAAGCGCGGCAGCCCCGCCGGATCCGGAGGTGTCGGCGAAGGCGACGAGGCGGCGCTTCACCGCGGCGTACAAGCTGTCGGTCGTCGAGCAGGCGGATCGGTGCGAGACGCCGGGTGAGATCGGAGAGCTGCTGCGGCGCGAGGGGCTGTACAGCTCGCATCTGTCGGGGTGGCGGAAGGCGGCGCGGGAGGGGTCGCTGCGAGAGCTGGCGAAGAAGCGCGGACCGAGGCCCTCGGGCGGGAAGCGGGAGGCGAAGAGGGTGCGGACGCTCGAGCGGGAGAACGCGCGGCTGCGCGAGGAACTCCGCAAGGCGCGCATCGTGATCGAGGTCCAGGGAAAAGTATCGGGGCTGCTGGGGTTGAGCCTCGGGGACGGGAAGAGCTCTTGAGCGCGGCCGAAGGCTTGGCCGGGCACGTGGGCGTGCGCGCGGCGTGCGCGGCCTTGGGGGTCGCGCACGCCACGTTCTACCGTCGCCGGAGGCCGAAGACCGGGCAGCGGCAGCCCCGGCCGGCTCCTGCCCGGGCCCTGAGCGAAGCGGAGCACGGCGAGGTCTTCGAGGTGCTGTGTTCGCCGCGCTTCGCGGACCGCGCTCCCGCGGAAGTGTACGCGACGCTGCTGGACGAGGGCGTCTACCTGTGCTCGGAGCGGACGATGTACCGGATCCTGGCCGGGAACAAGGCGGTCCGGGAGCGCCGGGCCCAGCGCAGCCACCCGAACCATCCGAAGCCCGAGGTGGTGGCCCGGGCACCCAACGAGGTGTGGTCCTGGGACATCACGCGGCTCCTCGGGCCGGAGAAGTGGCGGTACTTCCATCTGTATGTGATCCTGGACATCTTCAGCCGTTACGCCGTCGGCTGGATGGTGGCGGAGCGGGAGACCGCGGGGCTGGCCGGGCGCCTGATCGAGGAGAGCTGCCTGAAGCACGGCGTCCAGCCGCGGGTGCTCACGCTTCATTCGGATCGGGGATCGCCCATGACGGGCAAGTGCACGGCGCAGCTGCTGGCCGACCTGGGCATCACGCAGTCGCTGAGCCGGCCCCGGATCTCGAACGACAACCCGTACTCGGAGGCGCAGTTCAAAACGGTCAAGTACCACCCCGGCTTCCCCGGCCGCTTCGGCGGCATCGAGGAGGCGAAGGACTTCTGCCGCGACTTCTTCATGTGGTACAACGCCGGGCACCGGCATGCCGGCATCGGCCTGCTCACACCCGAGCAGGTCCACTTCGGCCGGGCGCTCGCCGTGATCGAGCACAGGCAGGAGGTGCTCGCCGCCGCCTACGCCGCCCGCCCCGACCGCTTCGTGGCCGGCCCGCCCCGTGCCGCGGAACTCGCCGCGGAGGTCTGGATCAACCGGCCCATCCCCGTCAGCGTAGTTGATGGCGCGGAGGCAGCGGCGCAAGGCAGCGGTGCCGACGGAAAGGAGGGATCACTAAACTGATTTGTGATATGTCTCACAATCGTTGGCAGGTTCCGCTATGCTCCCTCCGCTGGGGTCGACTCCGGCCCGAACACGTTACCCCGGATCCTGCGATCGTGGGCGCGGGGCTCGTCCGGGAGGGTGGCCGTAGCCGGGCCGTGGAGGCCTTGACGATAGTGAGATCATAGTGTCGGACTATGGAAAAGCACCGCCCGGGGCCCTACGTTACGGAGGACTGGACAAGAGTTCACCCCGGAACGGAGGACACCCGAATGGTGCGTGGAAACGACTATACCGGACCGCGCCCGCACGTGCAAGGATCGGCGGCCGCGCTGAGGGTCCGCGGGGGCGGCGGGCGGATCACCGACGCGGGCGGCCTCGTCGTGGTTCGGAAGCTGTGGGACGCGCTGGGGCTGGGCGGCTGGATCGACCGGCGGAGCGGGAACGTCCCCGGCCGCTACCGGCCATCGCTCATGGTCGAGTCGTGGGTGGTGCTGCTCCTGTACGGCGGCGGGGTGATGGACGACCTGCCGCTTCTGGAGCGGCGGGGCGTGCGCCGCATCTTCGGCTGGGCGCGGGTGCCGCACCCGGCCACGTTCGGGCGCTGGTTGCGGGGTTCGGCGGCCGTGCTGTCGCCGCTTCTGGACGAGTTGTTGTGGCGGATGGTGCGGCGGCGCTGGGAGCTGGCCGGCGGGGCGCCCCGGTCGGCGACGATCGTCATGGACTCGACCGTCGTGGTGCGCTACGGGCTGAAGCAGGCCGGGGCGGAGCGGGGCTACAACCCGAAGAAGCCGGGCCGCCCCTCGCACCACCCCCTTCTGGCCTACGTCCTGGAGACGGGCGACTGCCTCGGCGTGCGCTGGCGGCCGGGGGGCGCGCACACGGCCCGGGGGGCGGAGGCGTGGCTGGCCGGGCTGGTGGCCCGCCTGAGGGGGGCGGGGGTGCGGCGGATCACCGTGCGGCTGGACAAGGGGTTCTTCTCCAAGTCCATCGCGCGGCGCATGGAGGAGCTCGGCGTGTCCTATCTGCTCAAGGTGCCGCGGCACGCCTGGCTCGGCGGCTTCCGGGGCGCCTGGGAGACCGCCGCCCGGGACGAGGCCGGGGACCGGGAGCTGAGGACGGCCTCCGGCGAGCTGTGGGGCACGCGGCTTCTCTCGGTCGAGAGGCGGAGACGGGTCGGGCCGGAGGAGGGAGAACTCGATCTCGCGGCGTGGGAGACCACGATGAGCGCCGACGTTCTGACCAACATCGGGAGCATCGGCCCCGTCGAGGCGTGGCGCGCCTACAACGCGGGCGCGGTCGTCGAGCAGCGGATCGGCGAGCTGGGCCAGCTCTCGGCCGGCCGCACCGCGGTGGACGACCTCGGCGGCAACGCCCTGCTGTGGAGCCTCGCCGTGCTCGCCTACCAACTCCTCCACATCCTGCGCGCGAACTTCCTCGGCGGCCGCTGGCGCGCCGTGCAGCCGCGCGGCATCCGGCTGCGCCTGCTGCGCGCGCCCGCGAGGATCACCTCCCACGCCCGCCGAACCTCGCTGCGGTTCGCGCGCGCCGACCCGGCCCTCGGCCTCCTGCGACCGGCGCTCCGGGCCATCGAGCGGGGTCTCCCGCCGCCCGCGCCCGCCTAAATCTGACCGGCCCCAACTCCGGCTTTCCGAAGGCGCCGCGCGGCGGCGCCCACTCCCCGTGTCTCCGCGAGCCGTTCGGGACCCCTCCCGAGCCCCGCCGGCCCTCCGCCGAGGCCCGGTCCGGCCCCGAAAACGCCACCGCCCGCGCCAAGTCGCCACAACCGCCGGTCATAATCGCCCTCAGGCCGCCCGACTATGCGCCAACGCAGGATCCGGGGTTACGTGATACCCACGCGGATAACTCCATTTGCTCCGTACATCCGCAAGACGTACCCTTGGGAAGTGGAGGTTCTCACGGTAGGTCCGTCTCGCATTGAGAAGACTCTCGAAAGTCCTGCGGCTCGTTCCCGTCGCATGGTCGCCTCCGGCAAGCGGAAGAACGTGGCGGACCGCAAGCGTGAAGCGTTCACGTTCCGCGAGGTCACCTGTGAGGTGCTCTACCATCCAGTATCCGCGGGAGCTGGAAGGGGTGCTCCTGGGTAATGCGCACGCGGCCTGTAATGGGGGTCGTAGCCTCGACAGACCAAAACTGGAGCTAGGTGAATGAAAATGGAACCCAGCGAACTAGAAGAGTCCGACGTGACGGAGGATTACGACTTCCCTCCTCGTGAGCGAAAAATAATAACGCAGCCCTATGATCTCTCCCTTCAGACTCTCAAAGAGCAGTGGGCCCAAAAGACCCTCGTGATTCCTCCCATGCAGCGAGAGTACGTCTGGGATAACGGAAGGGCAAGCCGGTTGATCGAGTCACTCCTCCTAAACATCCCCGTACCACCAATCTATTTTGCCGAACGATCCGACGCCGTTTTTGAGATAGTAGATGGACATCAGCGTGTCCGTTCGATCGTACGGTACTTGGACAATCACTTCGCACTTACGGGGGTTCGCATCCTAACTGAGTACACTCGAACTAAGTACCATCAGCTGCCTGACAAGGAGCGTCGGTTCTTGATGACTCGCTCTCTCCGGGCAGTCGTGATTGGGTCCGAATCTCACCCCAATATGAAATTTGAAACCTTTGAGCGACTTAACACGGGCGGTATCGCACTGAATCCGCAGGAGTTGCGTAATTCTCTATATCGCGGATCGCTGAACGATCTGTTGCGCAGGCTTGCCCGGGAGTGCAATGCCTTTCGGAACGCAATCGGCACTCCAAAGCCAAGGCGGAGAATGGTTGACGAGGAGTTGGTGCTTCGATGGCTAGCGTTCCGCGACTGCTTGGCGTCATACCGTCCACCACTCAAGCGATTCCTTAATGAGTACATGCAACGGAACCAGCGTGCGAACGAAGATTGGTTGCAGCAGAGGGCCGCGCATTTCGAGCAGACGATGCGACGACTGAACGAGATACTTGGAACGCAGGCGTTTCGCTTGATCGATGAAGATGGAAATCGGCTGAGGGACGAACGAGGCAAGGCCGTGCCCGGCGGCGTGAATCGAGCACTCTTCGACGCGCAGGGGACGGCATTCTCATGGATCGACGACCCGCAGTTGTCGGATCGGCGGCGGCAGGTGGTAAAGGAGATCTCGCGGGAGTTGACGCGCGTAGATCTTCAGGATGCGGTTCGTCGGGCGACTGGCGACCGGACGAGAATTCGACTTCGGATTTCGCGAATTGCGCGAGCACTGCGGAGCGGTGGTGTGCATGTGGACGTGCCTGAACATTTGGAGCTCTAAACGTGTCGTCGAAGGCGTTCGAGAGCTTTTTCAACGGATCAGGAGAGGTGCAGGATATTCTGGACGCGGACCCTGGGCCGCTGGGCGGGCTTTCTGAGGAACCGGAGACTACACGAGCGCTGACGCGTGCTGCCCTCGTGATGCTTTATGGACACTTTGAGCGGTACGTGCGGGAATCGATGGAGGAGGCGGTGGATCTCATGAACATCGAGAAGGTCGAGCCAGGTCTGTTACCGATCACATTCAAACTTCGACACTCTCGCAAGGCCGTACGGAGGATGTCGGAGATGGCGTGGGAGAAACGTGAGACGGCGCTGGGAGAGTTCATAACAATGGAGGGCTGGCTTTGGGCGGATGTGCCGGCAGGTAAACTCGATATCAAAAACTTACTGGAGGATCTCAAGAGCCCAACACCAAAGACATTGATGAAGCTCTACAGTATGTGGGGCGTACCGGACATCTTTCGGAGAATCACGAGAAAGCCGCAGATGCGTCGCCTGTTCTGGTTGAGTCTGGAGGAGCTCGTGCACAAGCGAAACAACATCGCGCATGGAGATTTTGCGGTGGAGACGACGCAGGGAGACGTAAGGCAGTATGTTAAAATTGCGAGCGAGTTCTGTCGACGGACGGATGGCGTGCTGGCAATGGTGCTGCAGCAGCGGATGAGGGTGCCATGCGCCTGGTAAGCGAAAGGGCGGCGTGGGGCGATGCGCAAGGCGAAGCGGAGCCGATAAGTGGGAGTGTAGTTGCGCGGCACTGTCAGGCCGACGGGATGGTGGGGAGAGGGTTCGGACGGTCGTGACCGCGACCGGTACTCGGAAGGGTGCGGGGGGCATGCGCGGCTCGCCGCGGCTGTTTGGGAAGGACGTCACTGGATCAGAGGGCGACAGCCGTGGTGGCGGGTCGAAAGGGAAGCTGTGGGTCGCTGCGGACGGCGGGCGGTTCGGGGAGAAGCGGCCATGGGAGAGCGGATTGCTCGGGACGGGGCTCTGCGCCAATTTTGGTGCCATGCTGCTCAGCGTGCGAAGTTCCTCCAACCCCCAATCGTCCCGCTCATCCGGACGAAGACCTTAGGCCTGTGCGGACGCCGTTCCACAAGCAGTGGGCGCCGAAGAACGTCCCGACGCGGGCCTCGCGGCCGCCGGAGGAGCAGGCTCGGTTCCAGGAGCTCCTGCGAGAGCTGTTTCAGTTCGACTGCGCGGATCTGGATCTCGGAATCTACCGGATCATGAACCACAAGCGGGAGGTCATCGACCGCTACATCGACCGTGATCTGCCGGGTGCTATCGAGGAGGCCGTGAGCCAAGGAGCGCTCGAGACGGAGGCGAAGCGTGTCGACGCCTTCGAGGAAACGCGGCAGCAGGTTGTGGAGTCCTTCGGAGAGGACGCGATCGCGCCGAGCGGAGAACTCGTCAAGTACGAGGAGACCCCGCTCGGGAAGACGTACATCCTGTCGCGCGAGCGGGCCCGCCATCCCGAGTCCGCCGGGGACGTGCGCCGCGACATCTACAACCACCTGTATGCCTTCTTCAGCCGGTACTACCAGGACGGCGACTTCGTTCCGAAGCGGCGCTACTCGCGGGAGCACCCCTACGTCGTCCCCTATAACGGCGAGGAGGTCCACTTCCACTGGGCGAACCGCGACCAGTACTACGTGAAGTCGGCGGAACACTTCAAGGATTACACCTACCGGGCTCCGTCGGGGATCTCTGTCCGCTTCCTCCTGCGCTCGGCGCACGTCGAGCGGGACGACGTGAAGGGCAACGGCTCTTGGAGCCCCGAGGATTTTGCGGTCAAGCATGTTCTGTTTCCAGACGCAGACGGCCGATACATTCAGAATCTTCTTGCCGGTCAATAGTTTCCTACCGACCCAACAAACAGGTATTGTCGATGACAGATCAATTGACAAGTCCCGCTGGCGACATCGTACTTTGGGCCAAGCATCCCCTGACAGTTCCGTTACGGGAGGGCAGCATACGGTTCGCGATTCAGTACCGGGACGGACGTACGTCGAATGCATGGGGCGTACATGTTGAGAAGAAGGGCGATGCTTACATCTACTGCCGTGATCACATGAAGGGACAGAAAGTCAGTCTACATGCATCGGGAAAGCAGCACATTACTGTGCCTGCAAAGCCCGTGTCGATTGACGAGATGAGTGATCGATTTCTGAACCAGTGGTACGAGCCTGAATTCAGCGAACAAGCGGTTGCCACATTTCAGATACTGTTTCCTTCATGGGGGAATAAGCTGAACCATGAGCAGCGAGAGTTACAACGGGCGGCCTGGAAAAAGAACGATATCCTGATTGAGGCCGATGATGAATCCCTCATCGTCGTATCTTTCATAATCATGGCTGAAGATCGTGTGTTGCGGAAGGCGGAAGGCCCATGGCCCAGCGAACTTGTCGGCATACTGCCGTTGAGAGAAGGGAAGAAGCTGTGGGTTCTGACGAGCAGGGGGCTCGAGGGAAACCTCAAGGAGAATATTACCGCATCATTCAAGCATATCGACCCTCGAGAGCTTGTGCCGGAGAACCTGTTTGGAAAAACCATCTCGTTGAGTCTTACGGGAGTCGCTGGAGACAATCCTAATTCCGTATGGATGGTCGTAGTGCCGGTTGTGTATTCGCCTGATGTCGTTCATTCGCCGGACGGCACAGTATGATAATTCCCTGACACAGGTGCCGTTCAGCCTTCGCGGGCCTCCGCGGCGGCGCGGCGCATCGCCTTCTTGCGTTCGATCGGGTCGAGCTTGCGCTTGCGGAGGCGGATCGCGTCGGGCGTCACCTCGATGAGTTCGTCGTCGTTGATGAACTCGAGCGCCAGTTCCAGCGTCAGCTCGCGTGGCGGTTCCAGGCGGACGTTCTCATCCGCGGCGGCGGCCCGCATGTTCGTGAGCTTCTTGCCCTTCGACACGTTGACCTCTAGGTCGCCCGGGCGGACGTGCTCCCCCACGAGCATCCCGCTGTAGACTTCGACGCCCGGCCCGATCAGCATCTCGGCCCGCTCCTGCAGATTGAAGAGGGCGAAGGCCACCGACGTCCCCGGGCGGTCGGCGACGAGCACCCCCTTCCGCCGGTGCTCGAGATGGCCGGCACGGGGTCCGTACTGGAGAAACCGGTGGTGCAACTGGCCCTCGCCGCGTGTGTCGGTGAGGAACTCGGAGCGGTAGCCGAACAGGCCCCGCGAAGGGAGTTTGAAGTCGAGCCGAACGGGCCCCTGGTCCGTCGGCCGCATCGACAGGAGTTCCGCACGCCGGTTCCCCATCTTCTCCATCACCACGCCGACCATCTGCGCGGGGACTTCGATCACGGCCTCCTCGTACGGCTCGAGGATCTCGCCGCCGGGACCTTGGCGCAGGATGACGCGGGGGCGCGACACGGAGAACTCGTAGCCCTCGCGCCGCATCGTCTCCATGAGGATCGTGAGGTGCAGTTCCCCGCGGCCCGAGACGGCGAAGGTGTCGGGCGATTCCGTAGGCTCGACGCGTAGGGCGACATTCCGTTCCAGTTCGCGGAAGAGGCGCTCGCGGAGTTGTCGGGTGGTGATGTACTTCCCCGTCTTCCCGGCGAACGGAGCGTCGTTGACCCGGAAGTCGACCGCCAGAGTGGGCCGCTCGACCGCGATCCCCCGCAGTCGCTCCCGGTGGTCCGGGTCGGCCACCGTCTGGCCGATTTCCACCCCCTCGAGTCCCGCCAGCGCCACGATCTCTCCGGCGCTCGCGCGCGGCTTCTCGATCCGTTTCAGCCCCTCGAAGCCGTAGATCCGAACCACGCGGGACGGGATCGCCTCGTCGGCCGCGACCGGCCCCGGCTCTCCGAGCGGAAGCAGAACGACGCGATCCCCCTCGGCGACGGCGCCCCGCTCGATGCGGCCGATGGCGATGCGGCCGACGTACGCGGAATGATCCAGCGTCGAAGCCAGCATCTGGAACGGTCCCGCGGCGTCGCCCGCGGGAGGAGGGACCGCCGAGACGATCGTCTCGAACAGCGGCTCGAGATCTCCGCCGCGCGCCTCGATCTCCCGCGCCGCCCACCCCTCACGTCCGCTCGCGTACAGGAAGGGCGCGTCGAGCTGGGCCTCGGTGGCGTCCAGCTCGAGAAACAGCTCCAGCACGTCGTCGTGTACCTCCGCCGCGCGCTGCTCGGGCCGGTCGACCTTGTTGATCACGATGATGGGCGCGAGCCCGAGTTCGAGCGCCTTCCTCGTCACGAAGCGCGTCTGCGGCATGGGGCCCTCGACCGCGTCCACCAGCAGGAGCACGCCGTCCACCATCCTCAGGATGCGCTCGACCTCGCCCCCGAAGTCCGCGTGGCCCGGCGTGTCGACGATGTTGATGCGGGTCCCGCCCCAGCGCACCGCGGTGTTCTTGGAGAGGATCGTGATCCCGCGCTCCCGCTCCAGCGGGTTGGAATCCATGACGCGGTCCTCCATCCGCTCGTGCGACTGGAAGGCGCCCGCCTGCCGCAGCATGTGATCGACGAGGGTCGTCTTCCCGTGATCGACGTGGGCGATGATCGCGATGTTCCGGATGTCCCGTCTCTGGGGCGTCAAACGGGCCTCGATCTCCTCGTGGTCCTGCTCGCGGTCCTGCTCGTGGTCCTTCTCGCGGTCATCGGGGGGCAGGGGATCCTACGCCGCCGGCTCCGAACCACAAAGCCGGGCCGGGGGAACGGCCGTCCCTGTTGTGCATGTCCGCGCGGGGTTTGCTAGTTTGGCCCGGCACCATGGCGCGGGTGGCGGGTATGAGACCCGGTCTCGTGGTCCTCGCGTTCCACGCACGGAGAATATGTTGGCGTTCACGAACTTGAAGACCCGCACGACGCTCCTCACCGCCGCCCTGCTCGCGGCCGGCTGCGCGGACACGACGCGGCCCGAAGCCGTGTTCAAGGGCACGCTCAACGTCGTCGTGGCGGATGATGGCGCCGGGGCTCCGGGCTCCTTCTCGGGACGGCTGAGCGCGGACTTCCGGGTCTCGATCTCCCGGGACGGGAGCGACTGGGTCCACCTCGGCGTGCCGACGCAGGTCGATCTCGAACTCCAGGCGGCCGGGGGCGCCCTCAACCTGCACCCGCCCATCGACGTTCCCGCGGGAACGTATCCGTACCTGAGAATCGTCGGCGGCTGGGGCCTGGCGCGCATCGAGGGCGGCGCGGAGGTCGGGGGTCGCAGTTTCCCCGATCCCGTGCACCTGCGGGTCGGGGAGGAACGGCTCGCGATCGAGACCCGCCTCGCGACCGCGATCTTCGTCGCGCCGGGAGGGCACATGACGCTCCGGATCGACCTCAACAGCGAGGCGTGGGTATCGCCGGAGAATCTCGAGGCGGGTCGCGTTCCGCAGGCCGACGTCGAGACCGCCCTCACCGGCCGAGCGCACGAGAGGTTGCCGGCGCTCGTCGCCCCGCCTCTGAACCGACAGGCGTAGCCGCTTGTCGCGGCTGCTGGTGGTGGCCGGGCTGGCGGTCGCCTTCGTGTGGGTCTCGATCGGGCTCCGCTTCCGTGACGCGACGCCCGAACCGCCCCCCGAGCCCCCGGATCTCCGCGTGTGGGACTATGTCGGCTGTCACCGGCTCCAGTTCGATGACTGGGTCGCGGACGAGGACGGCGAAGCGCCCGATGGAGATCCCCCGGTGGTGCGATCCCTCATGCTGTTCCCCGACTCGGTGGACGAGTACGGGAGGGAGATGAACGCCTACCGTGCCGTGCCGCTGGAGGCCGATCTGGACCTCTCGCGACTGGATACGCGCTGGTTCACCCGGGCCGACACCCTGTGGTTGGTGTGGTCGAGCCCGGAGGTACGGGGCGCGGTAGCGCTGCGGACGGCCCGCGGGGGGATGGCCGGACGGGCGGTGGCACGGCTGCGGGGGCCAGCGGTCGCCACGAACGCGGGGGGCGGCGGCTCGGTGCAGGCTCCGGTCTCGGCCTGGGAAGTGAACTGCCACTCGCTCCGCCCCGACCGGATCGGCCCCGTCGAGCGCTAAGAGCGATGACGGGCGAGCATCCGCTGGCGAGGCATGACACTGTCAAGCTGCGCATTCTCGGTCGCTTTCCGGGTTGGCCACCCGCAGGGACGGCCGCCAGAAACGCAACGTGGGGAATCCAAAGGCGTCCGTCTCGTACGAAAACAACAGGCCGCCGTCCACCGCCCCGAAGCCATCCGTGAAGTTCGCGGCCGCAAGGATGCGACCCGCGCCGGGATCCAACACCTCGATACGCTGCTCGTAGAGCGAGCAATTCTCGCGGCGCGTGTACTCTCCCGCCTCGGGGTGCAATCCCGGCGGGGTCTCCACAAGGCAGTCCGCCCAGTTGGCCGCCGCCACCGAGATCATTACCCACAGCCGATCTCGGGAATCGCTCGTCATGTATCTGATCCCCGGCGAGCCGGGCTGGTCGGGGTGCAACTCCCTGCGCGGGGAGTTCGGCGGGAACCATTCGACCTCCCGGACCAGCGAGCGCAGGCGCGTCCCCGCCGCCGCGTCCCACAGATCGATCCGGTATTCCTCCGGCGACACCGACCAGACCTCGCCGCTGCGGGCGGCGGGCGTGATCGATCGAAAGGGTGACGGGGCGCCGGGCACCCCGACCGGCAACTCGTCGAACGAGCGGACCACGTCACCCTCACCATTCATGAGGTGGAGGACGTACCCCACCCGGTCCGCGGCGTACATCGTGGCGTTGATCACATACGAGGAATCGTCGAGAACGACGGCGTCGTTCTCGAGTGTACCCGGCGAAAGGGGGTTCGTGTGCAACACCTCGAAGTCCGTCGCATCCAGCACGGTTCGGCGCCTGTTCAAGGCGTCAAAGACGTGCAGGCGGTCTCCGTGGGCGCGCACCCACCGAATCCACCGGTACTCGCCCGGCCCCTCGCCACCTCGTCCCACCCAGCGGCCGCCGGGGACATCCGCGGAGGCCACCAAGAAACGCTCGGGCCGTAGTTGCTCCGTGATCGCGAGGCGCCCGCCGGGCAGAGCCTCCACGTCGTAGGCGTTGGACACCCAGTTCTCGTCGTCCCACCCGCCGCCCCTGAACACCGGGCCGGGCTCCAGCTCGATCTTGCACGGCGGCTGCGGATCCTCCCGCAGCACCGTGGGCTGCTGGGCCTGCACCGCCCGGGACGTAGCCACCAGAAGCGCGACGGCCAATAGCGTTCGGCAAGCGGCCTCAACGGCCGTCTGGGAGCGGCCGTGCAGGGCTACATGTCCCGGCGGCGAGGGGAGCGCGGACGACGCTCCGCGGGGGCCTTCACGGCGCAAGGTGTGAACCGGCACCGGCGGCGACCGCAGCGAGGAATTCCGGAGTGGCGAGGTGCCGGAGCGGAATGTGGACGGCAACGGTTCCCTGGGTGCATCCCCGAACCTGGATGGCCATGCGTTCGGTCGCAAAGTAAAACGGCGACTTCTCGGGCTGGCCGCGGATGATTCGGTACACCTCCAAGGCGTCGCCGGCCGACACCGCCGCCAAGACTGTCTTCAGCACACCTGCGTCGTACAGGATCCCGTCGATGCCGCCGCCCCGGCACCCGGGGGGGTGCTTGTCCCGGCAGGGCCCTCCGTATGCCTGATTCGGGTGTACTCCGCCTCCCCGCTGGTAGTACGCGTTGTGGGGAGCATCCGATGCGTAATGGCACTCAGACAAATCCTCGGGGTCGACGGGATTGCAATAGATGGTCAGACAGTCCACACAGGGATCCTGCTGCGCCGCCACCGGGTTCGGATCGACCGCCCCCGCCAACAGGACGGTTCCCACAAGCAGGAACGTGAAGTGGTGAAGGGACTTGAGGTGAAACACATTGGCCTCCCGGGTCTTGAGGGGGTACTCGCTCCCGGGACTCGCTCCCGGGACTCGCTCCCGGGACTCGCTCCCACAATTACGCGTGTTCTTTGGCGGTCCGCAAGAGGCGTCCCGCTCTCACTGCGTCGTACTGTCGCACGTCCTCTTACGGTCCATGTACGGTATGAATCCGGCGAACAAGATCCGGGAGACGAACCGCGGACTCGCTTCGGCCCGACCGGATCACTCCCACCGACCGGTAGGCAGCCCCGACCGGTGGGCTGCCGTCGGTCCCGGGGCCTAGCAGGCCGTGGAAGAAGTGGTCGCCGGCGTGGCCGACTGTGGAAACGGGAAGTGGTGGATGATTTGGGCACTGTTATGCAAAAGGCGACCCGGGGGGCGGTGAAAGCCGCGATTTGCGCCCGGGAGGCCGAGAATGCGCCCGATTCGGCCAAGAAAGGCGGCAAAGTCGCGTGCGGAGGCGTCCGAGAGGGCCGCGGCCGCTGCCGCGAGGCCCTGCAGGCCGCGCGGGGTGCCGAAGCCGAAGCGGCTGCGCATCGCCAGCGAGAGGTTGAAGGCGGCGGCGTGAACGAGCATCCGTTTTCGGATCTCCTCCTGCCCGCGGACGTGAACGCGGCGCAACCCTCCGGTCACGAGGAGGTGGGCGAAGGTGCGCTCCAGCTTCTCTCCGCGTTCGCGCTGCAGCCGCTTCCCCCGCTCGCCCCGGTTGCGGCGGCGGTTGCCGTACACGGCCTTCCGCGCGTCCCGCTTGCCCTTCCACTTCCGGCGGCCCCGGTTCGGCTCGCTCACGTAGCTCCGCAGTCCCCGCTCCTTCACGCTCGTCATGGTCGCGTTCGAGTGGTAGCCCTTGTCGGCCACCACTTCCCTCGGCTCCGCACCCACTTCCGCCAGCCGCCGCTCCGTCTCGTCCAGCGTCACCGGCAGCGACGCGCAGTCGCCGCCGTCCATCGTCTGCACCGTCACGGCGACCACCGCGCCGGTCTCCATGTCGACCGCCTGCTCGAGCTTGTGCGCCAAGCGGGTGCGGCCGTCCTTCATCTTCGTGATCCGCGCCTCCGGGTCGTGCGGATGCTTCCAGTCCTTGTTGGACCCCTTCCCCGGACGCTTGCGGTCCAGCTTCGCAAGGTCGGCCCGCGTCGGCGTCTCGATCCCGGACGCCCGCGCCAGCTGCTCGAGCCACGCGTCGTACTCCGTCTCGTCGTCACGCCGCACGATCGCGCGCAGCGCCGCGTTCGCCTCCAGCGTCGTCGAGTCCACCCCCACGGTCTTGCCCCGCAGCAGCCCCGACTCCCGCAGCACCTCCAGCACCCAGCCGAACACCGCGCCGTGGGCCTCCAGGCTCAGCCGCTTGCGCGTCTTCGACAGCGTGGAATGCTCCGGCGGCGTCTTCGCCAGACCGTAGCCCAGAAACTCCCGCAGCGAGATCGAGTCCCGGCAACGCCACGCGATGCCCCGTTCCGAGCCGATCCCCTCCAGGTATCCCACCATCAGCATCCGGAAGTACACGCCCGGTGGCAGGCCCGGCCGGCCCATCCGCGCCGCGTAGAACTCCCGGCACGCCTCCTCGGCGAACTCGTCGAAGCCGCTCTTGCGCAGAAGCTTGTCCAAAGCCGCGTAGAACGGGTTGTCCAGCGCCCGCACCGCGCTCGCCGCAATGAACAGCTCCTCCTGTCGCTCGCCCGGCATCCTGCCCACCGCCATCGCCAACCTCCCGTGACCGCCGGTTGCCTCTTGTCCCGCCCACAATCTAACCATCAACACCGGCGCGGGACATCGCGACTTTTTCCACGGCCTGCTAGAGGAACGAGGGGTCGAACCCGTCCGAGGTCTCTCGCCGCTCCTCCGGCCGGACGAGGGTGAGGATCGCCCCCTGGGGTGCCACGAGATACCGGGTGCCCTCGAACGTGATCTCGACCGCTGCTTTCCGGAAGAAGAGGGCGTAGTCGCCCGGCCGTGCCTGCATGGGAAGGTAGCGCGCCTCGGTTGCGCCGATCTTCCACGGTTCATCGCCCAGTTCCGCGGGCGGCCCCACCGGCGTGCCGGGTCCGACCGCCACCACCGTGCCCGCCTGCACGGCCTGCTTGTCGATCGCGGTGGGAGGAAGATAGAGACCGACGTTGGTGCGCTCCTCGCCCTCCAGCGGCTCGATGAGCACGCGGTCTCCGACGACGATGAGTCTCTTATCGCTCAAGGCTCCCTTCCTGCAGGCGTCGTTCGAGGCGGGTTGGCGGCGGACCTCCGTAACCCCCCGGGACGATAGAGACCGGTGACGCCGCCGGACAGGCTCTCAACCGGTTGGGGTCCGGTCCGTCGGGTCAGGTTCGTGGCGAGCACGCTCACCCTCGATGAAGCTCTCTACGCTCTCCGGCACGAACAGGCTGTCGGCGATGCGGGCGATCTCTTCCGCCTCGCGCCAACGCGCCTCGAGTTCCTTCAGTTCTCCCTCGAGCGCCTCGCGCTCGGCCTGCTCGTGGGTCGCCATCTCGATCGCGAGCCGCACATCCACCTTGAGGCCCGCCAGCGTCCCGGGCAGGGGTTTCGTGAGTGCCTCGATTTTCTTTGCCGAGAGGCCTGGCCGCCGGCGCCCGGAGAAGTCGCGCTGCGCGAGATCGGCCGCCTGTGGGAGAAACGCCTCGGGGTGGCCGGCCTCCTCGATTCGGGCCACCGCCGTGCGGACCGTCTTGCGCCCGCCACCGCTCCGGTTCGCGTGTGCCATGAGTTGCCCGGCCAGGCCGATGGCCTCGCTGCCGTGAACGATCATCGTATGTCGCCGGTCCTTCTGCTTACGTGTCCTCAGCGACTTGTCCCAGCCCGGGATGTGATCGACGCTGAGATCCCATCCCGAGGCGTCGGCGCTCGGGACCAGGCGCGACGTGTAGAGGTGTTTTCGCTGGATCCGGATCGGGTCTTCGACCTCGTTCCTGAGACGGAGGATCACGCGATCTTGATACCACTGCTGGATCAGGCTCGGGATGCTCGAGAAGGCCGCAATCAGCGAGAAGCCCGTCACCATGCTCCCGGCGACAAAGGCCCCGGTCGCGGTCGCGCCCGCGCCGGTGATGAGCATGGCCCGGCGGCGTCGGCGGCCGAACTGGTCGCCGTAGCGCCATGCCGCGAACTCCTGGCGGACGGGGTCTCCCACGCGAACGAGTTCAAGCCCCTCTTTCACCTTGGCGAGCCCGATGTTGTCCGTGGCGACGCGCATGCGCGTGGTCTCGAAGGCGCGTTCGCACGCCTCGATCGCCTCCCACCGTGTCTCCAGCGGCGAGAGGTTCCAGCGCTCGCAGCGCCGGCAGACGACCCAGAGGCGTCCCCGGGAGCCGTCGAAGGCGAGGCGGCGCCCGACCGGGAACTCCTCGATGGCCTCGTTCCGGGCGAGGTCACCGTGGCAGAAGATGCACGTCGTATACATTGCCCTCCCTGATCCGTCCCCTCCGGAATCTCGTCACCAGACCCGGCCCGGGATACCCGCCATCGATACGACTTCATCGTGGGGACGGATTCGATATGAACCGCCCGGCCCAGGCCCGGCGCGCCGCGCTGCGACAGCTCGTCCCGACCGAGGAGGCGCTCTCGGAACTCGAAGCGCAGCATGCGCCGCCGCTGGGCCGCTGGGTGCGAGCGGCCGGGTGGCTTGACCGGGCGGATCGTCTCGGCATCGCAGCGGCCGCGATCCTGGCCGGTGCGGCCGCATGCATGGCGATGATCTGGTCGGGTCTGCTCGGCGCCACGGCCCTGTTGGCTTGGCCCCAGGTCCTCGTTGTCGCGCTCCTCGCCGCGAACTGGACCCGGGCCGCCAAGTGCCTCTGGATCGACGGCGACCTGCGGCCGGATCTGCGACGACAGCTTTGGGAGCGTCAGATCGGCCTCGTCGTCGCCGCGGTCGCCCTTGGGGCGCTGGGCGCCGCCTGGGAGGGTTACGGCGCGTTCGAGGCGCTCGAAGCCGAAGCTTTTGCGCTGCCGGCCATCTGGGACGCCGTCCGCCGCATCGTCTCCTTCGCGGCACTCGGGTTCGGCGCGGCCATCTTCGGACTCTTCGGCTGGCTCGCGATCACCCCGCGCCTGATCAACGACGAGATGATCGAGAAGCGCATATCGACGTTCTTTGCCGGTTCACGGCTCACACCAACCTCATTCACGCAGAGGTAACGATGACCTTCTTCGACTCCCTCGGACTCATCCAGTATCCGATCTGGCTCGTCCTGATTCTGATGCTGGTGCAGATCGTGCGCGCGACGATCGACCTGTTTCGCCCCGGAGCCCCGGCGGCGAGCCTGCGCATCCATTCCATCCTCGTCCTCGGCGCCCTCGCCGCGTGCCTCGGCGTCCTCGGGTCGCTGATCGGCGCCTGGATGGTCGCCGACCTTGTCTCGCAGGTCAACGAGGTGAGTTCGAGCCTGATCTGGAGTGGGATCCAGGTGACGATGGGCTCCTCCGTCGTCGGCTTCGTGATCCTGGGCTTCGCGTCCGTCTCCTGGCTGGCGCTCCAATACGCGGCGGCGCGCCGCCAAACGGCCGTGTAGGCCCGCGCCGGAGACGCCCGACAGCGGGGCCGGTTGCCCCGGCCCCGCGGCCCGTTCTAGACTGCATCCCCCCGGCCGGTGGGCGGCCGGATGAGTCCCTTTCCGGAGCTCCGCCGGCGCTCTTGCCGGCACAGGATCAGGAGTGGCCGCATGAAGCGCATCTCCGTGACCGTGAACGGGGTTCGGCACGAGGCGGACGTCGAACCCCGCACCCTCCTCGTTCATTTCATTCGCGAACAACTCGAACTGACCGGCACGAACGTGGGCTGCGACACGTCCTCCTGCGGCGTCTGCACGGTGCTCATGGACGGGCAGTCCGTGAAGTCGTGTACGGTGCTGGCGGTCCAGGCCGATGGGCGGGAGGTGGCCACCGTCGAGGGGCTGGCGTCGAACGGCGACTGGCACCCGATCCAGAAGGCGTTCCACGAGAACCACGGCCTCCAGTGTGGGTTCTGTACGCCCGGGATGATGATGGCCGCGGTCGGCTACCTGGATGAGAACCCCTCGCCGACGGAGGGGGAGGTTCGGCTGGCGCTGGAGGGCAACCTCTGCCGCTGCACCGGCTACCACAACATCGTCAAGGCGGTGCTCGCGGCCGCCGACGAGATGGGCGCCTAGGCGGCCAAGGGAGGGACGAGAGATATGGCGACGGCTGAGAAATACGTAGGCGGCGGGGTCCCCAGGAAAGAGGATCCCAAGCTTCTCACCGGGCAGGGCCAGTTCGTGGAAGGCCTCACGCTGCCCGGCATGCTTCACATGGCACTCGTGCGCAGCCCGTTCGGATCGGCGCGCATCAACTCGGTGGACGTGTCCGCCGCCAGCGCCGCGGACGGCGTGGTGGCCGCGTTCAGCGGGGCGGACCTGGCCGGCGAGTGGGCGGCGGGGCTGCCCATGGCGTGGCCCGTGACGGACGACATCCGGATCCCCGACCACTGGCCCGTGGCGCAGGATGTGGCGCGCTACGTGGGCGACGCGGTCGCGGTCGTGGTGGCGACCAGCCGCAACGCGGCGCTCGACGCGGCGGAACTGGTGGAGGTCGACTACGAGGTGATGGAGGCGGTCGTGGACGTGGAGGCGGCGCTGGCCGACGGCGCGCCCCGCGTGCACGAGTCGTTCGACGACAACAAGAGCTACACCTGGACCCTGACCAACGGCGACGTGGACGCGGCGTTCGCCAAGGCCGACGTCGTGGTCAAGGAGCGCTACAGGCAGCCCCGGCTGATCCCGAACGCGATGGAGCCGCGCGCGGTCGTCGTCCAGTCGGTGCCCGCGGCGGGCGACTACACCGTCTGGTCGACCACGCAGATCCCCCACGTGGCGAAGGTACTGTTCGCGCTCACGCTCGGGATCCCCGAGTCGCAGATCCGCGTCATCGCGCCGGATGTGGGCGGCGGCTTCGGCTCGAAGCTCAACGTGTACGCGGAGGAGGCGCTCTGCATCGCCCTCGCGCGGCGCCTGAGGCGGCCGGTCAAGTGGGTGGCGAGCCGGAGCGAGGGATACGTGGCCACGATCCACGGCCGCGACCAGGTCCAGGAGATCGAGATCGCGGCGACCTCGGACGGCGAGATTCTGGGGTACCGGGTGAACATCCTCGCGGCCATGGGCGCGTACCTGCAGCTCGTGGCGCCGGGGGTCCCGCTTCTGGGCGCCTTCCTCTACTGCGGCTGCTACGGCGGGGAGGCGTACCACTTCGAGTGCACGGGCGTGTTCACGAACACGACGCCGACGGACGCCTACCGCGGCGCCGGCCGGCCCGAGGCCACCTACGCGATCGAACGGGCGATGGACGTGCTCGCGCGCGAGGTCGGGGTCGACCCGACCGAGATCCGGCGGCGGAACTTCCTCCCGGCTGGCGACATGGTCCAGAGCCCGGGCGGCCTCGCCTTCGATTCGGCGAACTACGAGCCCGCGCTGGATCGGGCGGTCGAGCTGCTGGACTACGCGGGGTTCCGGAGCGACCAGGCGGAGCGCAGGGAGAGCGGGGCGGGCAAGCAGATCGGCGTCGGGTTCTCCTCCTACGTGGAGATCTGCGGGCTCGCCCCCTCGCAGGTGCTGGCCTCGCTCAAGTATGCCGCGGGGGGCTGGGACGCGGCCACGGTGCGCATGCTGCCGACCGGGAAGGCGGAGGTCGTGACGGGCAGCTCGCCGCACGGGCAGGGGCATGTGACCTCATGGTCCCAGATCGCGGCTGACGCGCTCGGGATTCCGTACGAGGATGTCACGGTGCTGCACGGCGATACACATGTCGCGCCCCACGGGATGAACACATACGGAAGCCGCAGTCTCGCGGTGGCCGGGGTCGCGGTCTACAAGGCCTGCGGACGGGTCGTCGACAAGGCTCGGCTGCTGGCGGCGCACCTGCTCGAGGTCGCGCCCGAGGATCTCGACTACGAGGCGGGGACGTTCTCGGTGAAGGGGGTGCCGGACCGCACGAAGTCGATGCCCGAACTCGCCTTTGCGGCGTGGACCGCGCACAGCCTGCCGGAGGACTCGGAACCCGGGCTCGAGGCGGGCTGCGTGTACGATCCGCCGAACTTCACCTTCCCCTTCGGTACGCATGTTGCCGTGGTCGAGGTGGATACCGATACCGGCGCGGTGGAACTCGTCCGTTACATCGCGGTGGACGACTGCGGGCCCGTGATCAACCCCGTCATCGTGGACGGACAGGTACACGGCGGCGTGGCGCAGGGGATCGCGGCGGCGCTGTACGAGGAGGCGACCTACGCCGAAGACGGCACGCTCGAGACCTCCTCCATGATCAACTATCTCGTGCCGTCGGCGGCCGAGTTCCCGTACTTCGAGACGGACCGGACGGTGACGCCGAGCACCTCGAACCCGATGGGGGTGAAGGGGATCGGCGAGGCGGGGACGATCGGTTCCGCGCCGGCGGTCATCAACGCGGTGGTGGACGCGCTCGCGCACCTCGGCGTGACGGATGTCCCGATGCCGGCGACTCCGGAACGAGTATGGCGAGCCATTCAGGCGGCGCAGGGAGGTGATGCATGATTCCGGCTTCTTTCGAATACGAGCGCGCGGGGTCCCTCGACGAGGCGCTGAGTCTTCTCGCCCAGGGAGGGGAAGACGCGAGGCCGCTGGCCGGCGGTCATTCGCTGCTGCCGCTGATGCGGCTGCGCCTGGCCCGGCCGACGCTGCTGGTGGACATCGGCGGGCTCGATGAACTGCGCGGCGTGCACGCGGATGGCGACGGGGTCTCGATCGGCGCCCTGACGACGCACCATGAGCTTGCGGGCGCGGCCGAACTCACGGGCGGCTGCGGTCTCATCGCGCAGGTGGCGGAGGGGATCGGCGATCCGCAGGTGCGGCATCGAGGCACGATCGGCGGCTCCGTCGCCCACGCGGATCCGGCCTCGGACCTTCCCGCCGCGCTCCTGGCACTCGACGCGGAGATCTCGGTGGCGGGGAGCGGCGGCATGCGTTCCGTGGCCGCGGCCGACTACTTCGTCGGGCCGTTCATGCCGGCCATGGACTCCGGTGAGATCGTGACCGGGATCCGGGTGCCGCGAAAGGACGGGTGGGGCAGCGCGTACCACAAGTTCCAGCGGCGCGCGCAGGACTGGGCGATCGTCGGGGTCGCCGCGGTCGTGCACTGGAGCGACGGGATCGCGGGGGCCACGATCGGCCTCACGAACATGGGCGGCACGCCGCTGCGGGCGCATGCGGTCGAGGCCGCCCTCGCCGGCACCTCCGACAAGGCCGAGATCATGGCGGCGGCCTCGAAGGTGTCGGAACTCGAGACCCCGCCGGCGGACGAGAACGCGAGTTCGGAGTTCCGCCTGCACTTGGCGGAGGTGCTGATCCGGCGGGCCGTCGGGGAGGCGGCAGGCTGCCCCGCGATGCAGCGCTAGGCCGGATTCTACACTCCGGGCGCGAGCGGTTCGCCGTAGGGGATCGTGACGCACGTCCCCCAAATGGGGGATTTACACAGCTTGCTCCGGCGATAATGTGTGCGTAGGACCCAAGGTTTCAGGCCCCACTGGGACACGCATGATGTATCTGTGCTACAGGTGGTAGGGTCAAAGCGGTGGCGTCTCTACGACGGTGGACGGCTTGCCCCGCACGTCCCGGTACCTTGCCGAGCCTTGGGGCAAAGCACTGGACGCGGTACTCCGCGCACTCAACCCGGACATCAACCCGCACGGCGGCGCGATCGTCACTAAGGAGCCGAGATCAAGAAGACAACGGTCAGCAATACAGCTGTCAGCCGCCGCAACTTTCTCGTCCGGGGTAGTGGCGCCCTGGTCTCTCTCTCCTTGGGCACTGGCTGCTCGGACAACGGGATGGGTCCGGTCGTCAGCGTGCCCCCTGCGCCACCGCCCGCGCCTCCCCCCGCGCCACCGCCGCCGCCACCGCCGCCGCCGCCACCGCCGCCCGAAGATCGGGTCGACGTGATCGTGGTGGGCGCCGGTCTGTCCGGGCTCGTCGCCGCATACGAGTTGGTCCGGGCGGGGCACGATGTCCGGGTTCTGGAAGCAAGAAACGCAGCCGGGGGCCGGGCGCAGACACTTCGCGAGCCCTTCGACGACGGGCTCATCGCCGAATCTGGCCCCGCCCGTATCCCACCCGACCATGATCGAACGCTCGGCTACATCGACCACTTCGGCATCGAGACATCTCCCTTCTATACGCAGGAAGGTGAGTACCTCATCGTTCCCGAGCAGGGCGACCGCTACCGGCAGACGCCGGGCGTGTTCCTCGCCAGGGGACGGGACACGTGGCTCAAGATTCCGGCTGGGACCGATGCCCTGCCGTTGGCGTTCGCCGAAGCGCTCGGAGACCGTGTGGTGTACGGCTCGCCGGTGACGAGGGTGGTCCGGGATGAGGCCGGGGTGGTGGCCACCTACGGAACCGGAGACGCCGCGGAGGAGGTGAAGGGCAGCTACCTCATCTGCACCGTCCCCCTCCCCGTCATCGACAGGATCGTGTTCGACCCCATCCTCTCGGAAGCGAAGCGAGCGGCCTTCGAGGCCACTTCCTACGAGGACGTCACTCGGGTCTACGTTCAGTATGCGGACCGAATCTGGGAGGGCGACGGCTTGAACGGATGGGGGCTGTCGTTTGTGGAG
This sequence comes from Candidatus Palauibacter sp., assembly GCF_965216145.1. Lineage (GTDB taxonomy): Bacteria > Gemmatimonadota > Gemmatimonadetes > Palauibacterales > Palauibacteraceae > Palauibacter. The sequence goes on from NZ_OZ244149.1 coordinate 2,539,270, forward strand.
GGGTTCTCGGAGTTCTGGCATCCCACCTGGAACCAGGAGGGGCCTCGGGGAATTCTGATGTCCTACATGTTCGGAGACATGGCGCGCACGGTCGCGGCGATGGAGGCCGGCACCATCGTGCCCGGCTTCATCGATCGCTTTGATGACCTTTTCCCCGGCTCGCGCGAGGTCGCGGAGCGCGGGACCCACTTCGCGTGGGAGCAGCAGCCTTGGATTGGGGCGGCCTACACCCAGTACGATCCCCCGTTCTCGGAGCACCCGGAACTGGCATCACCCGAGGGCCCCATTCACTTCGCTGGCGAGCACGCCTCGGGGGAGCGGGGGTGGATGCAGGGAGCCCTCCAGTCGGGCCTGCGGGCTGCCTCGGAGATCGATGCGACGGTGACGGGGGAGCGCTCCGGCGCGGCCGTGGCAATCTCGCGGCGGCGGATGGTGCGCCGTTTCGCGGCTGGCCTCCATGCGCCGGAATGGTTGGCGGCGTGACGCCATTCTGGCCATTTCCTGCGGGTAGCGGCCTTTCGCTCCACCACACGGGTATCCCCACTGATATTGAGGGCGCGGCAAGGCTGGCGCATGATGAGCCGTTCGAATTTGAGAAGTGGGCCGTTACACGGATACCGAGGCTCTTGCCGAACATGGTGCAGGTTGGCGACGGCGGTATCGACGGCGTGGGGAGATTGCTCACGAAGCCCGCCAACGTGGATTCCGACCTCGCCATCGCCCAGGTGAAGGGCGGGATGTGGAAGGCGGGCGACTTCCGCCGCTAGTTGCCTCCGCTCACTCCGGCCGGGCGGGGCGCGACCGCGGCGCCCTCCCAGTCGGGGTCGGCGGCGCCGGTCCAGGTGCCGGTCGCCGCGTCGTACTGCAGGCCGTGGATACGCCCGAAGGCGCCCTGTCGCGGCGTGGCCGTGATGTCGAACCCCATGTCGCGGAACGCCTCGACCGACGCCTCCGACCAGCCGTCCTCCGGTCCCGCCTCCACCGCGAAGCCGGCGAGTCCCTCGGGTCCGAAGTCCGGATGCACGCGCGGGGCCGCGAGCGCGGCAGGCAGCGCCAGGCCGTCGTCGATGACCCGCGTCACCGCCTGGACGACCGCCGAGATGATCCGGATGCCCCCCGCGGCTCCGAGCACGAGGAGCGGTTCGCCGTCGTCGAGCACCATCAAGGGGGTGATCCCGGAGCGGGCGCGCTCCCCCGGCTCGCTGATCCCGAGGTAGCCGCCCAGCGTCACCGCGTAGAGGAAGCCGAGTCCGGGCGTCGCGACCTTCGCTCCCATGCCGGGGCCGATCGTCTGCGTGAGGGCGACCGCCATCCCGTTCCCGTCGGCCGCCGAGAGGTGCGTCGTGTGACCCTCATCCGGCGGCAGCCACAGATCGCGATCTCCCGCGGCGAGCGCGAGGCTGAGGGGGGACATCGCCGCCCCGGACCGCGAGCCCGATTCCATGGTGGCCGCGGAGGGCACCCGCACCTGCTCGGCCAGTTCGCGCGCGAAGGCCTTGGACGTTACGCGTACGGCGGAGGAGTCGGAACTGTCCCGCCGGTATTGCGTCATCGCGAGGGCCAGCGACTGGGCGATGACGGAGCCCCACGCCTCGTCGCTCATGCTGTCGGGATCGAACTCCTCCGCGATGTGGAGGGCGAGGATCGCGACGGCGCCCGAAGCCGGGATGTCCGACCCGACGATCTCGAACCCCCGGTACGAACCCCGCACGATCCGGGAATCCTCCGCCCGGTACGCGTCCAGCGCCTCGTGCGTGAGGAAGCCGCCGTTGGCCGCCATGTCCGCGGCGATGCGGTCGGCGATCCCGCCGCGATAGAAGGCGTCTCCCCCGCCCAGCGAGATCGCCTTGAGCGTCGCGGCCATGTCGGACTGGACGAGGCGGTCGCCCGGCTGCCAGGGCGACCCGTCCGGCTTCAGGTAGTAGCGCCGCGCTCCCTCGGACTCGGCGACCTGCGCCCGCGAGCCGGCCTGGCGGCGGGCCTCACCCGGCAGCAGCCGGAAACCGTGCTCCGCGTAGTCGATCGCCGGGGCCATGACCGTGGTCAGCGGCAGCGAGCCGTACTCCTCGTGCAGCCGCATGAGCCCGGCCACGGCTCCCGGCACGCCGACCGTGGCGTATCCGTACGCGGCGCTCGGCGCCGTGGCGGGGTCGTATCCGAGCGGGACCGAGGTCGTTCCGTCGATGCCGGCGATCTTGCCGTCGGGGGTCCGGATGAGGATCTGGTTCCGCCCCCCGACGCTGTTCATGCTCGGTTCGACCACGGAGATCGCGAAGGCCGCGGCGACGGCGGCATCGGCGGCGTTGCCCCCGAGTTCCAGCATGCGCGCGCCGGCGGCCGCCGCCAACGGCTGCGCGGCGGCGACGACCCCGTCCCCGGATCGCGCCACCTGGGGCGCGCTCTGCGCCCTCAGGACGACCGGCAGCGTCGCGAACGCGAGTACGGTGACGACGGTCGCGGTGTAGACCCGGATGCGTGGTTTCATCTCTCCTCCGTCGCTCCACCTCTCGAATCACGCGGCCCCGTTGCCAAGGTCACAAGCCGGGGGCGTAAACTTGCGGTCGATCCGGCTCGTGACTAGTGTCCGGCCCCCGTTGACAAAAACGTTAAACCTTCCTGATAACTGCGGGAGATCATGATGGTCGCGAAATCGGGAGCCGCCCCGGCCGCCCTGGCGGGCGACCCGGGCATGGAGGCGACGCCGAAGGCCGGGAGGGCGCCGGAACCGCCGGGGACCGAGCAGAGAATCTTCGACGCGGCGCTCGAGGTGTTCGCCCGCAAGGGGCGGGATGGCGCGCGGCTCCAGGAGATCGCGGACCGCGCGGCGATCAATCGCGCCCTGCTGCACTACTACTTCCGCACCAAGGAGCAGCTGTACGAGGCCGTATTCGCGCACGGCTGCCGCCAGTTCATGACCGGGTTGAGCCAGTCGCTGCGGGCGGAGCAGGGGTTCGAGGACAGCCTGCGCGCGTTCGTGTACGGATACATCGAATACATCTACGAACATCAGGACATGGCCCGCCTCATGCTGAGCGAGTGTCTGTGCGGCGGCGGGGTGCTCGAGCGACACCTGACCACCGCGATGGAGGCACGTGAGGAAGTGCCGGGGCTCCTGCTGGAGGACAGGATGCGGACGGCAATGGCCGCGGGGGAGATCCGCGAGGTCGACCTGCGGCACACGCTGCTCACGATCGTTTCCGCGTGCCTGTTTCCGTTCGTCGCGCTGCCGACGGTGCGACTCTTCCATTCGCGCGCCGTGGAGAACTTCGATCGGTTCCTGCAGGAGCGGAAGGCGCACATCGTCGACCTCCTGCTCGGGGGGCTGCGCCCGGCCCCCGCCCGGGAGGAGGCGCGCGCATGAGAACGTTCCCGCGGCGCGGCGCCGGACTGCTCCTGCTGGCGACGGCGAGCGCCTGTTCGCTCGCTCCGGCGCCCCGCATGCCCGCCACGGTGGTGGAGATGCCCGAGGCCTACGATGTAGAGGCTCCGCCCGCCGAGGTCGAACCCGAAGCGCTCGCCTGGTGGCGCGCGTTCGACGATCCGACGCTGGACCGCCTGATCGAGACCGCCCTCACCCGGAACCTCGACCTGCGGGAGGCGATCGCGCGGCTCGAGGAACTGCGGCATCGCTACCGGATCGCGCGGGCGCCGCTCTTCCCGGCGCTGAGCCTGAGCGGAGACGCCAACCGGTCGAGCACCCCGGCGAATACCGGACTCGGCTCCCAGTTCGGCGGCGACGACGACGGAGCGGGCGACGGGGATGGTGGGTTCCCGGGGCTGGGGTTCGCCTTCCCCGACCGCTTCGAGTTCACCACCTATTCCGCCTCGCTCGGCTTCTCGTACGAACTCGACTTCTGGGGGCGCCTGCGGAACGAATCGGGTGCCGCGGTGCGGGATTTCCTCGCCTCGCGAGGGGATGCCGAAACGGTGCGTCTCACGGTCATCGGCTCGACGATCTCGACGTATCTCGAGGTCGTATCCGCGCGCGCCCAGCTCGCGATCGCCGAGGACAACGTGGACCTGCTGAGGGAACGCGCCGAACTCACCCGGGAGCGATACCAGGCCGGCCTCACGAACACCTTCGAACTGTACGCGATCCGGCAGCAGTATCGGACCGCCGAATCGAATCTTCCGGGGCTGCGCACGGCGTTGGACGACGCGGAGGGCCGTCTCGCGCTCATCCTGGGACGCTACGCGGGGACGATCGACGACCTGCTGCCGGCCGGCCTCGCGCCGGCGATCGACCCGACGCCGATCCCGGCCGGGCTGCCGATGTCGCTGCTCGAGGCGCGGCCCGACGTGATGGCCGCCTTCGAGCGCGTCGAGGCGGCCCGCCTGCGCGTGGGGGCGCGCCGCGCGGACCTGCTCCCGTCCATCTCGCTGAACGCCTCGGGGGGCTTCCAGTCGGCCGAGGCGGAGAACCTGTTCTACGTCGACCAGTGGTTCACGAACCTGATCGGCGGCATCGTCGCGCCGATCTTCCAGGGGGGCCGGCTGCGGGCGAACCTCGGGGCGGCCGGGGCGCAGTACGACCAGGCCCTCATCGCCTACGCGCGCACGGTGCTCGGCGCCTACCGGGAAGTGCGGACGAGCCTGCGGCAGTTCGAGAACGAACGGGAACGCTACGCGCAGGTCATGGAACAGGTCGCGGACGCCCGAGCCTCGCTCGAGAACCAGCTCGAGCGCTACCAGAGCGGGGTCGGGGACTACGTCGAGTACCTGGACGCGAGGGTCAACCTGAACGGGGCCGAGACGACGCGGGTGCTCGCCGAACGCGGGTTCGGCGAGGCGCGGCTCGCCGTCCACCGCGCCCTGGGCGGCGCGTGGGTGGCGGAGGATGTCGAAGAAGTCGACATGAGCGACAACGAGGGCGGAGCGCGGACGCTCCCCGATCGGAGATAGGGCGGAGAGATGGAAGACGGAACGCGACAGACGCTGTACTGGGCCGAGGAGGCGGAGGCACCCGCCTCGCGGCCGGGATTGCTGAAGCGGCTGGGACAGGGAGCGATCGTCATCGGTGTGGGGGTGCTCGGTTTCGCGCTCCTGTTCGGGATGCGCGCCGAGCCGGCGGAGGTGGAACCGCCGCGGGTGATCCCCAGGGTGAGCACGGTGCCCGCCCGCGTGACGCAGGGGGCGATCAAGGTGCGGGGCGGCGGCACCGTGCGGCCCAGCGCCGAAGTCACGATCGCGCCGCAGGTCGGCGGACGCGTGATCTGGGCGTCGCCCGCCCTCGTCAGCGGTGGGCGCTTCCTCGAGGGCGAGCCGCTCCTGCGCGTGGATCCGGCGGACTACGAGAATGCCGTGGAGGCGGCGGACGCGGATGTCGCCCAGCGCGAGGTGGCCCTGCTGGAGGCCGAGGAGAACGCGCGGCTGGCGCTCGATGAATGGGCGCGGCTCGCCGCCCGCGAGAACCTCGATCCGACGCCGCCCAACGCGCTCGTCACGCGGCAACCGCAACTGGGTGCGGCGAGGGCCGCCCTCAGGAGCGCCGCGGCGAGGCTGGACGACACGCGGCTGGCACTTGAACGGACGTGGATCCGGGCGCCGTTCAACGGGATCGTGCGCGAGGAGACGGTGGACCTCGGGCAGTTCGTCGCGGCCGGGCAGTCGGTCGGCCGCCTGTACGCGACGGACGAGGTGGAGATCGTCGTGCCGCTGAGCGACAACGAGGCGGCGCTGATCGAGCGCCTGTGGAGCGCGCGGGCGGGCGAGGCCGAAACCCGGATCCCGGTCGGAATCACCTCGGAGTACGGGGGGGTCGAGTACGCATGGTCCGGATACGTGGACCGCGCGGAAGCGGCGCTCGACGAGCAGACGCGCACCGTCGACGTGGTGGTCCGGGTTCCCGAGCCGTTCACGCCCATCGAGGATGAGCCTCACCGGCCTCCGCTCCTGATCGGCAGCTACGCGACCGTGGACATCGAAGGGACGAGCTTCGAGGAGTACGCCGTCGTCCCCGCCGGCGCCGTGCGCGACGGCGACGTGCTGTGGACGGTGCAGGACGACACGCTGCTCGTCATGACGCCGGTCGAACCGATCCAGGAGGTGGATGACGAGGCGATGGTGCTCGGATCGATCGTCGACGGAACCCCGGTCATCGTATCGATGCTCGTCTTCGTCACCGATGGCATGACCGTGCAGCCGGTGCAGTTCCTCGAGAGCGCGCAGAGCTGGGACGCGGCACCCGCGGGCGCCACCGAACCCGAAGGCACCGCTGATCCCGAAGGCACCGCCGATCCCGAAGGAGTCGGCTCATGAGGGGCGCCATCGCATGGATGGCCAAGCACGGCGTCGCCGCCAACCTGCTCATGGTGCTCATCATCGTGGCGGGCATCGTGAGCCTCGTGAACCTGCCGCAGGAGACCTTCCCTGAGATCTCTCTGGACACGATCCAGATCCGGGTCCAGTACCCCGGCGCCTCTCCCGACGAAGTCGAGCAGGCGATCGTGCAGCGGATCGAGGAGCGCATCTCCGGTATTCAGGGCATCGACCGCATCACGGGCGCGGCCTCGCAGAACGTGGGGGTCGTGATGGCCGAACTCGCGCTCGGCACGGACCAGTCTCGAACGCTGGACGAGATCAAGTCCGCCGTCGACCGGATCACGAGTTTCCCCCTCGATGCGGAGGAGCCCGAGGTCGTCGCGCTCACCGCCGAGAGTGGCGTCGTGGACATCGCGATCTTCGGGGATGCCCCCGAGCGGACCCTCAAGGAGATCGCGAACCGGGTGAAGGACGACCTCACCTCGCTGCCGACGATCTCCCTCGTGCGCGTCTCCGGCGTCCGGCAGTACGAGATCTCCATCGAAGTTTCGAAGGATGCCCTGCGCGCGCACGGTCTCACGCTCGACGAAGTCTCGGCGGCCGTACGTCGCGGCAGTCTCGACCTGCCCGGGGGGAGCGTCGAGACCGATCGCGAGGAGATCCTCGTCCACATCCGGGGACAGAACTACACCCGGTCGGACTTCGCGGACATCATCGTGCGGGCGAGCGTCGACGGCTCGATGCTCCGCCTCGGCGACATCGCCGACGTCCAGGACGGTTTCGAGAACAACGACCTCATCAACGCCTACAACGGGGAGCCGACGGCCTTCGTCAAGGTCATGAGGACGGGGGACGAGCGCGTCCTGGAGATCGTTGATGTCGTCGAACGCTATCTGGAGGATGAATTGGCGGGCTCGCTGCCGCGGGGCGTCGAGTACAGCATCTGGCGCAGCGAAGCCGAATACCTGCAGAGCCGGATCGACCTCCTCATCAAGAACGGCCGGCTCGGTCTGATTCTCGTCCTCGTGGCGCTGGCCCTCTTCCTCGACCTGCGCCTCGCGTTCTGGACGGCGGTCGGGATCGGCCTCTCCTTCGCGGGCGTGTTCGCGGTGATGGCGGGGTTCGGCATCTCCATCAACATGATGGCGCTGTTCGGCTTCATCCTCGCAATCGGGATCGTGGTGGACGACGCGATCGTGGTGGGGGAGAACATCTTCGCGGAACGCGAAAAGGGGACGCCCGGGCTGCGGGCGGCCATACGGGGCACGCGGCGCGTGTCCGTGCCGGTGATTTTCGCCGTGCTCACGACCGTGGCGGCGTTCACCCCGCTGCTCTTCGTTCCCGGGAGCCTCGGGAAGTTCCTCTACGTGATCCCCGCCATCGTGATCTCGGTGCTCGTGCTGTCGCTCGTCGAAGTCCTGTTCATCCTTCCCTACCACCTCTCGCACCTGCCGGCGCCGGGCGCGCACCGTGCGAAGAAGGGACTGCTGGGACCGGTGTACCGCCTCCAGGCGCTCGTGCAGAAGCAGCTGCAGCGCTTCATCGATGGCCCGCTGGAGCGCTCCGTACGATTCGCGGTACGGCGCCCGGGGCTGATTGTGCTGGGGGCCCTCTCCTCCCTGTTGCTCGTGGCGGGACTCGTCGCGGGACGCCACCTGCGGTTCAGCCTCCTCCCCGTGATCGAGGGCGAGGAGGTCGTCGCCTACATCGAGATGGCCGAGGGGACGACGAGCGAGCGCACATTGGAAGTCGCCAGCTACGTGGAGCGCGAGGGATACGCGGCGGTCGCGGAACTCGAGGCGGGGCTGCCGGAGGACGAACCGCCGCTGATCGAGGCGACCTTCACGAGCGTCGGGGAGCGGCCTTCGATGGCGGGAGGGCCCGGCATGAGCGCGGAGGCCAGCTTCATCCAGTCGAACATCGCCGAAGTCAGCCTGCGATTGTCCGACCCGGAGATCCGCAGCGTGCCGGCCATTGAAGTGGAGCGGGCGTGGAGGGAGCGCGTGGGCCCCGTCGCCGGCACCCGCGAACTCACCTTCAGTTCCGTCCTCATCGACCTCGGGTCGCCCGTGCAGGTGGAGCTGTCGCACCCCGACACGGCGATGCTGAAGGCGGCTGTTCCCGAACTGGTCTCCCGCCTGACGCGCATCGCCGGGGTGACGGAGGTCCGCGACGACCAGAGCCGGGGCAAGCGGGAGCTGGAACTGGAACTCAAGCCCGCCGCGCGAACGCTCGGGATCACGCTCGATGACCTCGCGCGCCAAGTACGCGGGGCCTTCTTCGGGAACGAGGTCTATCGACTGCAGCGCGGCCGCGACGAGGTCCGCGTGTACGTCAGGCTGCCGGAGTCGGAGCGGAATACGCTCGCGGATTTGCAGGACTACCGGATCCGGACGCCGACGGGCGGAGAGGCGCCGCTGTCGGAGGTCGCCGACGTGTCGTTCGGCGTCGCCTCATCGACGATCAACCGGATCGATGGACGCCGCATCGCGACGGTCACGGCGGATGTGGACGCCGCCGTCATCACGGGTCAGGAAGTCAACACGGAGATCACGTCGGCGATCCTGCCGGAGCTTCAGACCCGGTTCCCGGGCCTCCGCTACGGGTTCGGCGGGGAGCAGAGACAGCAGACCCTGGCGTTCGAGGGGCTCGCGCGCGGCTTCTTGCTCGCCCTGCTCGCGATCTACGCGCTCCTCGCCATCCCGTTCCGGTCGTACGTGCAGCCGCTCGTCATCATGGCCTCGATTCCGCTGGGGCTCGTCGGCGCGGCGCTCGGGCATCTCATCATGGGACTCGATATCGGCATGCTCTCCATGTTCGGCATCGTGGGCCTTTCGGGCGTGGTCGTGAACGACTCGCTCGTCCTCATCGATTTCATCAACGAACGGCAGCGCGCGGGACTCCCCATGGCGGAGGCCATCGTGCAGGGGGCCAAGGTCCGCTTCCGCCCGATCATGCTGACCTCCGTGACCACGTTCCTGGGGGTGTCGCCGATCATCCTCGAGCGCAGCACGCAGGCGCAGTTCCTCTCCCCGATGGCGGTGAGTCTGGGCTTCGGGATCCTGTTCGCGACCTTCATCATCATGCTCGCCGTGCCGGCGCTGGCGATGATGAACCACACGCTCACGCTCCGGGTAAGGCGGGCGATCGGGCGCGGCGGGCGGCGTGAGCCGGAACTCGGTCTGGCCACGGGCGGGCTCGAACCCCCGCCGCTGCGTCCCTGAGGCCGGCGTGGAACTCGCGCGCGCGAGCGGTCCATTGCGGGAGCTGAACGTCGAATGGCAGGACTTCGACGTGACGCGGGAGGCGCGCGAGGCGCTCAAGCTGCAGCGCGCGCAGTGCCTGTGGCTGACGGGGCTGCCGGCGTCGGGGAAGTCCACGATCGCGAACCTGCTCGAGAGGCGGCTCACGGCGGAGGGCCGCCACACCTATCTCCTGGACGGCGACAACCTCCGCCACGGCCTCAACCGGGACCTGGGGTTCGCGGAAACGGACCGGGAGGAGAACATCCGGCGCGTGGCCGAGGTAGCGCGTCTGATGGTCGATGCCGGCCTGATCGTGATCGTCGCGCTCATCAGTCCGTTCCGGGCGGGGCGGGACTACGCGCGCAACCTGTTCGAACCCGGCGAGTTCCAGGAGATCTTCGTGGACGCCTCGCCGGCCACCTGCGCGGCCCGCGACCCGAAGGGCCTCTACGCCCGGGCGAAACGGGGCGAAATCCGGAACCTGACCGGCGTGGACGCCCCCTATGAACGGCCCGAGCGGCCCGAACTCCGGCTGGATACCGAGGAGCGTTCGCCGGAGGCGTGCGTCGAACTCGTCGTGGCCGAGTTCACGTAGGGCTTCGGCCCGGGGCGGGAGGAGTCAGGCTTCTCACGCGGGCGCAGGCGGCCAGATCCTCGTTCGGGGCGCTGGCTTCGGCGGGGAGGCGGTTCTCGAGAGCCAAGAACACGGGCCCGGTCCAGTCGCGCGGGCTCGGGTCGAACCGGAAGCGGGCGCGGCTGACGACCTCTACGGCCCACACGTCCGGCCCCTCGCGCTCGACGAAGACACCGACGACTTCGCCCTGGTCCGCTTCGAGGGCCATCTCCTCCGGGGCCTCGATCTCGGGCTCGTAGCTGTGGGCGAGCACGAAGCCGTTCCCCACGTTCTCCCGCTCGATGACGAGCCCGGCGTAGCGGACGGCCTCCACGACGCCCTCCCACAGCGCCTCGTATTCGAGCCGGTAGCAGCGGGCGAGGCCGGTCCCCCGGTACTCCAGTACGCTCCCCGTCGCGAGACACCCCGCCGCGACCAGTCCAGCGAGCGGCGCCGCGACGGCCAGCCGCATCAGTCCTCGCCGACCCACACGGTCTTCACGTTGACGAACTCGCGGATCGCGTGGGGGCCGAGTTCGCGTCCGTACCCGGAGCGTTTCACGCCTCCGAAGGGGACGCGGGGATCCGAAGCCGACATCCCGTTGATGAACACGCCGCCCGCCTCGAGGTCGCGAACGGCGCGCGCCCGCTCGTGGGGATCGTTCGTCCAGATTGCGGAACAGAGGCCGAACTCGGTGGCGTTGGCGCGTTCGATGGCCTCGTCCAGATCCTCGACGGGGAAGACGCTCGCGACCGGTCCGAAGATCTCGTCATCGGTGGCCGGGGAGCCGTCCGGCACATCCACGAGGACGGTCGGATCGTAGAACCACCCGCGGCGCTCCGGTACGCCGCCGCCCGCGGCGACCCGGGCGCCCGCCGCCACCGTGGCCTCCACCTGGCGCGCGACCTTGTCCCGCAGGTCCCGCCGCGCGAGCGGTCCGATCGCGACCTCGGGGTCCCGGGGGTCGCCGACCTTGAGCGCCGAGACGCGCTCGATCAGGCGCGCCGCGAACTCGTCGGCGATCGAACGCTGGACGAGCATCCGTTTGGCGGCGATGCAGGACTGGCCGTTGTTCCACATGCGAGCGTCGACCGCGGTGGCGACGGCCCGCTCGAGGTCGGCGCTCTCCATGACGATGAAGGGATCACTGCCGCCGAGTTCGAGCACGGTCGTCTTGATGCGGCGGCCCGCCTCGGCCGCGAGCGACGAGCCGGCGGCGACGGAGCCGGTGAGGGAGGCTGCCTGGACGATGGGGTCGTCGAGCAGGCGCGGGATGTCCTCGATCTCGGCGAAGAGGTTCTGGAACACGCCCTCGGGGAAGCCGGCGCGCGCGAACAGGCCCTCGAGGGCGATGGCGCACTGCGGGACGTTCGGCGAATGCTTGAGCAGGAAGACGTTGCCCGCCATCAGCGTCGGGACCGCGGAGCGCATCGCCTGCCAGAAGGGGAAGTTCCAGGGCATGATCCCGAGGACGGCTCCCAGGGGGTGGTACTCGACCCAGCAGCTCGCGCCGGTGGACTCGAAGGGTTCGGATTCGAGTTGGGCGGGGCCGTGCTCCGCGTAGTAGCGGCACACCCAGGCGCACTTTTCCGCTTCGGCTACCGCGCTGGCGAGCGGCTTCCCCATCTCGCGGGTCATGAGGAGGCCGTACGCGTCCTGCCCGCGCTCGACGAGATCCGCGAGGGCGAGCAGCCGCCGCACCCGCTCGTCCAGCGACACCCGCTTCCACGCGTCGAAGCCGCGCCGGGCCCGGTCGAGAGCCGCATCGATCCCGGCCGCGTCGAGGGCCGGGAACGAGGCAAGCTGTTCCTCTGTCGCAGGATCTATACTCTCGAAGGGCATCTCATCCTCCCTCGCGGAACGTTACCATGGGGCGCATCGTCCGGTTTCCGTGCGCCAGTCGCAAGCCCCGGCCGACCTCCGCGCAGGAGCGCCCCGTGACCGAAGCCGAAATCGCCCGCGCGCTCCTCTCCGCCCGCGACGGGCGCCACGCGACGACGCCGCCGACCCGGCACGGCGCCGGGTTCGGCCTCGACGAGGCGTATCGGGTCGGCGCGGCGCTCGACCGTCGCCTCCGCGAGCGCGGATACCGGCGGGCGGGCTGCAAGGTGGGCTTCACGAACAAGGCGATCTGGTCCCGGTTCGGGATGGAGGAGCCCATCGTGGCCCCCGTCTACGACCGGACCATCCACGCCGCGGCGCCAACCGCCCGGGTATCGCTCGCCGCCTTCTGCGCACCGCGCATCGAGGTGGAGGTCGTCTTCGGGGTCGATCCGGACGGCGGGATCTCGGGGGCCGAGGCCCCGGCCCGGCCGGCCTGGGTCGCGCTCGGGTTCGAGATCGTCGACTGCCACTATCCCGACTGGCACCTCACGCCCGCGGACTCGGTGGCGGATTTCGGACTGCACGGGGCGCTCGTCATCGGCTCCCGCATCGAACGGGCGGCGCCGCGCTTCGAGGAGAGGATCGCCCGCCTCGACCGGCTCGAGGTCCGGCTCCTGCGGGACGAACGTCCGTCGGCCCGAGGGCGGGGGCGCGACGTACTCGGCCACCCGCTCGCGGCGCTGGACTTCGTGCCCCGGCTCCTGCCGCGCTTCGATGGCGGCGGGATGCCCGCTTCGGGCGGCGTCGTGAGCACGGGGACGATGACCGCGCTCGAACCGCTCGCCGCCGGCGAGCGCTGGCGGGTCGAAGTGAGCGGCGTGGACCTCCCCGGCCTCGGGGTGGTCCTGACCGACTGAGCGGGCTTGCCCGGCCCCTCACGACAGGGGAACATAGCAGCGCCATTGACCCAGGAGCTTGCATGCCAGAGTCCACGCCGACAGAGGCCGGCCCGGTCCGCTGGGCGAAGGTCATCGATCAGACGCGCTGTATCGGCTGTCACGCCTGCACGACGGCGTGCAAGTCCGAGAACGAGGTGCCGCTCGGCGTCACGCGCACGTACGTGAAATACGCCGACGTCGGGACGTTTCCCGCCACCCGGCGCGCGTACCAGGTCACGCGCTGCAACCAGTGCGACGATGCGCCGTGTACGACGGCGTGCCCCACGCAGGCCATGTTCCGGCGCCCCGACGGGATCGTCGACTTCGACAAGTCGATCTGCATCGGCTGCAAGGCCTGCATCGCCGCCTGCCCCTACGACGCCATCTTCATCAACCCGGAGGACCACTCGGCGGAGAAGTGCAACTTCTGCGCGCACCGCATCGACATGGGGCTGGAGCCGGCCTGCGTCACCGTGTGCCCGACCGAGGCGATCATCGTCGGCGACCTCGACGACCCCGAGTCGAAGGTGTCGCAGTACGTGGGCCGCGACCCGGTGAGCGTCCGGCGGCCCGAGAAGGAGACGCACCCGAAGCTGTTCTACAAGGGCGCGCACCAGGCCACGCTCGATCCGCTCGCCGCCGTCCGCCCCGGCGGGGGGCTGTACATGTGGAGCGAGCAGCCCCGTGGCCCGCACGAGATCGGGTCGGGCCAGCCGTACCCGATGGAGGCGGACGGCCGCCACGGTCCCAATTCCTCGGCCGCGGCCATCCTCTCGTACGATGTGTCGCACACCGTGCCCTGGGACTGGCGCGTGAGCCTGTACACGCTCACCAAGGGGGTCTCGGCCGGCGTGTACTTGGCGGCGCTGCTCCTCTGCCTGCTCGGCGGCCTCGCCTGGCAGGGCGCGGAATGGCTCAGGCTCACGCCTCTCCTGGGGCTATTCGCGCTCGCCGTCACGGGCGGGCTCCTGATCTGGGATCTCGAGCACCCCGAGCGCTTTTTCATGATCTTCACGCGGCCCCACATGAAGAGTTGGCTCGTCCGGGGGGCGTTCGTGATCGCGGGCTACGGCCTGGCCCTCACCGCGCACCTCGCGGCGGGGCTGATCGGCGGCGACGGAGGCGTGGCGGCGACCCGCTGGCTGGCTTGGGCGGGGGCGCCCCTGGCGGCCATGACCGCGGTCTACACGGCCTACCTCTTCGCGCAGGCCAAGGCGCGCGATCTGTGGCAGAATCCGCTTCTGCCGCCGCACTTCCTCGTACAGGCCGTGCTGGCCGGCGGCGCGGCCCTGATGCTCGTCCCGTCGCTCGGCGGGTCCGCCGCGCTGGGCCGGCTGGTCGGGCTGTCCGCCGCCGCGCACCTCCTGCTCCTGCTCTCCGAACTTACGCTCACGCACGCGACGGCCCACGCCGCCCTCGCCGCCCGGAACATGGTGCGCGGCCGCTACGCCCCCTGGTTCTGGAGTGGTGCCCTGCTCGTGGCGCTGGCCGCCGCCCTGACGGTGATCCCCCTCGGCGGCGCCTGGGTGGCGCCGGCCGCCGGCATCGCCGCCCTCGCGGGCCTGCTCGCGCACGAGCACGCCTACGTTCAGGCCGGCCAGTCCGTGCCCCTCGCATGAGCGCCTCCCGCGGCCCCGGTCCCGACGGCTCCGGCGCCGGGCCGAACGGGGCCGGCCCCGACGGCGTCTCGCGCCGACTCGACGAACTCAACGAGCGGGTGAGCGCGGCGCGACACGAGACCGAGCGCCGCGGCGAGACCTTCTATCCCGGTCCCAGCCGCACGCACCTCGCCGCCTTCCCGCCCCGCGAACGGTGGGACGACTGGGTCGAACTCGACTCGAAGGCATGGCCGAAGCGGCGCGAGCGGCGCTACATGCTCGTGCCGACGACGTGCTTCAACTGCGAGTCGGCGTGCGGACTCCTCGCCTACGTCGATCGCGACACGCTCCAGGTGCGGAAGTTCGAGGGGAACCCCGAGCACCCCGGCTCCCGGGGCCGGAACTGCGCCAAGGGCCCGGCCACGCTGAACCAGATCGTCGACCCCGACCGTGTCCTCTACCCCCTCAAGCGGGCCGGCGCGCGCGGCGAAGGAAAGTGGGTGCGGGTCTCGTGGGAGGAAGCCCTCACCGACATCGCGAACCGCATCCGCACGGCCCTCGACGAGGGACGACAGCGCGAGATCATGTACCACGTGGGACGGCCGGGCGAGGACGGGTTCACCGAACGCCTGCTCGCCGCGTGGGGCATCGACGGGCACAACTCGCACACGAACATCTGCTCCTCGAGCGCCCGCGCCGGCTACCAGTTCTGGCTCGGCATGGACCGCCCCAGCCCCGACCACGCCCGCGCCGACGTCATCCTCCTGGTGAGTGCCCATCTCGAGGCCGGCCACTACTTCAACCCCCACGCCCAGCGCATCATGGACGGGATCAAGAAGGGCGCGCGCCTCATCGTGTTCGATACACGTCTGTCGAACACCGCCACGCACGCCGACCACTGGCTCCCCACGCAGCCCGGCTCCGAGGCGGCCGTCCTGCTCGCGATCGCGAACCACTTGATCACGACAGGGGCCTGGGACCGGGAATTCGTCCGCCGCTGGTTCAACTGGGAGGAGTACCTGGCGGCCGAGAAACCGGAGCTGCCGCGGACGTTCGAATCGTTCGAGAGCGCGCTGCGCGAACTCTACGAGGACTGCACCTTCGAGTGGGCCGCTGAGGAATCGGGGATCGACGCCGCTCAACTGCGCGAAGTGGCGGAAATCGTGGCCCGGGCGGGTTCGCGGCTGTCCACCCACACCTGGCGTAGCGCCGCCTCGGGCAACGAAGGCGGCTGGCAGGTGGCCCGGACCCTCTTCTTCCTGAACGCCCTCACCGGATCCGTGGCGACGCCGGGCGGGACCTATCCGAGCACGTGGAACAAGTTCATCCCGAAACCGATCCGGATGCCCCGTCACCCGGAACACTGGAACGAACTCACGTGGCCCGAGGAGTATCCGCTCTCGATGTACGAGGTCTCCTTCCTCCTCCCACATTTCCTCAAGGAGGGCCGGGGGAAGCTCGACGTGTACTTCACGCGCGTCTACAACCCGGTGTGGACGAACCCGGACGGGTTCTCCTGGATCGAAGCCCTCACGGACGAGACGAAGGTCGGTCTCCACGTCGCCCTCACACCGACCTGGAACGAGTCGGCCTACTTCGCGGACTACGTCCTCCCCATGGGCCACGGCCCCGAGCGCCACGACCTGCACTCCTACGAGACCCACGACGGCCAGTGGATCGCCTTCCGGCAGCCCGTCCTCCGTTCCGCGCGGCAGCGTCTCGGCGAGCAGGTGGCGGACACCCGCCACACCAACCCCGGGGAGGTCTGGGAGGAGAACGAGTTCTGGCTCGAACTCTCGTGGCGCATAGACCCGGACGGGAGCCGCGGCATTCGCGAGTTCGTGGAGTCGAAGGAAACCCCCGGCCAGCGGCTCACCGTGGACGAATACTACGGCTGGATATTCGACCACTCCGTCCCCGGTCTCCCGGAGGCGGCGGAGGCCGAGGGGCTCTCGCCACTGGAGTACATGCGACGCTTCGGCGCCTTCGAGGTGGCGCGCGATATCGGCCCCCTGTACGAGGAACAGGTATTGCCTGAGGAATTCCTGGACCCTCGGGAAGACGAGTTCGGCCGCATCTATACGCGCGCCCCGAGTCCCGCAGCGGTCAATCTGGCGCCGATGGGCGTCCCCGACGACGACCCGGAGGGACGCCGCCCGGTGGGTGTGCGCGTGCCCGATGGCTCCATCCGCCGCGGCTTCCCGACCCCGAGCGGGAAGCTCGAGTTCTACTCGCCCACCCTCGTGCGCTGGGGCTGGCCCGAGTACGCGGTCCCCGCCTACATCCGGAGCCACGTGCATCCGGCCGAGATGGCGCCGGACCAGATGTGCCTCATCTCCACCTTCCGGCTCCCGGTGCAGATCCACACCCGTTCGGCCAACAGCAAGTGGCTGGATGAGATCGCGCACACGAACCCGCTCTGGCTCCACCGCACGGACGCGGCGCGGATGGGGGTGAGGACGGGGGACCTCGTGCGGGTCGAGACGGAGATCGGCCACTTCGTCCTCAAGGCGTGGGTCACGGAGGGGATCAAGCCGGGCGTCGTCGCGTGCAGCCACCACATGGGACGCTGGAAGCTGGCGGACGGTGCCGGGACGAAAGAGCCGGGGCGGGCCGGGCGCGGCGAGCGCGAGGGCGTCCTCGGCCAGCGGCAACTCATGGCGACCGTTGCGATGGATGAGGACTCGGCGGGCGGCTGGAACCTGTCGCGGAAGCGGGGCGCGGGGCCGTACAAGACCGAGGACCCGGACACCTCGCGCATCTGGTGGACGGACGTGGGGGTGCACCAGAATCTCACCTTTCCCGTCCATCCCGACCCGGTGTCCGGGATGCACTGCTGGCACCAGGCGGTTCGCGTCGTGAAGGCGTCCCGCCGCGACCGTCACGGCGACATCCACGTCGACACGGCGAAGGCTCACGACGTGTACCGGAACTGGCTGAAGAAGACCCGGGGCGCCCGGCGGCATTCGCCGGACGGAACCCGGCGACCCCACTGGCTGATCCGCCCCCTCCGCCCCGTCCGCGACGCGTACGACCTGCCCGACCAGGCGTAGACCCGGCGATGGAACTGTTCCGCGCGCTCGGCGCCCTGCTCGACGCTCCCTGTTCGGAGAACCGGATCCTCGGCCACCTCCTCGAACTCGGTCCGGTGCCGGACGAACCGACGCACAACGACCTCTTCCTCTTCCAGCTCTACCCCTACGCCTCCGCCTTCCTGGGGGACGACGGCCGTCTGGGCGGGGAGGCGCAGGATCGGGTGGCCGGCTTCTGGCGCGCGCTCGGGGCCGATCCGCCCGCCGACCCCGACCATCTGGGGGCGCTGCTGGGAGGCTACGCCCGACTCGTCGAGGCCCAACTGGGAGCGAGCGGGAAGGCCGCCGCGGCCTGGCGCGACGCGCGGCACGCCTTCCTGTGGGAGCACCTGCTGTCGTGGGTCCTGCCCTTCCTCACCAAGCTGCGGCAGATCGCGCCTCCGTTCTACCGGAGCTGGGCCGACACGCTCGAGACGGTCCTCTCCCGGGAGTCCGCGCTCCTCGGTCCGCCCACGAGGCGGCCGCTCGCCCTCCGCGAGGCGAGTCCCGTGCCCGACCCGCGGAGCGCGGAGGCCGACCGCTTCCTCTTGGCGCTGCTGAGTCCGGCGCGCAGCGGACTCGTCCTCACCCGCGCCGACCTCGCGCGGGCGGCGCGCGACCTGGGTCTCGGACTCCGCGTGGGCGAGCGCGCCTACATCCTCCGGTCCATGCTGGCGCAGGGCCCCCGGGCGACCCTCGGCTGGCTCGCACGGGAGGCGCGGGAGTGGGCGCGTCTCCACGATCGCACGGGGAGCACGGCGCCGGAGGTGGCCGATTTCTGGACCCACCGCGCGACCGCGACGAGTCGTCTCCTCACCGACCTCGAGGCAGACATCCCGGACATGCCCGATGTCACGGATACCGCATGTGACTGAGCCCGCCGCGAAGCCGCCCCTCGATGCGGCGCGCTTCCGCGCCATCTTCCTGCTCCTGCTCGTCGTCGGGATCAGTCTCCTGTTCCTGGAGACGATCCGGACCTTCCTGACGGCGCTCTTCCTGGGGGCGATTCTCAGCGGCCTCCTCTATCCGGCCTACCGGACGCTGTGCCGGTGGTTCGGAGGCAGAGAGGGCCTGGCCTCCGCCGCCGCACTAGGTGTGTTCGTCATCCTCCTCCTCGGACCGATCGCGACCTTCCTCGGCATCGTCACGAACCAGGCGGTGCACGTCTCGCAGTCGGCGGGCCCCTGGATCGAGGACATGCAGACCCGGCTCGCCGAGCCCGGAGGGTTCGATGAGCTCCTCGACCGCGTCCCCTTCGTCGAGTCACTGCGGCCGTACCGGGAGCAGCTCGTCCAGAAGCTGGGCGAGGTCGCGGCCACCGCGGGCGGCTTCGTGGTCGCGAGGCTCACCGATATTACGAAGGAGATCGCGCGGCTCGTCTTCCTGCTCTTCGTGATGCTGTACGCCATGTTCTACTTCCTCAAGGACGGACGCGGCGTGCTGCGCAAGGTCCTCTATTACCTCCCCCTGTCCGACGAAGACGAGAAGCGGATGCTCGACCGGTTCGTCTCCGTGACGCGGGCGATGGTCAAGGGGACCTTCCTCATCGGGATCGTGCAGGGCAGCCTCGCCGGCCTCGCCTTCTGGGTCGTGGGGATCCCGTCGGCGGCGTTCTGGGGCACGGTCATGGCGGTGCTGTCGATCGTGCCCGGCATCGGGTCCGGGCTCGTGTGGCTGCCGGTGGCGATCTACCTGCTCGCCATCGACCGGATCGGGGCCGGGATTGGGCTCCTGCTCTGGTGCGGCCTCGTGGTGGGGATGCTCGACAACCTCATGCGCCCCTGGCTCGTGGGACGCGACACCCGCATGCCCGACCTCATGATCCTCCTCGGCACGCTCGGCGGGCTGTTCGCGTTCGGGATGGCCGGCGTGCTCATCGGCCCCATCGTGGCGGCGCTCTTCATCACGGTGTGGGAGCTGTACGGCGAGTCCTTCCGCGACATCCTGCCCGCGACGGCGTTCAGCGGCCCGGCGGGCTCGCAACCCGAACCCGCGGAGGATGCGCCCGAACCCGCCGCGGACGTGGCCGCCGTAGAGGAGCCGGTCGCCCCCGAGACGGCCCCGCCGGAGGATTAGCCCCATCGACCGCCCCGCGTCGAGAGTTGGCGTGCTGGACCGGCTGCGGGACGGCGGCGCGGCGCTCTCCCGCTTCACGGAGCGCTGGACGCCGGATGCGTGGGTGATCCTCATGTCGCTGACCGTGGTCGCGCTCATCCTCGCGGTCACGGGAGGGGGCGCCACGATCCCGGAGGCGGGGCTCGCCTGGGGCGCGGGCGTGTGGACGCTGCTCGAACTCGCGATGCAGTTCTCCATCGCCATGGTAGCCGCCCACGCGTGCGCCTCGTCGCCCCCGATGTACCGGCTGCTCGATCGCCTGGCGCGCTGCCCGAACCCCGAGCGTCCCGTCCAGGCCGTCGCCCTTGCCGCCGGGTTCTCCATGGTGGCCGGGTATCTCAACTGGGCGTTCGGGCTCGTCGGTTCCGCGCTCTTCGTCCCGTTCATCCTCAAGCGCAACCCGCGCGCCGACGTGCGCCTCGTCATCGCCGCGGCCTACATGGGCATCGGGACCGTGTGGCAGAGCGGGCTCTCCAGCTCCGCCCCGCTCATCCTCGCCACCCCCGGCAACCCCCTGCTCGAGCCCGGGGCCGGCGCCCCCATCGTGGACCGTCTCTATCCCGTCACCGAGACCCTCTTCCACCCGTTCAACCTCGGGTACGCCGTCGTCATGCTGCTCGTCGGGCTCGCGGCCGCCATGGCGCTCCACCCCCACCGCGACGTCGTCACCCTCACCGAGGCGGAGGTCGGCGAGATCCTCCCCGCGCCTCCGCCCCGCGCCGAGCCGGGGAGGACGCCCGCCGAGCGGCTCGACCGCTTCCGCGGCTGGTCGCTCCTCGCCGCGATCCTGTTGGCCTATCCGCTCGTGTACTCGATCGTGACCCGCGGCTTCGGTGCGAGCTGGACGATCAACGCCTACAACACCGTGTTTCTCGTCCTCGCGCTCGTGCTGCACGGCCGTCCCACCTCGTTCCTGCGCGCCTGCCGCGACGGGGTGGGCGCCGCGTCGGGGATCATCCTCCAGTTCCCGTTCTACGCCGGCATCTTCGGCCTCATCCAGAACACGAACCTCGGAGGCTGGCTCGGCGAGCAGTTCGCCGCGGTCGCCACGACCCGGCTCTATCCGCTCGTCGTCTACTTCTATTCGGGACTCATGAGCCTGTTCATCCCCTCGGCCGGCTCCAAGTGGATGATCGAGGCGCCGTACATCGTCCCCGCCGGCGAGGCGCTCGACGTCTCCGTCATGACGACCCTGCTCGCGTACGCGTACGGGGACTCGGCCTTCAACCTCATCCACCCGTTCTGGGCCCTGCCGATCCTGGCCGTGACGCGCCGCCGCTTCGGGGAGGTGCTGGGATACGCCTTCCTCATCTGGCTCGCGACGGTCCTCCTCGGCATCGGGACGATGCTCGTCATCCCCACCACCTGGTGACGCCATGAAGACGCTCCTCATCCTCCGGCACGCCAAGTCGTCGTGGGACGACCCCGGGCTGCGCGACCACGACCGGCCGCTGAACCGGCGCGGGAACCGCGATGCCCCGCGCATGGGACGGCTGATCGCGGAGCAGGATCTCGTGCCCGAGCGCATCGTGAGTTCGACCGCCGAGCGCGCGCGCACGACCGCGGAACTCGCGGCCGCCGAGTGGGACAGCGAGGTGGAAGTCGAGACCACCCGCGCCCTCTATCTCGCGTCTCCCCACGCCTACGTCGACGTCGTGGAGGACATGGGGGGAGCGACGGAGCGCCTGATGGTGGTCGGGCACAACCCGGGCATCTCCGCGCTCGCCATGCACCTCACGGGTGAGGTCGACTTCATGCCGACCGCCGCGCTCGCCGCCGTGGAACTGGACATCGACGACTGGTCCGCGCTGGGTTCCGCGGCAGAGGGCCGCCTGATCGCTTTCTGGAGGCCGAAGGCGCTCCCGCCCGACTGAGACGCGGCCGGAAGCGCGGCCCCAAACGCGGCGGAGGATCCCTTCCCCGTTCCAGAGGCTCCGGCATAGCTTCCGAGATGTCCCGCAACGTGCCGACCCGAGCGGAGGATGCCCCGATGACCCGACCTTCGATCTACTTCCGGGCCGCCGCGGCGGCGCTCGTCTTCCTGTTCTTCCTGCCTCTGCTGACCGGCGTTCCCGGAGCCGACGGCGTGCGGGCCGCAGCCCAGGAGAAGGCCGCGCAGGATCCCGGGGTCGGCGAGGCCCTGCACCTGCTCGACGTGTGGATGGACGCCGCGCAGGCGTATGAAGGGATCCCCGGCGCCTCCCTCGCCGTCGTGCACGACCAGGAGCTGGTGTGGGCGAAGGGGTACGGCTACGCGCATGTGGAGCGGAAGGAGCCGGCCACCCCGTCGACGATGTATTCGATCTGCTCGATCTCGAAGCTCTTCACCTCGGTCGGCGTCCTGCAGCTACGGGACCAGGGGAAGGTGAGGCTGGACGATCCGGTGGCGAAGCACCTGGAGTGGTTCACGATCAAGGACGGCTTCCCCGAGGCGGGACCCGTCACGATCGAAGGTCTCCTCACTCATTCTTCGGGTCTGCCGCGCGAGGCCGCGGCCCCGTATTGGACCGGCCCCGAGTATCCCTTCCCGACGCACGAGGAGATCGTCGATCGGCTTCCGTCACAGGCGATGCTCTACCCGCCCCGGACCTACTTCCAGTACTCGAACCTCGCGCTCACCCTGGCGGGGGAGATTGTCGCCGCCGCGTCGGGACACTCGTTCGACGACTACGTGCGCACGAACATCCTCGACTCGCTCGGGATGTCGAGCACGTTCACGGATCTCGACGATCGCTTCCGTGGGAACCGCCTGGCGAGTGGGTACACGGCGCGGGGGCGCGACGGGAAGCGCGGGCTCGTGCCCGACTACCGGGTGCGCGGCATCAGCCCGGCCGCCGGCTTCATCTCGACCGTGGAAGACCTGGGGCGCTTCGCCTCATGGCAGTTCCGCGTCCTCGACGGCGACGACCCGCTACTCGACCGGAACACGCTGCGCGAGATGCACCGCGTGCACTGGCTCGAGCCGGACGGGGAGACCACCTACGGGCTCGGCTTCTCCGTGTGGAAGTCCGACGGCGACACCTTCGTGGGACACGGGGGCTCGTGCCCCGGCTATCGGAGCCAACTCCTGCTGCGCCCGCGGGACCGGATCGCTACGACGTTCATGACGAACGGGTCGGGGGTGAACGCCCGCAGCTTCGCCCAGACGGCGTTCGACATCGTGGCCCCGGCGCTGCGGCGCGCGGCGAAGGGCGAGGCGGGCAAGGCCGCCGACGGGGCATTACAGCGCTACACCGGCGCCTACCAGCGTCCGCTGGGCGGCGAGAGCGCCGTCCTCGTGTGGGACGGCGACCTGCATGTGCTGTCGCTCCCGTCCGGCAACCCGCTCGACGCGATGGAGCGACTCCGCCGCATCGAGGGCGACACCTTCCGCCGCGTACGGGACAACGGCGACCTGGGCGAGGAGTTCATCTTCGAGGAGATGCCGGACGGCGCGATGCGCATGTGGCGCAACAACAACTTCAGCGTGCGGCCGGCCGGCTTGTGATCAGGCAGTCGCACCGCAATCAGCGGAGGATCATTCCAGTTTCTCCTTGACGCTGTTCCCGGACGCCAAGGGTCGAATATGCTCGGTGCGCCCCCGCAACTCGACTTGGTATTCGGCCGTGGTCAGGTTGAGCCTTACCCATGGTTGCAGGGTCGTATAGCCCAGAATCGGCCGGAGGCGCACCCTGTTGTTGCCCGTTCCCACGCGGGCGAGTCGTTCTTCGGCAACGTGCGCCCCCGTCTGCAGCTGATCTCGAATCCCATCGAGGTCATTCCTCCTGACGTGGCCCTTCAACTCGATCGGCGCTACCCAGTGTCCCTTGTGGCTAGACGACTGGACGAACAGGAGGAAATCGCAACGCCTGCGATGCGGGGGCGCGAGTTCGTCGCAGTGGTCCACCCGCGTCAGACAGCGAGCTGGAGGCAGCTGCGAGACCTGGAGAACGCACCCCTCGTCCTGACAGGAACCTGTCAAGCACCCCGCCGGGAGGTTTTGCCGGACTTCCGCTATCCAGCCCGGCAGCCGTCAATCCTCCTGCAACCGGCTGTGGATCGTGGCCCAATCGTCATACAGCGCCTGGGCGATTCGGGGATAGCCGGCGTCGAACATTCCGTTGTCCGAGTCGAGGACGATCTCCCGCGTCTCGGTTTCTCCCCTCTCGTTCGGAACAAACTCCCACACGCCGATCTGGCTGGCGGGAAGCGTGATATCCCCGCCCGCCATGTCCCCTCGATCCTCGTCGGGGAGTTCCGCCATCCGGCAGATGTTCGCAAGCGCGGAGAGAATCCAGTCGCTGTGAACGGTAATGATGACCCGGATTCCGGCCGCGACGATCTTCGCCAGCGCCGCGCCCAGCCGAACCTGCATCTCCGGGTGCATGTGGGCCTCGGGCTCCTCGATGATGATCGTCTCGCCGGCCTGCACGTGGTGACGAAGGTAGACCGCCACGGGAATCATCTCCGTCACCATGGAGGATGCCCTTGCGAGGGGGAGATCCTCCTCCCAACCCGTGGGTCGAAACAGCACCCGGAGGGAGCCGTTCTCCGGTTTCTCGACGCGGACCGATCCTCCAAGGATCGTCTGTTCCACCTCCTTCGCCAAACGGTCGCCCTCCCCCCAATTGGTCGGCTTTGCGGGGAGGTCGATCAAAATGCCCTCGATGTAGTCAGCCAGAACTCCGGAGAGGGGGGACGCCGCCGATTCTTTGCGGCGACCGACCGTCGTCATGTCGCGTAGTGAGCCGCGAAGAAGCAACTGCTGGGTCTCCATGCCTCCTGAACGGCTCGCCGGCAAGTAATGGGCCACCCCGGAGAGGGGACCCACGGTGGACGGTAGCGCCATGTCCGCCAGGACAAGCTGAAGCGCAACTGGGTTTATGGGACTGCCGTCGATGGATTGTTCGGGGCGACGACGTTGGAAGAAGTCCGGTACAAGCCCCCGCTGCCAGAACGTGCCGCTTCGTTCTAGCCGCACCGGCGCATCATCTTCCACTTCAAGTTGCCAGTCGAGCTTGGCTTCGTTGAGTTTGAAACGGTAACGAAAGGCCGCCGGGCGGTCCGGGGTGCCAAGGGGGGCGTGGTCCAGCCGAATCTCAGCACTGTCGCGGGTTCTCAGGATCAACGGCCGGATCGTCTCGACGGCGAAGATCCGCCCCAACTCGGTTTCGAGAGCCAACCCCGTGCCCACCTCCTTGACCGCTTCGCGGGCCAGCGGAAAGACTTCGGGCGGAACGGGCTCGGATGCGTCGGCGAGCCACTCTTCGAATCGCTGAACTACTCCGAGGAGGTCGGATGTCTCGCGCGCCAACTCGTAGAAGCGGGTGGTCTTCACACTCCTGTGCTTGAATGCGCGACGGATGCCGAAATAGCGATGCAGCGCGTAGAGGAGTTTGGCCAGGTAGGACTTTCCCGAACCGCTCGGTCCGACGAGAACGGTCAAGGGTCGCAGGTCGATGTCCGCCGTGCCGATCGGCCCGAAGTTGTCGACCCTTACCCTCTGACGATCGCTGTCGTGGGTTGGCATCGGCCTTGGGCTCTCCTTTGGGTGCTCGTCTCCGACGTCGCGGGACGTGCCCCGGGGTGTCACAGCGGGGGTATCCGGTGCACCAAGTTAACGCGATCTATGCTCGTCCGCCGATTAGGGGAGGTTCGGGGTGAGGACAAGCGAGAGGGTGTAGACGAGGTCGTCGAGCGGGGAGTCGTCGCCGCTCCCCGAGTTCGCGGCCACGTGCAGCACGATGGGCGTCTCCGTCTCGGGGGCGCGCCACTCGAACGTCCATTCCGCCACGTCGTCGGTCGGCCTGGATCCGGCGCGCGTGTGCTGGACGTACTCCGTGCCGCCGTCCGCCGTGCCGCCGTCCTCCGTCCGCACCACGGTGACCTGGTCGTCGAGCGGCCGGATCTCGCCGGCACGCGCGCCCCGGCGCTCCCCACCGTCGAAACGGAACGACGCCTGGAAGCCGGCCGAGCGCATGTCGAAGCTCTCGAGGCGAATCGTCACGGGATGGCGCTGGCCCGGACGGTAGCCGTCCTCGAGGCCGAGCAGCTCCAGCGTCGAGCCCGGTTCGTTGAGCGGCGCGCCGATGTGACAGGTGGCGCAGGTCGGTTCCCCGAAGCCGCCGGTGTGGCCCGGAGGCGGTCCCTCGATGTGCGTCGAGGGGTGCACGGTGACGTGCGGCCCGGTCCCGGAGTTCCCTGCGGGGACCGCGGACGCTGTGACCATCGTGAGGAGGCCCGCGGCGCAGAGCGCGGCCGCGGGCCCCGAAAGGGACATTAGCGCGAGCGCGGCGACACCACCGCCCGCCCGACCGTATTCACGTCGGCCCCGAACCAGATCGCGTCGGTGGCCGGATCGTAGTACATGTGCCGGATCGTGCCGCCCCCGCTCGGGACGTCGAGCATGCCCACGAACTCCTCCGTCGCGGTGTCGAAGCCCACGAACCGGTTCGGCTGGATCCCCGTCTCGACCAGCCACACCACGTCGTACTTGTCGATCGCCATCCCGTAGGGCCGAGACTCCTCACCCGCCGGCAGGTCGTACTCCCGCTGGAAACCGCCGCCCTCCTCGACGAGGCCGATCTTCCCGCGGCTGTAGTCCACGTACCAGATCCGGTCCCTCGAGTCGATCACGAGTCGGCGCGGCCGCGCGCCCTCGGGCAGGTCGTAGCCGATGAGCTCGAACGAGGATGGCTCCACCATGCCGATCAGGTTCGTGTTGAAATGCGCGATCCAGGGCCGGTTCTCGGAGTCCAGCTTGACCCCGTACGGGCGGCTCGAGCCCATCCCGCGGCGCGTCTCGACCTCGGGCGCCTCCACCAGGCGCACTTCCCTCGAATCCCTGTCGAGGAAGCCGATCAGGTTCCCCTGCTGTACAGAGAACCAGATGTCGCCGTTGTCGTCCCAGATCAGCGTGTGCGGATCCCGCGCCCGCTCGTCGGGCATCATGATCTTGTCGATCTCGCCCGTGGCCGGGTCGATGATCCCGATGTGGTTCGCCCGGTTGCCGGCGTAGTAGACCATCCCGTCGTCGTCGACGATCAGGTTGTGCGGTCCCGTGCCGTCGTCCATGTCGTAGCGCTTGAACTCGCCGCTGGCCGGATCCAGCACCGCGGCGTAGTGGGCGGCCTGTCCCACGAACCAGACGCGCCCGTCCGGTCCGACGAACGGGTCGCGCGGACGGCTCTCGGGGTAGGGGACCGTCCATTCCTCGATGGTGAGAACATCGCTGGCCGCCATGTGGTCCTGGGCCGCCGCTTCCGCGGAGCCGACGATGCTCGCCAGGATCACCAGTCCCGCCGCCGCCCGCGCGGCGACCCGAATTCGATGGATCATCTCCGTTCCTCCTCGATCGCTGTCCGCTGAAGCCGCCGACCGTTCGTTTCCGGCCGGCCTCGCACGCTATCTCGCACGCTATCTCGCACGCTATTCAGAAGACCCCCGATCCCGCGAATCCGTTGATTTCCGGGCCGTCCGGGCGGCCCTGGCCACTCCGGCCGTCCGCGGCCGGGCCGCGGACGGCCCGGGCCGCCCTGGCCCGAACCGCGCGCACCCTGGGGGTCAGATAGACATTGGCGGTCAGACGCCCAAAGAGGAAGCCCGTGAACGCGGCCGTGGCACCGACCCAGCCCAGCCCCCAGCCGACGACCACGAACACGACGGCCACGGCCGCGATCTCCGCCGCGGTCGCGACGATGATCGGACCCGTCGTCCGGTTCCGGATCAGCGTCCCCCTGTGCAGCGACAGGATGACCCCGAGGAAGGGGACGGGGGTCAGGACCCGCGCCGCGGGAATCGCGAAGTCGGCCAGCCCCGGGGTGAGCCCCGACACGTGGACGAACCAGAAGTGGGAAAGGGGCGTGAACGCGATGAGCGCGAGGATGCCCGAGAGCGCCGCCCCGAGCCCGATCGCGAAGCGGCGGATCTGTGCATAACCCTCGCTGCCTCGGCCCAGGAGTGCGATCACGGCGTCCTGGAAGCTCAGCCCCACGGAGCGGAAGAGGAAGCCCAGCGAGTGCACCACGGGGAACACGGCCAGCGACTCGACCGGGGAGGCGGCGCGGCCCATGAAGAACGTCAGCATGGGCTGAATGCCGATCCCGATGAGCGAGGTGAGCGCCAGGGGCACGTAGAAGCGCCCGATGTCCGAGAAGCGAAGCTCCGCTCCCTCGGCCGGCCCGGCGGCCGGGTCCGCCGTCGAGACGCCCACCCGCCCGATCTCCGCGATGTCGTGCGGGTCGGCCGAGACCGTCGGGGGGTCGACCGCGCTCGCCGCCCGGTCGGTCGGGCCGAGCAGGGCACCGATCGCGCCCCGGGCCATCCAGCGGGCCACGACCGCTTCGGCGACCACGCCGAAGGAGAGCGCCGAGGCGCCGACCGAGGCGCCGGGAAGGTCGGTGGAGACGGCGAGCACGATCGCGGCCGTCGACATCGCGATCAGGCGCAGCACCGTACCGCCCGCTACGAGGCGCGTGCGCCCCGACCGGATGAGCACCCCCTGCCAGAAGCGCCGGTAGCCGATCGCCGCCGGCCAGGGCAGGAAGCACCACAGCGCCCCGTAGGTCAGGCCCGCGAGATCCTCCGGCAGACCGAGAACGCCGATCATGAGCCCGCGATGCACCGGCGGCACGAGCACGAGGAGGAGCAGAAGCGTCGAGAAGGCGTTCAGCCCGTGCGCGAATGTCCGCAGCCGCCGGTACGAGACCGCGTCCTCCACGAGCGCGGTCGAGGCGCTGAGCAGCATGATGACCGGCGCCTCGATCAGCACCGCCATCGCGATCGCGACACCGTACGCCGCCAGCCCCAGCGTGGGGTCCGGCAGCCGCGCCACGACCGCCGCCAGATAGGGTCCCTCCACCGCCATCATCAACCATGTGGCGGCGAGCGGCGCCCAGAACGCGAAGATCCCGCGGGCGGAGAGGTCCTTCGCGGCGACGGCCCGGGAGTCGGAAGGCACGGAGCGGCTCAGTCCTCGAAGAGACCCGCCAGCAACTCCAGACAGGCGATCCAGCCCTGCCGGTGACCCTCCGCCGCTTCCGCGGCCGGGAATCCCTCGTGCGTGACGACGACCCGCGTCGAGCCGTCCTCCGCCAGGAATTCTACGGTCACCCCCGTCTCACCGACCGAGTGCTCCCCCTCCCAGTCCCACGTATAGACGAGCCGGTTCGGAGCGTCGACCTTCCGGTACACGCCGAAGGCCGTGTGGGCCACCCCGTCCTCGTCCTCCATTCCGATCTTCCAGGCGCCGCCCGCCGCGAGGGCGACCCTCGATTCCGCCACCATCGCTCCGGGAGGAGCGGACCATCGAGAGATCTCCTCCGGTTCGGTCCACGCACGGAACACCGTATCCGGCGGGGCCGGGATCACCTTTGAGAGGCGGACTCTCGTGTCCGCGTCGGCGGTCATGCGTTTTCTCCTCTCTCACGGGCTCTGGCGCGAGCCGGCGGGAACAAGTCTGTTTTCGGTCCGTGATGGTTCCCAACCCGTCGGGCAAGGACCACCCGTGAAAACGTGCCTTCGGTGATAGTCGCGTGAATCCGGTGAAGCTCGTCATCCCCGCCGTTGCCGCCGCCCTGCTGCTCCCTTCGCTCGCGGAGGCCCAGGGGCCCGGCTCACCGCAGGAGAGGTTCGCCCTCTTCACCTCCTGCGGTCCCATGAACATGGAGGTTTTCGTAACCAACAGCGGCGGGGCGGGCGGCATCACCCGGGAATCCGTCGAGGCGATGACGACGAGCCGGCTGAGGGAGGCCCGAATCTACGCCCAGGCCGACCAGCCGGCCTGGGCCCTGCTCCGGGTGACCGTCTTCATCGGCACTCAGGCAGTTCCCGGAAGAGCGGCCCAGACGGTGTACATCATCCGCCTCCGGTTCATGAAGCTCGTCTACGACCAGCTCAGCGATCCCCAGCTCGCCGCGAACCCCGGACGCCTCTCCTCCGACTCGCTCGGCGCCGCGCTCCAGTGGATCCACTGGGCGCCGACGTGGGAATCCCCGCGCCCCGCCATCGGCTTCTACGGCGGACGTCGCGACGACGTCATCACGAGCAAAATAGGCACGATGCTGGAAGAGTTCGTCACCGAATACCTGCGTGTCAACGGGGATTCCTGCCCGTAGCGGGCTGCCGCTTCATTGGGACCCGCCGGGGGACCCGCCGGCCTTGAGCAGGCGGGCGAGCGCATCCTCCATTGCGGTCCGGACCTCGCCGCCCCAGGCGGTCAGGAGCACCGTCTCGAGCGCGTCGTCGCGGGCCAGCGCCTCGGCCACCGTCTCGACCGCGATCCGGCAGGCGGGCCCCACCGGGTATCCGAACGTCCCGCAGCTGATGGCCGGGAAGGCGACGGTTCGCAGCCCGATCCCGATCGCGAGCCGGAGCGACTCCCGATAGCAGGAGGCGAGCAGCCCCCTCTCGCCGCGGCCTCCACCCTGCCACACCGGCCCCACCGTGTGGATCACGTAGCGGGCCGGGAGCCGGAAGCCCGGCGTGATGCGCGCCTCGCCCGTCGGACAGCGCACGCCCGGGTGCGCCTCCGGCAGCGCCCGGCAGGCCCGCAGAAGCTCGGGCCCGGCGGCCTTGTGGATCGCCCCGTCCACGCCGCCGCCCCCCGCCAGTTGCTCGTTGGCCGCGTTCACGATCGCGTCCACACGTATCGTCGTGAGGTCGCCGCCCCAGATCCTGAGGCGAGACTCGATCAACTCGATCACCGCACCCCCTTTGCCGCCGACACTCCGTGGTCCTTAGGTTTCCGGTTCCGAGACGCGTTCCGGAGCCGGGCACCCGTTTACCCATTCCGAGAGGATGGCTGTTGCGCAAGCTTCGCATAGGGATTGTGGATCTGGTCGCCAAGGGGCCGACGAAGGCGCTCTACGCGAAGGTCATGCACGCGAACCTCGCGAGCATCATGCCTCAGGTGCTCGGCGCCTGGTGCGAGGAAGCCGGCCACGACGTGAGTCTTGTCTGTTACACCGGCTTCGAGGACCTCGTCGAGGAACTCCCGCAAGATATCGATCTGCTCTTCGTGAGCGCTTTCTCGCAGGGAGCCCAGCTCGCCTACGCGATCAGCGAGATGTTTCGCCGGCGGGGCGTCGTCACCTGCGTCGGCGGCCCGCACGCGCGCTGTTATCCGCAGGATGCGCAGAAGTACTTCGATTACGTGTTCGGCTTCACCGACAAGGCCACGCTGAACGAGGTCCTGGACGACTGCCAGCCGCAGCGCCCGCTCGGCCGCCACGTGACCGCCGAGACGCAGCCGGTCTCTCTGCCCGGCGTGCGCGCGCGCTGGAAATTCATCGAGCCGACGCTCGAGAAGGCGCCGCTGTTCAAGATCGTCCCGATGCTCGGCAGCCTCGGGTGCCCGTACACGTGCAGCTTCTGCATCGATTCGGTCATCCCCTACCAGCCGCTGGACTTCGACGAGATGCGGGACGACCTCCGCTTCCTCGCCCGGAAGATGAAGAAACCCATCGTCGGCTGGCACGACCCCAACTTCGGGGTCCGGTTCGACGACGTGCTGGGGGCGATCGAGGATGCCGTCCCTCCCGGGACGATCCAGTTCGTCGCGGAAAGCAGCCTCTCACTCCTGGCGGAGCCGCGGCTCAAGCGTCTGGCGAAGAACGGGTTCCGCGCCATCCTCCCCGGCATTGAGTCCTGGTACATGCTCGGGAACAAGTCGAAGTCGCGGAACCGCCACGGCATGGAGAAGGTCAGGCAGGTGTCGGAGCACTCCAACCTCATCACGAGTTACATCCCCTATCTCCAGACCAACTTCGTGATGGGGCTGGACTGCGACGAAGGTCCCGATCCCTTCGAGTTCACGAAGCGGTTCCTCGACGCGTCGCCCGCGGCTTTCCCCGCCTACTCGCTGCTCACGTCGTTCGGGCAGGCGGCGCCGCTCAACCTCGGGTATCAGAAGGAGGGGCGGGTGCTCGGCTTCCCGTTCCACTTCCTCAACAACCATCACGCGATGAACCTGAAGCCGAAGAACTACGAGTGGATCGAGTTCTACGATCACGTGATCGATCTCTCGAAATACTCCTTCTCGCAGCGCGCCATCTGGCGACGGCTCAAGGCCAACAGAGGCGGCATCCCGCGCATCATGAACGTCGTGCGGGCGATCTCCTCCGAGGGGAAGGGGCGGATCGAGTACTTCAGCACCGTGCGTGAGAAGCTCGCGACGGACACGAAGTTCAGGGACTACTTCGAGGGAGAGTCGCAGGTGCTGCCGCAGTTCTTCATCGACCGGGTGAAGAACGACCTCGGTCCGCTGTGGGAGTTCCTGCCCGAGGGCGGGCTCGAACACGATCGCAACGCCTACCTCAAGAGCACCGGCGGCGTGCCGCGGGAGCAGGCGAGAGCCGGGGCGCTCGCCCACTAGGACGGGCCCACGATGTCCCGGGCATTCGTCAACGAAGACGCGACTCACGAACCGGAGCCGCGCTACACGCTCCCCTCGCGTGAGTCGCCGCGCTTCGACGCGGCCGCGGCGCGGGCCCTCCTCGAAGGCGCCCACATCGGGAACACGCAGAGCGCCGAGGCCGCGACGGGTTATGACTGGGGCGACCCGGTGCTGATTCCGCACATCGAGGATCTGATTCGCGAGGCGGAGGCCCTCGACGACACCCGTATGGTGCGCCTCGGCCGCCGCTACCTGCTCAAGGCGGGCTGCTAAGACCCCGAGGCGACGCCCTCCCGAGGGGTGCGTCCGCTTTCCGGACTCGGTACGTGAGAACGGTGCGGTACGCGTCCGGGTTCCCCGGTCCGGCCATCGTCGGGCCGCTGACGTATTCCAGTTATGGCTACTGGCGGCTACCCCGATCAAGCTGCGGAAGTCTACCGATTGAATTGCGGGAGAGGGGTCACGGTCCTACGGTGCGCTCGTGCGAGGCGGCCGGCGACTCAGCCGCAGCGGCACCCACTCGACCACTCCCCGCGCGCGCAAGCCGAACAAGCCGAAGGAGTCGATCCATGAGGATTCCCCGCCGATTCTCCTTCACTCTGGTCGCCGGATTATCCCTGTCGTGCGGGGGAGAGTCGACGACGGCTCCCCCTCGCCCACCGCCGCCTCCGCCTCCGCCCGCGCCTGTCGCGACCACGGTCACGGTAGCGCCGGAGACGGCGACCTTCGCCGCACTCGGGAACACGGTTCAGTTGGCCGCCCGGGTGCTCGACCAGAATGGGCAAGTGGTCACGAATGCCACCATCACATGGGCATCGAGCGACGGTGCTATCGCGACCGTGGACAACGCGGGGCTCGTGACGTCGACCGGAAACGGAAGCGCCCGCGTCACGGCCACGGCCGGACAGGCGTCGGGGGCCGCAGCGATCACCGTAGAGCAGGTGACCACCGGGATCCGCGTCTCCTCGACGGTCGACACGCTGCGAACCGTCGGCGGAACTCATCAACTGTCGGCCACGGCGACCGACGCGAACGACCGGGAAGTAGCGGACGCCGAGTTCGTCTGGGTCTCGAGCGACACACTCGTTGTCACCGTCGACGCCGCGGGTCTCGTGACCGCGACCGGAAACGGCTCCGTCGAAGTGTCGGCCGGCTGGGCCGGGTTCAGTGAAACGGTGCTCGTCACCGTGTACGATCTGGCCGTGGCGATCGCCGCGGACCGAGCGGTACTGGTGACCCTGTACAACGCGACCGATGGATCGAACTGGAACGACAACACCAACTGGTTGAGCGACCGGCAGCTCTCTGCGTGGCACGGCGTGGCCACGAATCGGGACGGCCGCGTAACCACGTTGAAACTCTCCGGGAATCAATTGAAGGGGGCGATCCCTCCCCAGATCGGCGATCTCGACCAGCTCATCGAACTGACGTTCTGGGAGAATCAACTGGCGGGACCGATCCCCCCCGATCTGGGACGTCTTGCCAACCTCAAGGGGCTGGTGCTGGTCGAGAATTTTCTTACGGGTTCGATCCCTCCCGAACTCGGCAATCTCACCGAGCTCCAGATCCTGTTTCTCTTCGAGAACTTCCTGACGGGACCGATGCCTCCCGAACTCGGCAACCTCGGGAAACTCAGGGGCTTGAGTCTTCGCGACAATCAACTGGAGGGTTCGATCCCGCCCGAGTTCGGCAATCTCGCCAGCCTCACGAACCTGGACCTCAACCGGAATCAACTGACGGGTCTGATCCCTCCCGAACTCGGCAACCTTGCCGATCTCGCGGTCGCGTATCTTGCCGAGAACCAATTGGAGGGTTCGATCCCTCCCGAATTGGGCCGTCTAACCGGTCTGGAACTCTTTGTGCTGAACCGGAATCAACTGGAGGGTTCGATCCCTCCCGAACTCGGCGATCTCGTCAACCTGATCGTCCTGTCGCTTCCCGGGAATCGGCTGACCGGTTCAATCCCTCCGGAGCTCGGCAACCTCGCGAGCCTCGAGGCCCTCTCGCTCAACCTGAATCAGCTGACAGGTGCGATCCCGCCGGAACTTGGTAACCTCACCAGCCTGAACCAGCTGGAGCTCGGTACAAACCGACTCGCCGGTGCGGTTCCCCCCGAGCTTGGCGGCCTCGTGAACCTCAGGCGCCTGGGATTCGAGGCGAATCGGGAGTTGACCGGACCTCTGCCCGCGAGCCTCACCGCCCTGACCGCGCTTCAAGTCCTGCTCATCGGCCGGACCGACCTCTGCGTCCCGCAGGAAACGGTATTCGACACATGGCTCGCGACCATCGACAACTTCAGCGGCAACAGGTGCGCGCCCTAACGTTCCCGGCCCGATCACCCTCGCACGGTCACGGCAGATCCAGGACAGGGATCCCCATGGCACGGGCGCCATCCACCATGCGGCGGTCGTAGCTGGCGAGTTCAACAGAGAGCCCCCGGCCCCGCAGGAGCTCCAACGACGCCAAGTGCAGTACGTGGAGCGTACGCACCTGACGATCAGGGCTGCGCCACAGAACCGGCTTCAAGGCGAATCGTCCAGCAGACGGCGCCGATCGCGGCAACGCTCGCGAGCAGGTGTAGCACGAGACCGATCTCCTCGGCCGACTCGAGAGCGCCGGCGCGCTCCAGCACCCGGCGCCAGTCGTGGGGGTCTCCGATCAGCGGCAGCGCGAGGCGGTTCGCGTCGGCCATGTACTTCGCCGTGTACATGAGGCTCTCCGCCGACCACAGCGCGCTCACCGCCGCCGGGAGGGCCTCAGCCCGCCGCCAGAGCCGGAACGTGATGAAGAAGGGCACGGCAAGCTGGAGCAGCGGCCCGGCGAGCACCGACACCGTCTCGCCGAACAGGGAGAAGATGACGTGCCCCACCCGCCGGGGCCCGATCGTCTTCCAGATCCACGTCAGAATCTTCACGCGAGGAGAACCCCGCCTCGGCTACCCGCTACTGCCGCGCCGCCTCCCGCGTGCGCAGCGTCTCGTCCACGTAGTAAGCGAACGTGACCCCGAAGTCCGGGTTGTCCGCGGTGTGGAGGTCCGATCCGCTCGTCCCGCCCGGGCTCCAGCGGAGGAACTCGGGGACGAGCGCAAGGCCCGCCTCGGCCGCCGCGCGGTCCGCCGCTGAGAAGCACCCGTCCCGCCGAGCGATCCTGATGGACTGTGGTGTATGTCGGGTGGCGAGTCGCGAGGAATCATCCCCCCACAATTCGGGGTGTATTCGAGCCTTGCAGGTGCTATCGTTGTGTGTATGGCAGAGGCGACGCAGGGAAACCGGATCTTGGCGGCCTACGCGTATCTCGTTGTCCTAACCGCAGCTTGGGGCAGTGCCTGCGGCGATGAGAGCGACAGAGTCGCCGGCCCTGCGGGGATGCCGAACCGGGCTCCGATGGCGGTCGGCGAGATCGCTCCGCAGACCGTGTTCCTCGACGATACGGTGGCCGTGGACATATCCACCGCGTTCCGGGATCCCGACGGCGACCCGCTCACTGTCTCCGCCGCCTCCTCGGACGCGTCGGTCGTCGCCGCCTCGGCCTCGGGGAGTCAGGTCGTCCTGATCGGCGTGTCCCGGGGGAGCGCGGTCGTGACGATCACGGCACGCGACCCGGACGGCGCCGAAGCCCGCCAGAGTATCGGCGTCGAGGTCCCCAACCGGGGTCCGATGCCCGTGGGAGCGATCGAGGCGCAGACGCTGTACCTCGGGGAGACCGTCACGGTGGACGTGTCCGCGGCGTTCAGCGACCCCGACGGCGACGGCCTTACGTTCGAGGCGGCTTCGTCGGACACTGCCGTGGCGCGGACGACCGTCTCCGGGACCGAGGTCACGGTGGAAGCGGTGGAACGCGGCGGCGCCAGCGTGACGGTGACGGCCCGCGACCCGGACGGCGGCGAAGCGAGTCAGGAGTTCGAGGTGACCGTCCCGAACCGGGCACCCGCGGTGGCCGGCGAACTCCGTGCGCAGTCCCTGCTTCCCGGCGAGACGGTCACGGTGGACGTAGCCGCGGCGTTCAGTGATCCGGACGGAGATCCGCTCGCCTTCGAGGCGACCTCCTCGGATTTGGGGGTGGTCGGCGTCTCTCTCGCCGACAGCGTCGGCGAGGTCATGCTCGAAGGCGTGGCGCGGGGAACGGCGACCGTGTCAGTCACGGCGCGCGACCCGGACGGCGCCGAGGCCGGCCAAAGCTTCGAGGTCACGGTCCGGAACCGGAATCCCGTGGTCGTGAGCGACCTCCCTCCCCGGACGTTGCTTCCGGGCCAAACGGTGACGGTCGACGTGGCGGAGGTGTTCCGCGATCCCGATGGCGACCCGCTCACCTTCGAGGCATCGTCGTCGGATACGGAAGTGGCCGCTGCCTCCGCCGTCGGCAGCGAGGTGACGGTGCGGGGCGTCTCGAAGGGCACCGCGACGGTGAGCGTGACGGCCCGCGATCCCGACGGTGCCGAGGCCGGCCAGAGTTTCGAGGTGGTGGTGCCGAACCGGGCACCCGCGGTGGCCGGCGAACTCCGTGCGCAGTCCCTGCTTCCCGGCGAGACGGTCACGGTGGGTGTGTCCTCGGCGTTCAGCGATCCGGACGGAGACTCGCTCGCCTTCGAGGCGACCTCCTCGGATCCGGGAGTGGTCGGTGTTTCCGTCGCCGACAGCGCCGCCGAGGTCACCCTCGAAGGCGTGGCGCGGGGAACAGCGACCGTGTCAGTCACGGCGCGCGACCCGGACGGCGCCGAGGCCGGCCAACGCTTCGAGGTCACGGTCCGGAACCGGAATCCCGTGGTCGTGAGCGACCTTCCTCCCCGGACGTTGCTCCCGGGCCAAACTGTGACGGTCGATGTGGCGGGGGTGTTCCGCGATCCCGATGGCGACCCGCTCACCTTCGAGGCATCGTCGTCGGATACGGAAGTGGCCGCTGTCTCCGCCATCGCCAGCGAGGTGACGGTGCGGGGCGTCTCGAAGGGCACCGCGACGGTGAGCGTGACGGCCCGCGATCCCGACGGTGCCGAGGCCGGCCAGAGTTTCGAGGTGGTGGTGCCGAACCGGGCACCCGCGGTGGCCGGCGAACTCCGTGCGCAGTCCCTGCTTCCCGGCGAGACGGTCACGGTGGGTGTGTCCTCGGCGTTCAGCGATCCGGACGGAGACTCGCTCGCCTTCGAGGCGACCTCCTCGGATCCGGGAGTGGTCGGTGTTTCCGTCGCCGACAGCGCCGCCGAGGTCACCCTCGAAGGCGTGGCGCGGGGAACAGCGACCGTGTCAGTCACGGCGCGCGACCCGGACGGCGCCGAGGCCGGCCAACGCTTCGAGGTCACGGTCCGGAACCGGAATCCCGTGGTCGTGAGCGACCTTCCTCCCCGGACGTTGCTCCCGGGCCAAACTGTGACGGTCGATGTGGCGGGGGTGTTCCGCGATCCCGATGGCGACCCGCTCACCTTCGAGGCATCGTCGTCGGATACGGAAGTGGCCGCTGTCTCCGCCATCGCCAGCGAGGTGACGGTGCGGGGCGTCTCGAAGGGCACCGCGACGGTAACGGTGACGGCCCGGGACGACCACGGAGGCGACGTGCGGCAGAGCTTCAGCGTAAAAGTCCCGAACCGGCGGCCGGTCATCAGCGGAGCGATTCCGGCGCAGACCGTGGAGGAGGGCGCGACGACGACCGTGGATGTCGCTTCCTACTTCAGCGATCCGGACGGCGATGCCCTCGATTTCGGCGCTTCGTCGTCCAACGCAGCGGTGGCCGATGTGTCCACGTCAGGGAGCGGCGTGACCATCGAAGGGGTGACCGCCGGGTCCGCGTCCGTCACGGTCGCCGCGCGAGATCCGGACGGCGGCGAGGCACGT
Organism: Candidatus Palauibacter sp.; assembly: GCF_965216145.1. Classification (GTDB taxonomy): domain Bacteria; phylum Gemmatimonadota; class Gemmatimonadetes; order Palauibacterales; family Palauibacteraceae; genus Palauibacter. The sequence continues at coordinate 2,577,130 of NZ_OZ244149.1, forward strand.
CAGAGCTTCGGCGTGACGGTGGGGCCGCCGCCCCCACCCAACCAGAGGCCGGTGGTGTCGAGCGCGATCCCGGCGCAGACCGTGCGGGAGAACGCGAGCGTCTCGGTGGATCTGGACGGCCACTTCCGCGACCCGGAAGGCGGCGCGCTGAACTACGGAGCGACGAGTTCCGACGAAGGCGTGGCGACGGCGGACATTTCCGGCAGCGACGTGGTGGTGGGAGGGGTGAATGAGGGGACGGCCAGGGTGACGGTGACGGCGACGGATCCCGGCGGCCTGAGCGCCGACCACGAGTTCGGGGTGATGGTGAGGCCGCCGCCCCCACCCAACCAGAGGCCGGTGGTGTCGAGCGCGATCCCGGCGCAGACCGTGCGGGAGAACGCGAGCGTCTCGGTGGATCTGGACGGCCACTTCCGCGACCCGGAAGGCGGCGCGCTGAACTACGGCGCGACGAGTTCCAACGAAGGAGTGGCGACGGCGGACATCTCCGACAGCGACCTGACGGTGCAAGGGGTGAGCGAAGGGACGGCCACCGTGACAGTGACAGCCACGGATCTCGGCGGCCTGCAGGCCCAGCAGCAGTTCGGCGTGACGGTTGAGGCGCAGGGCTCGACCAACCGGGCCCCGGAGGTCACGGGCACGATCGCCGACCGTACAGCGATACGGGGCGGTGAGCTTTCCGTTCAGGCCTACAGGTATTTCTCCGATCCCGATGATGACGAATTGAGCTACACGGTGGGGACGTCGAACGCCGCCGTGGCCACCGTGAGAAGGGTCAACCCAGCGGTGTTCTATGTGACCGCCGTCTCCGATGGCCAGGCGGTGATTACCGTTACGGCGCAGGATCGAGGGGGCCTCACGGCCTCCACGTCGTTCACCTTTGCGGTCGGAAACAACGCGCCTCGGGTCACGGCCGAGGCGCCGGCCGTGACCTCCTCGCCGGACCAGATCGACACCCTGACCTTTTGGAGCCACTTCGAGGAAACCGATGTGGGCGACGAACTCGACTTCTCCGCATCGAGCACGAACTCCGGCGTGGCCAGCGTCTCCGTAAAGTTCAGTACGCTCTACGGCTTCTATGCGGAGGTGAGGGGAGTCACCGCCGGAGAAGCGACCATCAACATGACGGCGACGGATCGCGGAGGGCTGACCGCAAGCACTTCGTCACTCGTGACCGTCACCGCAAACCGGCCGCCGCGTATAACTCAGGGCATTGGGGGTCAGACTCTGGCCGTCGGCGACACCCTCACATGGAACCTGTCCGATCACTTCTCCGACCCGGACAATGATCCACTGACCTATACAGCGGCCGGGGGGATCCGCGTAAGCGCTTCAGTGACAGGCAGCACGTTCACGGTGGTGGGGGCGAGCGCCGGCATTTCGCCCGTGAGTGTCACGGCCACGGATCCGTCCGGCCGAACCGCCGAGATCGCTTTCCTCGCCTTCGTGACCGCGTCGCAGTCGATCGAGGGTCTCGCCTCATCGAATCCGCGGCGCCGGGTTCGCTGGACGGATGCGGTAGCGAAGGATCGTGCGGTACTCGTGGGGGTCTCCCCATCCGGCCATCGACGGGCCGAACACGTATTCCTCTTCGTGCCCTCCCACCGCCTCGTATCCCTCGGCCTCCACGAAGGCCATTAGCCGCGCTGTCGTGGGCCGCTCCACGTCGTAGGGGCCAATGTGAAGGATCTCAGCGACGGTTCCGTATTCCCACGTCGTGATGGCGGCGGTTACACCCTCCGGCGGCGGGTGGCGCGGCAGCGAGTCCACCGACTCGGGGAGGGGTAGCGCGTAGCGGATGGGGGCGGGGTTTGTCTGCCCGGATTGCCGAGGTCCGCGACCGTGCGTGGAGGCGAAGACTTGGATCGGATACCCAGGCTGATAACCCGGATAACCGGAACCGCGGCCGCGCTCTTCTATCGGGTCGACCGGCACGGGCCTCCACTCCCCGAAGGTCCGTTGATCGTGGCGGCCAACCATCCCAACAGCCTGGTCGACGCGCTGCTGATCTTCCGCTGCAGCGAGCGGATCACGCGGCCGCTGGGTCGCGCACCACTCTTCGACAGGTTCCTTCTGGGTCCGGTGCTGCGCGCGCTGGGCGGCATACCGGTCTATCGGAGGGAGGACGATCCCGAGGCGACGCACCGCAACGACCAGATGTTTCGGTCTGCGGTCGACGCGCTCCACGGGGGTGGCGCAATCCAGATTTATCCCGAGGGCAGGAGCCACTCCGAGGCGCACCTGGTGGAGTTCCGCACGGGCACCGCCCGGATCGCGCTGCAAGCGGAGGAGGGCGCCGACTGGGGGCTCGGGCTGTCCATCGTTCCCGTGGGGATCACCTATGCAGCCAAGGAGTTGGCCAGAACCGAGGTCGCCGTGCGCTTCGGCAAGGCGTTCGGGTGCGCGGACCTGAAGGACGGGTACCGGGAGGATCCCGTCGCCGCGGCGCGCAGGCTTACCGAGCGGATCGAGAAGGGGATCCGCCGCCAGACGCTGAACTTCGACCGCTACCGCGACCGGATCCTCGTGGAGGTGGCGGAGCAACTCTACGTGCGCGAGTCGCGGTGGGTTCCGTGGCGGGTCCGGGAACGGCTGGGCACGCGGTTCCCTCGCCTTCAGCGTTTTGCGAGGGGGCTGGAATGGATCCGCGGGGCGCACCCGGAGGAACACCGCCGCCTGATTGAGAAGGTGGAGCGGTACGCCGCGCTCAGCGACGAGCTGCACGCCGGGGAGGGGGGCGTGCCTCCCCGCTACAGGTTCCTCCCGGTCGCAAGATACGTCCTCGTGCGCGGGACGCTCCTGGCGATTGGGTTTCCCTTCGCGATTGCCGGATCCCTGCTCTGGGTTCCCGTAGCCCGGCTTCCCGGCTTCGTCGTCAGGCGCGTGAAGCCCCAGTTCGAGGTCACGGCGACGATCAAGCTGGCGACGCTCCTGGGCGGAACGTTTGCGGCCTGGATCCTGTGGCTGGTGCTGGGCTACCTGGCGGGGGGTATGTCAGTGGCCGCGGTGGCGGCCGTGCTGGCCCCCGTGTGCGGCTTCGTGGCCATGCTGTGGGTGGAACTCGCCCGCGAAGTCCGCGAGGACGCCGCCCTCTTTCTGCGGCTGCTGGCCCGCCCCGATCTCCGCAAGCGCTTCGCCGAACTGCGCTCGGAACTCACAGAGACCTTTCGGCAGCTGGAGAAGCGGTGGATGGAGGAACGGCAGGTGAGCGCACCGAAGGAGTTGGACGGACGCGGTATCTGAGGATCACCGGTCGCTTCGGTCGTCTTCCAGTTCAGAGAGCAGTACGCCCAGCGGCACAACCGGCGGCCCACCACGCGGCGGCTCAGGGAGGGAGGAGGCGGGAGGTGCCACCGGTCGTGCGGCGCGCCAAATGCGATCGGTCGCCGACCACACGTAGACCACGCCGCCGATGATGACCAGTGGCGTTGCAACCGGTGTCACGGATACCCCCGTCAGGGCGATTCCCGCATAGACCACGACGCCCGATGCGCCGGCCGCCGCACTCCTGCCGATATCCTTCGCCGCATCGAGAGCCGCTTCGGTGGGCGTCTTGCGCTCTCCCTTAACTAGGAGGAAGTGCTCGACCGTGGTGACGGGGAGCTCCAGTAAGGCGCCGATCACCGCGCCCTTAGCGGCACCTTTGGTGGCGGCCTTGGAGGCTTCGACCACGCCTTCCGCGAAGTTGTCCAGCCGAACGCGTGCGATCTCCCAGGTCGTCATGTCCTTGCCGTCCCGACGCCGGTTCCAGGAGATCCGTTCAAACACGACGTTCGCGACGTCATCCTTCAGCGCCGGCGCGTTCTTGATAGACTTGATGTGACTCAAGTCACGCTTCTTCAGCAAGTTGGCCACGGACTCGGTGTTCATCTTGACGCCGCGAGGGACGAGCCTGTACAGTGAGTTCGGGCCGAAATCGCCCCTCCAGAGTGTGTCGACGACACTCTGAGGCATCTCTGCCAACGCCTTTGGTGTGGCAGCGACTCGCGCCGCAACCGCTGCGGGAACCGCCCCCTCCCGGACCGCGCGCACGATGGCTTCGCATGCGTCGGCTACCGATAAACTCTCTCTCGCTTCGCGCAGGGCGTCCAGGAAATCGTCCGGCAGTTCCGCCAGCCGCTGCCGAGTATCGGCGCTCAGCCCCGCTAGGGCTTCTGAATTCCGACGCACCCATGCGGAGACCTCAGTGGCCTGCTTCCGAATCACGCTTAATACCTCTTGCCGTGTGTCGCTAACCGCACCATACGCGTCAACCATCAGCGCCGGTTTCGAGGCGGATGGTCCACCAGACGGCGCCGACCGCCGCGGCGCTGGCGATGAGATGGAGCGCGAGGCCGATCTCCTCGGCGGACCCCAGTGCCCCGGCGCGGTCCAGCAGCAGGCGCCAGTCGTGCGGGTGGCCCCCGATCAGCGGCAGGGCGAGGCGGTTCGCGTCCGCCATGTATTCCGCCGTGTACATGACGCTCTCTGCCGACCACAGGGCGCACACCGCCGCGGGGACGCCTTCCCCCCGCCGCCAGAGCCGGAACGTGATGAAGAGCGGCACGGCAAGCTGGAGCAGCGGCCCGGCGAGCACCGACACCGTCTCGCCGAAGAGGGAGAAGACAACGTGTCCCGCCTCGTGGATGAGGAGGTTGATCCCGTCCACCCAGTGGTAGCGGTAGAGGAGGATGAGCCACGCCGCGTACACGCACATGACGACGAGCCCCACCCGCCGGGGCCCGATCGTCTTCCAGATCCATGACAGAATCTTCACGGGAGGAGAACCCCGCCCTGGCTACCCGCTACCCGTTTGGGGGCCAGGCGGGGAGGGCGCGGCCCGTCGTCCACGGCACCCCGGCGTCCTCCAGCCGCCCCTCCAGCGCGGGGAGGTCCGTCTCGATCAGCTGCCGCATGTCCGGATACAGCGCGGTGAAGGCGTCGTTCGCGATCCGGTACTGCTCGCGGTGCGTCTGCGTGGGGCCGTGCAGGCCGTTCCAGTGGCCGCGCACGACCTGGTTCACGCGGCCGACGATCCCCGGCATCTCCGGTTCGGCGCGCGAGCCGCGGGTGCGGGAGCCGTTCAGCGTTTCCTGGAGGTCGAGCAGCCGCAGTTCCAGCGCCCGGGCGTCCTGGCGCAGGGCCGGATCCGCCGCCGGCCAGCGATCCAGGGCCTGCTTCATGGCCGAGATGCGGTCCATCGCGGCCGTCGCCACGCGCTGCGTCCCGGTGACGGCCCGGAGAAGCTGCCCGGTCTCCCGCTGGAAGGCGAGCACCGCCGCGCGGTCCTGCGGCGGGATCGCCGAAGCCCCCCTGGGCGCGATCTCGAACGGCGCCGGGCCCGCAAGCTCCGTCACCTCGCCATCCACGCGCTGCGACACCGACACCGTGTAGCTCCCCGGCAGCGCCATCGGCCCGTTGCCGCCGCCCCCTCCGAAGCCGCCGCCCCCTCCGCCACCGCCACCGCCCGCACCGCCCGTCACGGGGTTGTAGCCGGGATACCGATAGTTCCACGTCGCGCGGCGCATCCCCCGCGAAGCGGATCCGTTCACCGTGTTCACGACGTTTCCGTCCGCGTCCCGCACCGTGAGGAACACCCGCGGCGCCTCCTCCCGGTCCTCCGCCTCCAGCTCCTCCCACGTAGGATACGGCGTGTCGTCCCCCCGCCGCTGCGCCCGCCGCTCCTCCGCCTGCCGCGCCGCCTCCCGCGTGCGCAGCGTCTCGCCCACGTAGTAGGTGAACGTGACCCCGAAGTCCGGGTTGTCCGCCGTGTAGAAGTCCGACCCGCTCGTCCCGCCCGGACTCCAGCTGAGGAACATCTCCCCGTCCTCCACCTCGAAGATGTGCCCCTCCGAGGCGAGGATCTCGTCTGAGCGCGCCGCGAGTTCCCGCAGCGGCGTGTAGTCGTCGACCACATAGAAGGAGCGCCCGAAGGTGGCCGCGACGAGGTCCCCCTCCCGCTTCTGGATCTCCAGTTCACGCACCGGGATCGTCGGCAGCCCGCTCCCCAGCTCGAGCCACGACCCGCCCCCGTTCACCGAGGTGAAGGCCGAGAACTCCGTCCCCACGAAGAGGAGGTTCGGCTCCACGTGGTCCTGCACGATCGTGAACGCGGGCCCGTTCTCCGGCAGATCCGAAGCGATCGACGTCCACGTCATGCCGCGGTCCATCGACTTCAGCACGTACGGCCGGAAGTCGCCCCGCTTGAAGTTGTTGATGACGGCGAACACCGTGTTGGGATCGTGCAGCGACGCCTCCACGTCGTGGACGAAGCTCGTGTCCGGCACCCCCGGGAAGCTCTCCACCGCGCGCCAGTTCTCGCCCCCGTCCTCCGTAACCTGCACCAGTCCGTCATCCGTCCCCACATAGATGAGCCCCTCCGCGAGCGGGGACTCGGAGACCGCCACGATGTGCCCGAACTCGGACGTCGAGCGGTTCTTGCCCACCGCGTCAACGCTCCAGATCCGGCCCATGACCTCCAGCTGGTTGCGGTCGATGTTCCGCGTGAGATCGCCCGAGATCGGCCGCCACGTCGAGGCCTGGTCGTCCGTCTGAAAGAGGATCTGCGCCCCGAAGTAGAGCCGGTGGTTGTCGTGCGGGGACATGTGGATGCCCGCGTCCCAGTACCAGCGCAGCGGGGGACCGTCCGCGTCCTCCTGCGGCTTGATGTCGAGCCGTTCCTTCGAGGCGCGGTCGAAGCGCGACAGGACGCCGTGCTGAAGCTGTGAGTAGATGATGTCCGGGTTCTCGGGGTCTATGACGGGGTCGAAGCCGTCGCCCCCCAGCGTCACGTACCAGTCCGAGTTGCGGATCCCCTGGTTGTCGAGCGTCTGCGAAGGGCCGCCGAGCGTGTTGTTGTCCTGCGTCCCCCCGTAGACGTAGTAGAACGGTTCGTCGTTCGAGGTCGCGACCTTGTAGAACTGCGTGAGCGGCAGGTTGCCGAAGAAGTGCCAGTTCTCTCCGAAGTCCTTCGTCTCGTACAGCCCCCCGTCGTTGCCGAGGATGATGTGCTCCGGGTCGTCCGGATCGAACGTGAGCGCGTGATGGTCGACGTGTACGCCCTGCGTGGGGAGCCGCCCCCACGTCTCCCCGCCGTCATCCGACATCTGCACGAAGGTGTCGAGGGCGTAGATGCGGTCGAAGCGGTGCGGGTCGGCGTACAGTTCGTGATAGTACATCGGCGCGCCCGACTGGTAGCGCGAGGTCCGCGACCAGTTTTCCCCCATGTTCTCCGAGCGGAAGGTGCCCCCGGCGTCGCCGCTCGCCTCCACGATCGCGTACAGGACGTCCGGCTGCTGCGGAGAGATCGCGAACCCGATCCGGCCCTTGTCCCCCGAGGGGAGGCCGCGGTTGATCTCGCGCCACGTGTCCCCGCCGTCCGTCGACTTGTGGATCCCGGAGCCGGGCCCGCCGTCGATCATCGTCCACTGGTGACGCCGCCGCTGCCACGAGGTCGCGTACATCACGTCGGGGTTCCGCGGGTCGAGGAAGACCTCGTTCACCCCCGTGTGCTCGTCGATCTCGAGCACCAGGTCCCAGTTCTCCCCGCCGTCCATCGTCCGGTACAGCCCGCGCTCGCCGCCCTCGTTCCACAGCGGCCCCTGCGCCGCGACGAACACGATGTCGGAGTCATGCGGATGGACCGCGATCATCCCGATGTGTTCGGAGGTCTCGAGTCCCATGTTCGTGAACGAGCGACCGCCGTCGATCGACTTGTAGACGCCGTCCCCGTACCCGACCGAGCGCTGCCCGTTGTTCTCCCCCGTCCCGACCCAGAGGGTGAGATGGTCGTTGGGATCGAGTGCGATGGCCCCGATGGAGTACGACCCGTAGTCATCGAAGATCGGACTCCATGTGGTCCCGGCGTTGGTCGTCTTCCACAGGTTCCCGGAGGAGGCCGCGACGTACCACACGCTCCGGTCCGTGGGATCGACCGCGATGTCCGCGATCCGCCCGGAGGCCACGGCGGGGCCGATGCTCCGCCACCGGATGCCGGAGATGAACCCGGAGTTCAGCTCGGGCGGGTCGTCGTCTTCGTCTTCATCCTCCTGGGCGGCCAGCGCCCCGGGGCTGCTGAGGGTGCCGAGAGTCGCCAGCGCCGCGAGGAGGAGGGTGGAAACCCGCGAGATGACGCCGTAGCGGGTGTGTGGGTTCGCGTGGAACCTGTCGAGATCGATCATGGTCGCACCTTGTGAGCTTTCGTACGGGTGTCGGTCTGGCTGTCGGCGACGCCGCGCGTGGATTTCGCAGCCTGAGAAGGTCAGCCCGAGGGTGGGATGAGGGCAACCCGCCGGGATCCGTCATGATCGCGCGTTGCGAGGGTCAGTCCCCGTCTCGCCAGCCGGCGTCAGCCCGCCCGGGGGACCCGATCAGCGCGGGGCCAGCGGTGTCAATGCGGCCGCCGAGTCGCCGTTCCAACCTCTCGAATTCCACTCTGACATGTTTCACCCCCTCCCCTTACGTCCCCATGTGGTGGGCGGTCCCGCGAAAGCGTCCCGGGGCGCCTCCAACCCGCGAGCGAACCTCCAACGTGCCTCCCCGCCGACACCGCATCAACCGCCGGAAACGCCGGCCCCGGGTTCGGTCGGTACATGGCGGCCCCGGACCGTCGCGGCTATCGTTTCGGCGTCGTCTTCCCCTGCACATCCGCGTTCGCGAACGAAGGAGGTGGCACGCACTTCATGCCCGGTGACATTCGAGACGCCCCGGCATACGGGGTCTCAGAGGCGGCCCGGTTCATCCGCATACCAAGGGCCACCCTGGCGTACTGGACTCGTGGCCGGCGACCGCTGATCGAACCTCCTCGGCCCGGAGGGCTGTTGTCCTTCAATAACCTCATTGAGGCTCATGTGCTCCGCGCCCTGCGGAGCGTCCATGGCGCGAGAATGGGGAACGTGCGATCGGCGCTCTCGTATGCGGAGGAACAGCTGGGGATCTCGCGCCTGCTGCTGCACGACGAACTCCTCACCAGCGGGGGTGACCTGTTCCTGCAGGAACTCGACCACCTCATCAACCTGTCGCGGTCGGGACAGCTCGCGCTTCGAAAGTTGCTGAAGGATTGCCTCAACCGCGTGGAACGTGACGACCAACGCCTCCCGTTCCGGCTCTACCCGGTACTTCCGCGGCAATCGGCGAACGCGCGGGCCATCTCGATCAACCCGAGGATCTCGTTCGGCCGACCCGTGTTGGCCGGATCCGGCGTGTCCACTCGGGCCCTCGTAGACCGAATCGACGCCGGCGAAGACATCGCCGCCGTAGCACACGACTACGGTCTGGACGAGAGCCAGATCCACGACGCCGTCCTCTACGAGGCGGCGGCGTAGACCGATTCCTACGTACTTCGTCGACCGCGACCTCGGCCGTTACGACTTCGCGAACGTCCTGAGGGAGGCGGGCCTCGAAGTTGAAGTCCACGACGACCATTTCTCGCCGGATACACCCGATGAGGATTGGGTCCGTGAAGTGGCCTCGCGCGGCTGGGTCGTTGTCACCGGCGACAAGGCGATTCTGCGAACCAGACTCGAGATGGTCGCCATCCGCGAATCCCGTGCGTTGGTTCTCGTGGTGATCGGTAGGAAGGCGCCGGTGAGTGAACTCGCCCAGAATTTCGTGAACACCCAAGGCAGGATCCAGAGATTCCTCGAGACCGCGGAACCGCCGGCGATCGCCAAGATCTATCGCCCCGGACCTCGCGAGCGTCCCGGGAGCCCGGGTCGGGTCAAGCCATTCCCACTCCGGGCCTAACCATCTGACCCAGTTGTGGCCGCGGAGGGCACGTGCGCAGCTGAACTCCTGCCCACGCACAAGAAGCTGAGCCGCTCCTCAAAGGTCAGACATTCTGAGCGTAGGGTAGTCTCGATGCGGATCCGCGGCCACCTCGGCCATTCGGAGAATGATGGCGGCGACCGCTCTCTTCAGAAACCGGACTTCGTTTGCGTCCAGTTCTGCCCCAGAGCCCTTCCACTTTCTTGCTTGCGACCCCCCCTTGCGGTCAGTCAAGGAGCCGATCTTGTCCAGAATGGGTTGCTCGATTCGATATGCTCGCGCCGCCACGTTGCGCTTGTTCTTCGATGCTCCGGTTGATCCCTCCAGGCCCGTCAGACAGAAGTATGCCATCGAGGCGAGTGGTTCTCTGCCTTCCAAGTGCCGCACGAGGCGTTCGTACATGCTCTGCACATCAGGTGTGACGATCATCGCCGACTGCGGCGGCGTGGGGTATTCGCGGGCTCCGATCGTTAGCTCAGCTCCCACTCTGATTTTTGCGCTAAATCCCCCTCGAAGGGACACCGCACCCGGAGTCGGATTCCGATCCTCTATGATGGCTCGCTTGAACTCCAAGTCGAAGGAATGTGGTGCCAGCTGAAGCCGAGCGTGCAGCCTCCACTTCTTAATAAACGGCTCGACGGCTTGACGTGCTTCTTCCTCCGTGGCGTAGTGTTCCTTCAGGTCGAATCGGGCGACACCGTCTGCAACGGAGAGATCGAACGCTTCTTCCTCATGGCTGAGCGGTTCGGCGTTGCTGTAGTCGACGGAAGACTCCGGGCGGAAACCGTAGAGCAGTGCTACGACATGGGGATCGTTCATTGGCGTTCGCGCGTCCTTCTGTCTTACCCCTCGAGCGTCTTATGTGTGAGCCTGGAAGACCTGTTCGCGATGGTACTTCAGGAAGCTCGGGTGCGGGTGGTTCGAAGGGATGCGAGGTAGCTTCAACCGCCGGTCATCGTTGATCAGTCGGGTGAAGTTGTCCGGGATCGCTCGGTCCTTCAGCAGCAGGGTGTAGTCGTCGGCGATCGAGATGAGACCGCGGTCGAACATCCAGTGCGCGGTTCCGGACAGCGCCAGGCCGTTACGCATGCTGTCCGGTCCGCTCTCAGCGATGGGTTTGATGTGGGCGGCCTGAACCTCCGGTCTTCCGCCGCCATTGATGATGCGGAGTCCCGTGACCGCGCAGGTGTTGTCGTAGGCCGTGCGGACGGCGGTCGAGAATACGCGGTCTCGGAAGGGCCGGCGTGAGATCCGCTCCACGATGCGGCGCTCCGTCTCCACCGGATCGCTCTCCCTCATCCGCCACTGCGCGTCGGCCAGGTCGTGGAATCCCGCATGGAGAATCAGGTGGTATTCGGCGTCGCGGATCGTCCGCGCCGCCTGCCCGAACCGTCCCTTGTTCGTCGTGCCGTCCGCCTTACGCAGGTTGCGCTCGTAGTAGAAGCTCCCCTCGCGGAAGGGGACGGGTGTGTCGAACTCGAGGTAGTCCTCCAGATATCCGTAATGGTGATCCGTGCGACGGGGATCGTCCTCGATGCGCACGAGGCGGGCCGTGGCGAAGTAGGATTGCCGTCCGCCGGAACTCGACAGCTCGGCGGTGGAGCGGCGCGGCTCGTAGTACACGATCCAGTCGCCCAGCGCGGCTTCGGCTGCCCGGAGGTATCTCTTCGGGAAGTGATACCGCTGCTCCGGCAGGTCGTCGTAGGCGGGACTCACCTTGGTCGTGAAGACGGCCTTCGCCATGGCGCCTACCGGGTCAACTCGGTCATCCCCGAACGCCGCAGCGGGGTGCCGAGCGGAAGGGTGTCGATCTCCCCGTCCATGTATTCGAGACGCGTCGCGAGGCTGAGATCCTCCCACTCGATCCCGTGCCGCCGACGAAAGGGCGGGGGCCAGCCGATGGCTTCCTCGTGCAGGAACACGTAGAGCCCCTCCCCGTCCCGCCGGTAGAGCGCCAGCGTGTCCGGAAGGCCGGAGCACTCCCGGAAGCCGCGCCAAAAATCTCCAGGCGCATAGGATATGATCTCGTCATCGTCGATCCACGCGTACCGGACCTGGAATCGTCCGATGCCGCCGGCCTCGAAGCACCCGTCTCCCGACTCCGCCGCCACATGGCCAAGGGTTACGGCGTCGCGGTAAACCCGAATCCGTTCGGGGACCAGCCCGGAGCCCGGCCACTCGCGCGGCGGCAGGTCCTCGTCTCCGCAAGCGAACACGATCTCGTACCGGCTTTGGTCTCGCGCCCCGACGTTTCCCATTTCGCCTCCCGGCCTTCGGTCAAGCTCCTCGTTCGGCCTCGATGATTCCGGGCAGGACGCGAACCTCCCGTCCGTCCGGCGCCAGAAGATGAGACGGCGGCAGCGGCCTCATCAACCCCGCGTCGGGAGCCCGCCTGAGGGTCGGTAGACGGGAAGACGTTGACCGCAGCTCAGCGTGGCGGGCTGCGGAAGGCCTCTCTGGAGTGCCAGGCAACGAATAGGGAGGCGGGTGCCCGCGACGCAGTGCGGGGAGACCGAATCCGGCGGCCGGAGAACTCGATGAGCGAGCCGGCGGCCTCGTCCGGATCTCGCTCCATCATCCGACACTCGGCCTTTGCCAAGTCGCTGAAGTCCGCTTGGAGAATCAGCTGATATTCGGCGTCGCGGATCGTCCGCGCCGCCGGCCCTAACCGTCCCTTGTTCGTCGTGCCGTCCGCCTTGCGAAGGTTGCGCTCGTGGTAGAAGTTCCCCTCGCGGAAGGGGACGCGTGTCGACTCCAAGTAGTCCTCGACATACCCGTAATAGGGATCGGCCCGCGCGGAATCGGGCTGGAGGTCCACGAGGCGGGCGGTGGCGAAGTACGACTGGCGTCCTCCTGAACTCGACAAGTGCGCGGTCGACCGCGGGGCTCGTAATACACGATCCAGTCGTCCAGCGCCGCGCGCGGCGACTCCCAGTTCTCTCTATCGAAACACCTCACCAAGCTGCGAATAATCAACCACCACGTCGAGCATCTCCTTGGCGCGTGCAACGAACTGCATCGGTGTCAGGTCATCGGTGATCAGCGCGCTACGTAGTTGCCCCTTCGAGACCGCCCTACCCGTAACGAGGCCAACTTCATCCACATGGGCCTTCCCGAATTCAAATCGGTCGAGGTGTTTCTGGACATCAGTCCGAGTTCCGTTCGTCGCGAGGGTCATGTACTGCCGTAAACGCTCTCCTATTTCACCGATCGTTCGATCCCACATTAGCCGTTTGCACTCGATTAGATAAACAGGTCCCTCGGAGCGCCACGCGAGCACATCGATGTCTCCAAGGCGAGCGCTTCCGCCCATCTCTGACAAGCTCAGTTCTGTTCGTGTACTCCACTCCAACTTGGTCAAGCGTCTTGCCACGCTCGAATTGAACGCATGCCCATTTTTGTTCGCCGCCTCACCGATGAACCGTCGCATTTCAACGGAATCGAAAAGCCGTTCTGGCAATCTCCCCGATGATGCTTCGAACAAATAGCCCAGCGCCGAATCAAGCAACGTCGGCATAATCAATACATCCGTCCCCGGGTCGGCCGTCAGCGCAACCAGCGGCCGACGCAGGACGGACAGACGACGTCCATAGCGCCACGGATACCAGTCGCGCCGCTCAGCACCCTTCGGCTCCGCCTCATCCCAGGCGGATCTTGACACAAGCGCGAGCCCGGAGAATGTACGCTCGGGTTGCAGGCTACCTGCATCTCGCAGCCGCTTCAACACCTCATCCTTCTCGAACCAGCCGTAAGCCCGCCCCTCCCCGATGAGTCGGTCAGTGAAACTCTCCGCGAAGCGCACGTATTCTGTCATGCTCAAGCCGAACTCCGCTTCAAATGCGTCGTCGAATCCCTTTACGTCTTCACGATCGTCATCCATCCGCCCTAGGCCAGTCCCGCGTTCATTGACTGCATCGAGGAATGATCGCTCGCCATACGCGGTCAAGTACGGGCCGAGCATCACGCCGATGGAGGGGTCGAATCCGAGCGAGCCATTCTTGTACACGGTTGGTCCACGGCCCGCGAGCCCGTGGTGCAACGCGTCGCTCTGACCAGCGCAGGTGAGCAGCGTCCCAACGTCGGCAATCAAGGCCTCCAGATCCAATGAACTAAGTTTGTAGCCGCGATCCACCGGCGACGTACACAAGCTCATTTCGGCGATAACGCGGCTCGCCAGTGCCGCGAGGGCACGCTCTCGCTCACGCGTGTTCACCTCATGGAATAGTTCCGCACGATCCTCTCGCATTGCGTACATGGCGGCGGCGGACGTCCGCCACGTGCTGCGATCCTTTTGGATCGACGCTAGGTTGAGCAGAGCCCTCTCGATCACACTGCGCCGGTCGAAGTGCCGCAGCATTCCCTTGATTCGTCCCCAAAGGGCTGCTACAGCACCGTTGAACACGGCGGAGGCCTTCGAAATCGGTATTACGCCGGGCTGTCCCGTCCATCCCGCCGTCCGAGCGAGATTCAACCGGCTCCATGCACGGTCCTCTGGAGCCTCGAGGCATAGCCGAGGTAGGGGAACTTCGGAATAGATTGCATCGGCAAGCGATTTGGCGGGAGTGACATGAATATATCGTGCGTCTTGAGATCCCAGGATGTCATACACGATGGAATCCAGATCTGCTTCGGTCGAAGCAGAAGATCCTTGCGCGAGATATGCGCCTCTCAGCAGCGCGCGGATCATCTGCTCGTCACCTTCGTTTTGTTTGTAGCCGAAAGCTCGCAAGTAGGCGGGAGAGCAGGTGAGCTGGACTTGCCCGTCTCGCATCTCAACCTGCGGTGGAAGGTGCGGGGCCTCATCGTTCGCTTGAGTCCACGTCAGGTTATGTAGATCGGGAAAAACTATGCGATAAGTTACAGGGCTCTGCGTAGAAGCGTGCGACCGGTCGTCGAGCAGCTTCACGATCGGGGCGAGCCAGTTGACCGCCATCTCGCAGACCATCATGACGATCTGGGCGTTCGAGCTCCTTGGGGGAAGTGGATCGCTTTCGACCCACCACGATCCGGTGGCGCCCTCCACGCAAGCCATGAACTGGCCCTCGAGTGCGTGCCTCACACTGACGTAAATCGCGTCATGGCAGAATTGCGAAGAGGAGGGACGAACAGTGCGGCGTTGGACCTCGAGCCACGACTGTCCGTCGGAGGAAAGTGCGGCATGATGATCTAGAGCTTGGCGAAGCTCTTTGCGCAGTGTCGCGACGGAATTGGACGGCAGCAAAAACAGAGTCGTAGACAGCGATACATCCGGGGGGACCAGCTGGTAATCATGCTCACGGAGGAAGGCGTAGTGGTTCGCAAAGCCGCTGAGGTTTTGGAGCGACATTCCCACACGAGCTAGGGTATCTTGTTGGGCCAACATCTTCCAGGCACGTGCGGCATCCATCTCATGGTCCCAGCCGAGCTGGACAAAATCGCCGACGGGGAGTGGGAGAAGATGCCAGTCGATAGGAAGGGCGGGAGGTTGGGCAGCATAGCCGCGCCCGATGCCTCCCAGGACCAGCAGCGTCAGGCCGCGCCGATAAGTGGGGTGTCTTGCACGTTGGGTGGCGGCGCGTACAAGACGGTCGGTAACTGCGGGATCGAGATCTTGGATGCCGGGAAGGCCAGCGGTCGAAATGGCGTCAAGGTTGTCGGGGACATAAACGACATGCACATCGCCCACTTGATCGAAGACGCCAAAAAAATCTCTGGTCTGGATGGAGTCAACAATGGACATCGAACTCGTGGGTTCAATCCCCCACGCCCGTGAGCCCATGCGTACGTCAGTCGCTTGGGCGTCGGCAATGGACGCGGCAAGTGAATTGAGATCATTGGCGGCAGCGGCCTGGTCCACGACGAAGCGCCGAACGGTGGCGCCGATGGCTGTGGGGAGCACGACGATTGTATTGCCCTCATGCCGGACCAACGGGTGTCGCTCAAGCGTACTATGCCCAAGGGTCTCGGAGGCCAACGTGGCTGTGTGTGTCGATTGGAACACGAAGGGGTCAAGATCAGACGGCTGGACATCGAGCGCGGCGAGATCGGAGGCGCTAAAGGTCACGTGCGTGCGCATGTTGGAGATGATCGGAGAAGTGATTTCGAGGGGTTGCCCCGGTGGTGTATCGGAGAACGCGTAACGGACCAGTCCGGCACGCTGAGCGATGGTTTCGCCGAGCCGCAGAAGAGCAAGAACGTGTTGCTGTGTCGACCGGACCCAAGAAAGACCCCGGAGCTGTGACAGCGCCAAGAGGCAGGCCTGAACGTAATGACTGTTGTCTAGCCAAGTGCCTTCGAACAACCGGACATTGCCCAGAGGAGTGACAAGATTCGAGACCAAGACATCCTCGACCGGATCCTCGCGAGAGGCCAACGGATCGGTGAGGAGGACACGGTTGAGCCACCGACGAAGATCAGCAGCGGTTGGGGAGCGAGTGCCGCGGCAGGCCAAACCAGCGAGGTGGACTAGAGCCTCGAGGCGTGTCGTGGCGACGTGATTCTCGGGTTGCGTTAGGAGGCCTGCGACAGGCGAGGCGGTACGGGGGAAACTGAACTGCCTAAGTTCCCGTGTAAGATCACGAAGACGTGAAGCCATCCCATCCAGCTGGTGCGGGTCGTCACCAGCAAGCGAAGCGAGGAGTTCATCCCAAGGTTCGTCGTGCGGAGGTTTCGCCATCACTGGGACGCCGTCACTGGGACGTACCCTTTTGGTTAGTCGAATAGTGGTGATTGTGGAGCGACGGACGCGTCAGACGCCTGCGGCGGGGGCAGGGGGCTGGCTGGCGTCGGCTGTGAGACAAAGGCGGCGGTCATTGACTTAACTTACCGGGGCTTACCTAGGCTGCGGGGAGATGAGCCACGAGGACCGAGGCAACATAGCGGCGCAAGATGATGTCGTCCAGTCTAGGCGGGTGTGGGGACCCCATGCAGGAACGCAACGGTACAGGTACGGCAATCGCGTGGTGTGCGGCCGCCCGAGAACCCGTCACCTTACTGGGCCTTCTTCACGCTCCTTCTGGGTCTCGACCGTGGTGCAACGGCAGCGGGGCAACGGTCGGTCCAGTCGCCGGAAGTCTGCATCGATGAATGAGCGGAACTTGAGGCCGCTTACGAAGGGCATAGGATGCTACAACAATTCGACGAGCGGAACCGCGATCTCATCGTCAACGTGAACGGGAAGCTCCTCCACCGGGACGAGGCAGGCGTAAGCCCATTTGACTCGGCGGTGCAGGGGGGAGATGCCGTCTGGGAGGGGCTGCGCCTGTACGATGGCCCCATCTTCAAGCTGCGGGAACACCTCGCCCGGCTCCGGTCCTCCGCTCTGGCCCTCGCCTTCGCCGAGATCCCGTCGGACGAGGAGATCATCGGGGAGATCCGCCGCACGATCGTGGCGAACGGCATGCGCGACGGCGTGCACATTCGGCTCACGCTGACGCGGGGGGTGAAGGTCACCAGCGGCATGGATCCGCGCCTCAACCAGTCGGGCCCTACGCTGATCGTGCTCGCCGAGCACAAGGCGCCGGTCTACGAACGGTCGGGGCTGCGGCTGATCACGAGTTCGCTGCGCCGCTTCGGGCCGGATACGCTGGATCCGAAGATCCATCACGCGAACCTCCTCCAGTCGATCCTGGCCAAGATCGAGGCGAACGCGGCCGGCGCCGACGACGCGCTGATGCTCGACCCGCGCGGATTCATCGCCGAGACGAACGCCACGAACGTCTTCTTCGTGCGAGACGGCGTCGTGATGACGAGCCGGACGGTCGCCTGTCCCGAGGGGATCACCCGCGCCACGGTGCTGGATCTCTGCGCGGAGCACGATATCCCGAGCCGGGTGGACGATCTCTCCCTGACGGAGGCCTACCGCGCGGACGAGGCGTTCTGCACCGGTACGATGGGAGAGCTGGCAAGCGTGACCGAGATCGACGGGCGGGTCATCGGAGACGGATCGCCGGGACCGCTGACGAAGCGGCTCAGCGACCTCTACTCGGAGTTGACCGCGCGCGAAGGAGTCGTCCTGGTCGGGGGCGAGGCGTAGCGCTGGAGGGTCCACCCGGCATCCGTCGTCGGGGACGGCGGGGACCCCGGACCTCCCCACGGCGCCGCGGGGTATTTGACTGTCAGATAGGACGTCTCCACGGAGGCAAAGGAGGCATCCAATGACGTCATATATGTGGAACGTACCGGAGCCGCTGGCCACGGCCGAAGTCGAGGCGACCTGCGGCGCCCGGATCATCGTGAGGCGGCACGGCAACTCGGACGGTCCCCGTCTCGTCCTCAGCCATGCCAATGGACTGGCGGCGGAACTCTACTATCCGTTCTGGAGGCTGCTCGCCTCTCGCTTCGATCTCATCCTCTACGACCTGCGCAGCCATGGCTGGAACCCCCGGTCGGAGCTGCGACATCAGAACATCGCCACCTTCGCCGCGGACCAGGAACGCGTCCGGCGCGGGATCGAGCGCCGGTTCGGTGCGAAGCCCGCCGTCGGCGTGTTCCATCTGGTGTCGGCGCTGGCGGCGCTCCATCAGGAGTCCGCGGGGCAGGGCTACGAGGCGCTCGTCCTGTTTGATCCACCCCTGTACCCGCCGAACGGGGATCCCCAGGCGGCCGAAGCCCTGTGGCGGCACTTGGGTACCCAGGCCCGGTTCCGCCGGGATCACTTCACGACGCGCGAGGAGTTCGCGGAGCACTTCCGCCGGCAGTGGATGTTCGAGCTGGTGGCGCCGGGAGTCCCGGAGCTGGCGAGCCGGGCACTGCTTCGTCCCGCGGGGAACGGAGGGAGCGGACCGGGCGCGGGAGGATACGAACTTCGCTGCCCGCGCCGATGGGAGGCCCAGGCGCTCGAGTACGCTTTCGCCTACAGTCTGGAACCGGAGCTGTCGCGTCTCGCCTGCCCCGTGAAGGTGATCGCTGGCGACCCCACGTTCGCCTTCTCCTTCATGCCCAGCACCGAGCTGGAGGGAATCGTGGGGTTCGAGTACGACTTCATCCCGAACACGACGCACTTCCTGCCGCTCGAGGAGCCGGCGGAGTGCGCCGCGACCATGGTCGCGTTCCTGGAGAAAGAGGGCTTCGCGTAGTCGTCGGCCGGTTTCGGCGAGAGCTGCGGCTGCCCGACAACCCGGCGGGCGCCGCGAGCTTACGTTGGGGTGCTTGGCTGGCCGCGGAAGACCTCTCTTCGATGCCAACCAACGAACTTCTCTCCAAGCGCCATGGCCCGAGTTCGGGGAGGCCGAATCCGCCGACCGGAGAAGTCGACGAGGGATCCGGTCCTCTCGCCCCGCACGTCACGCGAGATGAGCACGTTGAAGCCCGTACCCTTGCGTTCCTCGAGACCCAGCGCCCCGCGGTCGAGGGCCTTGTGATGCAGAAGGCAGAGAGCCAGACCGTTCGCCACCTGGTCGGGACCCCCATGCGAATGCCACTGGATGTGCGCAGCTTCCACGCCGAGCAGTCGCTCTCCGAGCCGGATGTCGAGATCGCAGACCGAGCAGCGCTCTTCGTATGCGTCGAGCACTCTCTTGCGGAACAGAGGGTCGCGACGGCGACGGCGTGTCAAGAATGAATAGAATGTCGGTGGGCCACTCTCCCGCTCCCGCACGGCTGGCGTCGGGAGCGCTTCTTCTACATCCGCCTCCCATGCGATCCCGTCTTCGGGGATGCCGGCCGCGTCGCGAATCTCCCGGTGAAGGGACTCGGGAAAATGTTCCCGCAGGATCTCCCCGACGGCCTGCCATAAGAGCCCAGTGTCGGCGCGCAGCACGTCATATGCGTCCTCCGGAAGGCCGCCTTCTATACCCAGCTCCCTCAATTGCCACACATAAAAGTCTCCGCTCGCGTTCCTGGAAAGCTCCCGGAAGCGAGGGACGTCCCAGAGTTGATCGGTACGTAGCCACCTGAACGGGTACTGGGGACGAACGGCGCTCTTGGGCGATCCGAAACTCTGCATCAGTTCGCGCAAGAGCGGCTCCACTTCCTCATACGGAACGAGGCGTTCTTGGCGCCGCGCGACACGCCCCAAAGCGAGGAGGAGGAGCAAGGGTTTGTGGGGCGCCCGCTCGTCCCGGCGCTTGTGGGTCCTGACTGCGGCGAGTCGCCTGAGGAAATCGTCAGGTGTCATCAACTCAGTCTGAGTGCCGCTCAGTCCTACGGAACGGGGTCGTTTCCAACTTCGCCTCCGTCCAGCGTGGGATCAACGCGATCGCGCAGTCGTTCGTCCATCGCAGCCCCGTGATCGTCTGATGGGGACGGTCCGATCAACATGTTCATGACCAGGCGCACCATCAGATCCTTGGCCGCCGGAGCGCTCTCGGCGATGAGCAGGGTTAGCGCCGTGACCGATTGGGGGTTCAGCCCATGCCGAAAGCGGACACCTCGCTTGGAGTTGACGCGATAACCGACGGAGATGATGGCATCAAGGTTGTAATGTTTGAGATTACGCCGTACTCGACGGTTTCCTTCGATTTGAACTACCGAGAAATCCTCGGCAGTTGCCTTTTCCTCCAATTCACCGTCCTGGAAGATGTTCTTCACGTGGAGTCCGACGTTGTCCGTTGAGGTGTCGAACACCTCCGCCATCTGCCGCTGGGTCAGCCAGACCGTGTCCCGATCGACGCGGACATCGACTCGCGCATCGCCATCGGACGCCTCGTAAACGATGACCTCACCCGCGGGGGCCGCTGCGGAAGCCGCAGTCCCCACGGCCTTGCTCTCAGAGTAGTCGTTGGCTCTGCTCATCTCGGTTCTCTCTTCTCCTCCTGCCTTCAGCCTCCGAGCGCCCGGCCGAGCCGGTCGAGGGCCTCGCGGGCCTCCCGAAGCGCGGTCTCGGCGAGAAGACGCCCGTGCACGGCGTCCAGCGCGTCCCCGTCATCGGAGGACACCGGCACCGCCTCGGCAGCGCACGCGCCGTCCGGGTCGCCCGTCTCCCGCACCATGGGGGGTTCGGCACGCGGCCCCACGAGCGTGAACGGCACATGTCGGTAGCCGCGCTTCATGCGGTAGACGGCAAAGTGGCGGCGGTCCAGCGTGAACACCCGGTCAATCCCGGAACGCTCCGCCACGGCAACGACCGAGGCGTCGGCGAAGTCCATCGGTGTGTCGCCGTACTGGACCATGAGTTCGAAGCAGCGGCGCAGATGCGGATGGTCCAACGTGGCCACACGCAGGCCACCGTCAAGGACGAAGTCCATGAAACGGGTCCTTCGCCCCGGCTGCCGCAGGAGTCGAAACGCTTCGGTGAGCACCGGGGTCGTCGTCAAAGCCTTCGCGCCAAGTGTGTCCAGCGTGAGGACACACGCATCGTGGTCCGCGTCCCGGGGATCGAACGCGGCGACCAAGGGCCCCGTATCGACCAGGATCACTGGGTGTTTCGCTCGCGGACCACCTCAACCACGGTTTCGCCGGCCCGTGACGGGGGCGGGACGGCGCGTTCGTCGTCGTACACGAGCCCGAGGCGCCGGTAGACATCTCCGGATGATTCGTTGGGGTCGCCCCCGAGCAGAAAACCGTTTATGCAACCGTTGTAGGAGCGGAGTCCCCGTCTCAGCACCTCGGAGATCGATCCCCCCGTCTTCTGGCGGAGATCTTCGAGGATCGCCTCTTCCTCGTCGTCGAGTCGCACGGTGCGCAAGCCCATAGTGTCGGCCTCTCCCATGTGGTTTCTGCGCCTGCCGGTCGCCTTCGGCGCGAACAGCTAAGGATTCCTTAGGAGTTCAATAGTTCAACGGCCGTGCCTCCGGCGGATCGCCTCGACCACGGCTTCCTTGTGCCGTCGCCGCGGCGGGGGGGCGGACTCGTCGTCGCGCGCCGCAACGGCGGGTTCCTCGGTGGGTTCGTCCTCGTACCGCTGCATGATCCGCCGGTATGCCTCCCCGACCGTCTCGCCTTTCCTGCCTCCCAGCCGTATGCCGTTCACCGTCGTGTTGTAGGAGCGGAGCCCTCGTCTCAACACCTCGGAGATCGAGTAGCCCGTCTTCCGCCGAAGGTCTTCGAGGATCGCCTCTTCTTCTTCATCGAGTCGTACGGTTCGCAAACCCATGAGTACATTCCTCCCGCCGCGTGCCGCTTCGTCCGCTGTAGTACAGGCGTAATACAACATGCGGGCGGCCACAAACGTAACGACCTGGGCCGTCGAGCAACGATCGTCCCGTGGGCCTTGTTTCTAAGAGGGATAGGAAACCCGTACGTTGGAGCCGCCAACGCGCGCGCGGGGCCAGGCCCTCCCGCCGCCGCTCGGTTCCGACGACCGCCTCGGAGAAACGAAGGGCTGGCCAGCGCGTGTTCGAGTTCCTCTTCAAATACCGTCCCGTCGTCTTCGAGCGCGGCGATCTCTCGCTGGCCGTGCCGTGGTGGGGCGTGATCCTCGTCTTTCTCGGCGCCGGCGCCATCGTGTGGTTCGCCCTCCAGTACCGCCGCATCGGACCCACGATCGAGGCGCGGGATCGCTGGGTGCTCATGGCGCTGCGCGCCGCCGCCCTCGGGGTCCTCGCCTTCCTCCTGCTGCGGCCCGTGCTCCTCGTCTCGACCGTCGTCCCGCGGCGGAACTTCGTAGCGGTGCTGCTGGACGACTCGCGCAGCATGCGCGTGGCCGACGAGGACGGCGAGACGCGGGCGCAGCGGGTGCTCGACCTCTTCGGCGGCATGGATGACGGCGGCACGGATGCCGCGGCGACGGATCCCCTGGCGTCCGACCCCGGAGTGGAGGGTTCCTCGGCCATGGACCCCGCCGAGGAACCGGAGCCCCTGACGCAGGGCGGCGAAGGTGGCCTGCGCGAGGCGCTGGAGGACCGGTTCCGGCTGCGGATGTACGGGTTCGATTCCGACGCGGACCGCATCGACGGGGCGGGGGAGTTGGCCTTCGCCGGCCCGCGCACGAACCTCGCCGCGGCGCTCACGCGGGTGCAGCAGGAGATGGCGGGGCTGCCGCTCTCGGGGGTCGTGGTGGTATCGGACGGGGCGGACAACGACGACGAGGTGACCCCCCCGCTCTCCGAGGCGCTCCTGGAGGCGCGCGCGGCGGGGATCCCGGTGTACACGATCGGAGTCGGCTCGGAGCGCATCGTCCCGGACATCGAGGTGCGGCGGGTGGAGGTACCGCGCGAGGCGCTGGAGGGGACGACGATCGTGGCCGACGTCATCATCTCCCACGCGGGACTCGCCGGGCGCACGGTGCGTCTCGATGTGGAGGACGAGGGCCGGATCGTGGGCACGCACGACCTCACCCTCGGTCCGGACGGGGAGGAACCGGTCCAGGTCCAGTTCACGCTGGAGGAGTCGGGCCCCCGCGCCATCCGCTTCTCGGTGGACCCGGTGGAGGGGGAGGCGCTCACCGGAAACAACGAGCGGCAGATCCTGGTCGAGGTCGGGGACACGCGCCGGAAGATCCTCTACTTCGAGGGCTCCCCGCGCCCCGAGAACAAGTTCGTGCGCCGCGCCGTGGCCGATGACGAGAACATCCAGGTCGTGACGCTGCTGCGGACGGCGGATGAGAAGTACCTGCGCCTCGATGTGGACGGCCCCGGAGAACTCGCGGGCGGGTTCCCGGACACGCGCGAGGAGTTGTACGAGTACGACGGGCTCATCCTCGGGAGCGTGGAGGCGAGCTTCTTCACCCACGACCAACTGCAGATGATGGCGGACTTCGTGGGACAGCGCGGGGGCGGGCTCCTCGTGCTGGGAGGGCGGCGCGCCCTGGGCGAGGGCGGCTACGCGGGGACGGCGCTGGCGGACGCGCTCCCCGTCGTGCTGCCGGGGGCGGGCGAGCCCGATGTGCTCGAGGTGTCGGCCGAACTCACCCCGGCGGGGCGGCGTCACGCGGCGATGCGGATCGCGGAGACGGCCGAAGCGTCGGCGGCGCGCTGGCCCGAACTCCCGCCGCTCACCTCGGTGAACCGGGTGTTCGAGACGAAACCGGGGGCGGTGCCGCTTCTGAACGGGGTTCCGGTCGAGGGGGAGCCGCGGGTGCTGCTCGCGCACCAGAGGTACGGGCGCGGGACGTCGATCGTGTTCACGGCCCAGGACTCGTGGCTGTGGCAGATGCACGCGGACATCCCGCTGGAGGATGAGACGCACGAGACGCTGTGGCGGCAGTTGCTGCGCTGGCTCGTGCACGACACGCCGGGCCGCGCCCGCCTCGATCTGGGAGATGACGTGGCGCCCGTGTCGGAGCCGCTGCGGATCCGGGCCGAGGTGGAGGACGAACGGTACCTGCGCGTGAACGGGGCGGATGTCGTCGCCACGGTGACGGGACCGAGCGGGGTGCCGACGGAGGTGCGCCTCGACTGGACGGTGGAGCGGGACGGCGAGTACGAGGGCCGCTTCGTACCCGAGGAGCCGGGACTGCACCGGGTGAGCGTCCGCGCCGCGCCCCGCGGGGCGACCCTGGCCGAGGACGAGGTCGTCGGGGGTCAGGGTTTCTTCCAGGCGGGGACGCCGCAGATCGAGCAGTTCGGCGCCGGGCGGCGGACGGAACTCCTGCGGCGGGTCGCGGATGAGACGGGCGGGCGCTTCTACACGGCGGAGGACGCGGATCTGCTGGCGGAGGAGATCCGCTACACGGAGAGCGGCGACACGGTGTACGAGGAGCGGTCGCTGTGGGACATGCCGGTCCTCTTCCTCCTCCTCGCCGGGCTGCTGGGCGGCGAGTGGGCCTACCGGCGCTGGAAGGACCTCGCGTGAGCCGGGTGGGCCTGGGCGCCGCGGCGCTCGGCGCGGTCTTCGCCCTCGCGGGCGCTCCGTCGGTCGCCCTCGCACAGGGGGCGGCGGCCCCGCCGCGGGCGCAGGTCCTCATCGTGAGCGGGCTCGGCGGCGCCCCGGAGTACAGCCAGCTCTTCCGGGAGCAGGCCGAGCGGCTGATCGAGGCCCTCCGCGAGCGCTTCGGCGTGGCGGAGGAGTCCATCGTGTGGCTCGCGGAGGACGCGGCGATCTCGCCGCGCGCGTCCGGCCGGGCGACGCTGGAGGCCGTGGAGCGCGAGGTGCTCGCGATGGCCACCCGGGCCGGGCCGGCCGACCCGGCCCTCATCCTCTTCCTCGGCCACGGGAGCGGCGGCGGCCAGGAGTCGCGCCTAAACCTGCCCGGTCCCGACCTCTCGGGCGAAACGCTCTCGGTGTGGCTCAGCGCCTTCACCACCCAGACGGTGGCGGTGGTGAACGCGGCGAGCGCGAGCGGCGGCTTCGTGCCGGCCATGGCGGGCGACCGGCGCATCGTGGTGACGGCGACCCGCTCCCCGCGCGAGCGCGATCACTCCCACTTCGGCGGCTTCTTCGTCGACGCCTTCGCGCTCGACGACGCCGATGTCGACAAGGATGAACGCGTCTCGCTGCTCGAGGCGTTCAGCTACGCGACGGGGGAGGTGCAGCGCCGGTACGAGAGCGAGAACGAGATGCTGACCGAGCACGCCCTGCTCGACGACGACGGCGATGGCGAGGGAGCGCTGGTGCCGACGGCGGAGGGGCCGGACGGGGCGGTCGCGAACCGGTTCTTCCTCGCCGCCGCCCCGGCGGCGGTGGCGCAGGCCGCCGCCGATGATCCGGAACTGGCGGCCCTCCTGGCCGACAAACAGCGAGTCGAGGACGCGATCGCCGCTCTGCGCGGGCGACGCGCCGAGTTGAGCGAGGATGAATACGACGACCGGCTCGAGGCGCTGCTCGTCGAACTCGCGGGCATCAACCGGACCCTCCGGGACCGGGGAGGTGCTCGGTGAGGCTGAGCCGCCGCGGCGCGCGAACCCGCCGACCGGGGCTGCGAGTCCCGCTGGCGGCGCTCATCCTCGCGCTCGCCGTTCCGCTCCCGGCCTGGGCCCAGGAACGCGGCAGCGGGCCTCCGGACGACGATCCGCTCGCCGCCGCCGTCGAAGCGCTGCAGACCGGCGAATACCGGCAAGCCGTCGCGGGTTTCCGCGACCTGGCGCGCTCCGGGCGCGAGTTCCCGGCCTCCGCGCGCGGGTGGGCGCGGGCGCTCGCCGCCACGGGCGAATACGAGTCCGCGCTCGAAGCCCTCGACCGGGCCGCCGGGCGTGCCCCCGACGGCGCCGACCCCGAGACGGAACTCGCGCGCGCCCGGGGCGTCCTCCTGCGGGGGCTCGGCCGCCTCGACGAGGCGGAGGCGAACTTCCGCCGCGCGATCGAGAGCCGGGCCGGCGACGCCCAACTCGCGCGGCTCGACCTCGGCCGCCTCCTCTTCGAACAGGGCGCGCGCGAGGAAGCACTCGCCCTCTTCGACGGCTTCATCGACTTCTACAACACGGCCGACCCCCGCCGGCTCGACGCGGAGCACCTGCGCGCCGTCGCCGCCGCCGTGACCTATCTCGGGGTCCGCGACCCCGACCTCTTCCACGACGCGGTGCGGGCATACGAGGAGGCGATCGAGGTCGACCCCGGCGACCCCGAGGCGCGCATCGATCTCGGGCTCCTCTTCCTCGACAAGTACGACAGCTTCGAGGCCGGGCCGCTGATCGACGAGGCGCTGGCCCGGAACCCCGTCCACCCCCGCGCCCTCCTCGCCAAGGCGCGGCGCGCGAAGTTCGACGGTTCCTCGGAGGCCCTCGAACTCGCGGAACAGAGTCTCGAGACGAACCCCGGCTTCACCGAGGCGAGGGTCTTTCTCGCGCGTCTCTATCTCGAACTCGAGGACGTGGAGACGGCCGAGGAGGAGGCTCGGCGCGCGCTCGAGACGAACCCGGTGTCCCTCGCCGCGTGGACCGAGATCGCGGCGGCCGCCCACCTGCGGGGGGACGCGGCCGCCTTCGCCGAGGCGCGCGACCGCGTATTCGGGTTGGACCCGAGGCACGCCGACCTCTACGTCGCGCTGGCGCAGGTCGCCTACCGCACGCACCGCTACGGCGACGCCGTCGAGTTCGCGCGCCAGGCCGTGTCCCTCGATCCCCTCTCCTGGGCCGGCCGGGCCGAACTCGGTCTCAACCAGCTCCGCGTCGGGGAGATCGACGAAGGGCGCGCCACGCTCGAGGCGACGTTCGAGGGCGACCCGTTCAACGTGTGGGTCTTCAACACGCTCGACCTGCTCGAGGCACTCGCCGGCTTCGAGACGGCGACGAGCCCGCGCTTCTCCTTCTCGTTCCACCCGCGGGAGGCCGGAGCTCTCTCGATCTACGCCACCGCCCTCGCCGAGAAGGCGTTCGACGCCATGCGGGCGCGCTACGGGTTCGCGCCGCCCACGCCCATCTCGGTCGAGGTCTACGACCGGCACGCGGACTTCTCCGTGCGGACGGTGGGACTCGCCGGCATCGGGGCGCTGGGCGTGAGCTTCGGTTCCGTCCTCGCCATGGATTCGCCGAGCGCGCGTCCCGGGAGCGACTTCAACTGGGGCTCGACGCTGTGGCACGAGATCTCGCACGCGTTCACGCTCGGCTACACGGAACACCGCGTGCCGCGCTGGCTCTCGGAGGGGCTGGCGGTGCTCGACGAACGGCACGCGCGCGAGGGCTGGGGTTCGGATCCCGACCCCGGCTTCCTGGCCGCCTTCGCGGAGGAACGGCTGCCCTCGCTGGAGCGCTTCAACTACGGGTTCGTGCGGCCCGCCTACCCGGGGCAGGTGCAGCACGCCTACTACATGGCCTCCCTCCTGTGCGAGATGCTGGAGACATCGCGCGGCTTCGAGGCGATCCTCGCCATGCTCGACGGCTACCGGGACGGCCTCGAGACGACCGAAGTCGTGGAACGGGCGCTCGGCACGACGCTGGCCGGCCTCGACCGCGAACTGAAGGACTACATCGAGACGCGCTTCGGCCGGACGCTCGCGGCGCTCGGCGGTGCCGCCCCGGGGGAGCCACACGCGCGGACGCCGGGGCCGGACCCGGAGCCGGGGCCGGAGCCGGAGTCGTTCGCCGGGCAGATGATCGCGGCCGCGGAAGCCCATCGCGACGGCCGCACCGAGGCGGCGATCGAGGCCCTGAGCCGCGCCCGCGACATGTTCCCGGAATACGCCGGCCCCGACGCCCCGACGCTGCTCCTGGGCCGCATCCATCGGGAGGCGGGGGACGCCGCGCGCGCCGCGGAGGCGTATCGCGCCTACACCGCCCTCAACGAGAACCACCTCGACGCGCACCTCGAACTCGCGGATGTGGAGGAGGAACTCGGGGACGAGGCCGCGGCCCGCGAGGCGCTCGAGCGCGCGATCTGGATCGACCCCTTCCACCTCGACATTCACACGCGGCTCGCCGCGGGCTACGAGGCGGCGGAGCGCTGGACGGAGGCGGCGCGCGAACGCCGGGCGCTCCTCGCGCTGGCGCCGGCGGATCTCGCGGAGGCCCACTACCGGGTGGCGCTCGCCCTCCACCGCGGCGGCGACGCGGCCGGGGCGCGCCGCGCCGTCCTCGACGCCCTCGAGATCGCGCCCAACTTCGAGGTGGCGCTCGACCTCCTGCTCGAGATCCGCGGCGACCCCGGGGGGACCCGGTGAGCGCGCGGACGCGGGGACTCGCGGCCGCGGCGCTGGCCGCCCTGCTCACGCTGGGCGCCTTCGCCGACCTCGAGGGGCAGCGCCGGCGCGGGCGCGGTGGCGGCGGCGGCTTCGGGAACGACCTCGCCGCCTACCAGGAGTACAACACGCCCTACACGGGCGAGTTCACCTTCGTGCGCCTCTATTACCGCACGGGCGGCTGGGGCTGGAACCCGGGCTGGTCGCATGACTGGCCCACGGCCGAAAGCAACTTCGGCGAGATCATGGACGCGCTCACGACCATCAACCCGCGCCTGGGCGGCGGCAACGTCCTCGCCATGGACGACCCGGATCTGTTCAAGTTCCCGGTCGCGTACCTCTCGGAGCCCGGCGACTGGAGCATGACCGAGGCCGAGGCCGTCAACCTGAGCAACTATCTGCGCAAGGGCGGGTTCCTCATCATCGACGACATGGGCGGCTATCGGGATCTGCAGTGGACGGATCAGATGCTCGAGGTCCTCCTCCCGGGGCACGAACTCGTGCAGCTGGACGTGAGCCACCCGATCTTCGACTCGTTCTTCCACCTCGAGCAGAGCAACATCGAGATGCCGCACCCGTACTGGGGCGGGACGGCGAGCTATTGGGGGGTCCTGGAGGACAACGATCCCGAGGGCCGGCTCATGGTCATCGTCAATCACGACAACGACATTGGCGACTACATGGAGTGGTCGGACCGGGGGTTCGTCCCCATCGCGCTCTCAAACGAAGCGTACAAGCTGGGCGTCAACTATGTGGTATACGCCCTTACACACTAACGGGCTGTTCAAACCCCGACCCCGCCGTCCGCGGCGGTGACGGAAGGAGCCGGCATGGAAGCCGATCCCCGCTGGATCGAAGACCCGAACGAGGCTCCGGGCCAGACGCCGGACAGCGCTCCGGAGACTGCTCCGGACGACGGCGAGATGGCCGACCGCCTGCAGCAGAGCGCCGAGGCGGTCCGCCAGGAGCTGAAGAAGGTCATCATCGGGCAGGACGACGTCGTCGAGCAGGTCCTGATCGCGCTCTTCGCCGGGGGCAACAGCCTGATCGTGGGCGTCCCGGGACTCGCGAAGACGCTCCTCATCCAGACGCTCTCCGACGTGCTGCACCTGAGCTTCAACCGGATCCAGTTCACGCCCGACCTCATGCCGTCGGACATCACCGGGACCGACATCATCCAGGAGGACCCGGAGACCGGCCGACGGCACCTCGTGTTCATGAAGGGGCCCCTGTTCGCGCACATCGTCCTGGCCGATGAGATCAACCGCACGCCGCCCAAGACGCAGTCCGCCCTCCTCGAGGCGATGGAGGAGAAGCAGGTGACGATCCAGGGGCGGAGGTACGACCTCCCGTCCCCCTTCTTCGTCCTCGCCACGCAGAACCCGATCGAACTGGAGGGGACCTACCCCCTGCCCGAAGCCCAGCTCGACCGCTTCATGTTCCAGATCAACATCGGCTACCTGCCCGAGGAGGAGGAGCTGGAGGTGATCCAGCGCACGACGACGGTCGCGGGGGAGCCGCCCCGGCCGGTGCTGTCGGCCGAGGAGATCGCGGCCTTCCAGCACCTCGTGCGGAAGGTGCCGATCTCGGAGCCGGTGGCGCGCTACGCCGTGCAACTGGCGCGGCGAACCCGCCCCGGCCGCGACGACACCCCCGACTACGTGAAGCAGTACGTGGCCTACGGGGGGAGCGTGCGCGCCGCCCAGTACCTGGTGCTCGGCGGAAAGGCGCGGGCGCTCCTGCGCGGGGAGGTGAACGTCTCGTTCGACGACGTGCGCGCCCTCTGCGCCCCGGTGTTCCGTCACCGCGTGCTGACGAACTTCCACGCGGAGTCCGAACGCGTCTCCACGGACGACCTCGTCGAGCGCCTCCTCGACGACTTGAAGCCGCCGAAGTCGGGGATGTGAACTAGCCGTGCGTGCGCGGATCGCCTCGAGGACGGTTCCGGGGACGCAGTTCCTCGATCCGACGGTACTGACGCGGATCGGGAACCTCGAACTGGTGGCGCGCTACGTCGTGGAGGGGTTCATCGCCGGGGCGCACGGATCGCCCTTCCTGGGGCGGTCGCTCGACTTCGCGGCGCACCGGCAGTACCTGCCCGGCGACGATATCCGCAAGATCGACTGGAAGGTCTACGGGCGCACCGACCGCCACTACATCAAGGAATACGAGGCCGAGACCAACGCGAACGTCTTCTTCGCGATCGACGCCTCCCGGTCCATGGACTACGGCTCGCAGGGGATCACGAAGCTCGACTACGCGCGCTACCTGGCGGCCTGTCTGGTCTACCTCTCCGCGAGCCAGCGGGATCGGGTGGGCGCCGCCGTGTTCGACGACAAGCTGCTCGAGTACATCCCCCCCTCCGTCCGACACCGGCGTCTGATCCTCGCCGCGCTCGACCGCATCAGCGCGGAGACGGCGGGCGACCTGACGCGGCCGCTCATCCAGGTGGCCGAGAGCCTCACCCGGAAGGGGATCGTCGTCCTCCTCTCCGATCTCTACGCGGAGCCGAAGACCGTGCTCGACTCGGTGGGGGCGCTCCGGAGCAAGGGGCAGGACGTGATCGTGTTCCAGATCCTGGATCCGGCCGAGGTCGACTTCCCGTTCGAGGCCGCGAGGTCGTTCGAGGACCTGGAGACGGGCGAGCGGATCCCGGTGATGCCGGATGACATGCGGACGGAGTACCTCTCGCTGGTCGAGGGGCACGTGGGCGAGCTATCGAAGCTGATGATCGAGCGGAGGATCGACCACGAACTCGCGGTGACGTCGGTGCCGCTCGACGCGGTGCTCTTCCGCTACCTCTCGCACCGGGCGCGGCGCCTCAAGGGGAAGGAACGATGAGTCTCCTGACGCCGTGGTTCCTCGCCGGACTTGGGCTGCTTTCCGTGCCGATCATCATCCATTTGACGCACCGGCAGCGGAGCCGGGTGACGGTGTTCCCCTCGCTCATGTTCCTGCGCAAGCTGCCGTTCAAGTCGATGAACCGGCGCAGGATCCGCCACCCGCTGCTGTTCGCGCTGCGCTGCGCCGCGATCGTCCTGCTCGCGCTCGCGTTCGCGCGGCCCTTCCTCGACACCACGGAGGGAGTGGAGGGGGGATCGGCGCGCGACGTGGTGCTCCTCCTCGATGTGTCGGCGAGCCTGGGCTTCGGGGACCGCTGGGAGGCCGCGCTCGACTCCGCCCGCGCCGTCCTTGACGGGCTGGGGGAAGGGGACCGGGTCGCGGTGGCGAGCTTCGACGAGCAGGCGTGGGAGCGGCTCTCGCTGACGCTCGACCTGGAGGCGGCCCGAACGGTGCTCGAGGGGCTGTCGCCGACGCATCTGGGAACGCGGCTCGAGGCGGGACTCCAGCTCGCGGGGCGCATCCTCGCCGAGCCCGAGGGGCGGGTGCGGGACGTCGCGCTCATCTCCGACTTCCAGCGCACGGGATGGGAGGACGGCGACCGGGTGCGGCTCCCGGACGGAGTCTCGCTGCGAGCGGCGAGCGTGGCGGGCGAGGCGGAGGATGACGCGGCGGCGAACGTGGCGCTGGCGGAAGCGGCGCTGCGGACGGCGGACGGAGGGCGCGTCCGACTCGTGGCCCGGCTCGCCAACATGGGCGAGACGCCGGTGGACGCGCTCCCGGTGTCGCTCGAGGTCGGGGGGCGGACGGTGGCCACGAGGCCGGTGGACATGCCGCCGCGCGGGACCGGGACGGTCGTGTTCGAGGACCTCGCGCTCCCCGAGGGGCGGAGCCGCGCGCGCCTCAC
The DNA here is from genome assembly GCF_965216145.1 of Candidatus Palauibacter sp. Lineage (GTDB taxonomy): Bacteria > Gemmatimonadota > Gemmatimonadetes > Palauibacterales > Palauibacteraceae > Palauibacter. Next base: position 2,609,031 of record NZ_OZ244149.1, read on the forward strand.
GATCCCCGGCGACGGCCTGGAGATCGACGACGTGTTCCGCTTCGTGGCGGCGTCGGAGACGGGACTCCGAACGCTCATCCTGGGGACCAGCCGCGGAGCGGAGGACCCGAGCCTCTTCCTCGAGCGCGCCCTGGGGATCGGGGAGGCGCCGCGCATCGAGGCTTCGCGGGCGCCCGCCAGCGGCATCGACGCCGCGGGGCTGTCGTCGATCGACTTCGTGGTCCTCAACGACGGCGATCTCGCCGACGCGGGGCGGGCCGGCCGGCTGCGCGACTGGGTGAGCGCGGGCGGCGGCCTGCTGATCGTGCTCGGACCGGGCGCGCGGATGGACCGCTGGTCCGCCGCCGGACAGGGCCTGCTCGGCGCCGAGCCCGGGCCGCTCGTCGACGTCGGCGAGGGCCGCCGGCTCTCGTGGCTCGACTACGACCACCCCGTGTTCGAACTGTTCTCGACCCCCCGCAGCGGGGACTTCGCGAGCGCGCGCTTCGTGCGCTTCTGGCGGGTCGAGCCGGCCGAGGGGACGGCGGTGCTGGCCCGCTTCGACAGCGGCGAACCGGCACTGCTCGAACACGTCGTGGGCGAGGGGCGGGTCCTGGTGTGGACTTCGACCCTCGACCGCTTCTGGAACGACCTCGCGCTCCAGCCCGTCTTCCTCCCCTTCGTGCACCGGCTCGCGCTGCACGCGACGGGATACCGGGAGCCGGAGCGCTGGATCGCGGCCGGGGGCGTGCTCGAACTGGGGTCGCTTGTCGGGGCTGGGGACGAGGGCTTCGCCGACGGAGAGGGCGAGTGGGTGCTCGTGGATCCGACCGGGGATCGGCATCAGTTGGAGATCGCGGAAGGCCCGACCTGGATCGATTTTCCGGAGACGGGATTCTACCAGGTCGAGGCGAGGGACGACGCGGCGCGAGCCGTGACCGTGGCGGTCAACCCACGGATTGCCGAATCTGATCTGGCGCCGGTCGCGACGGAGCGCGTGGTCGAGGCCGTTGCGGGCACAGCGCCGACGGGGGCGACGGGAGAGGGCGGGGCGACGGTCGACGGGGAAGAGGTCCCTAGGCGCGCCGAACTCTGGTGGCTGCTCCTGCTGCTCGCCGCGCTGGTGCTCGGCGTGGAGAGCGTACTGGCGAACCTGTGGACGCGGCGGCGTCCGGCATCGGCGCTGACGGGGGCGTAGCGGAGCCTGGACATCGTCCCCGCGCGAGGGGGCCGAGGTCGTCAAGGAGGATGACGATGCAGGGATGGGCGAGGACGAAAAACTCCGAGCGGCAGCTGCTCGATGTCGTGGCCGACGTGAGGCGGCGCTGGCGCGCGCGCCAGCTCATCCAGGGCGTCGCGCTGACGCTCGGCGTCGGCTTCGCCGTCTTCTTCGCCGCGACCTGGGGCATCGACCGGCTCCGTTTCGAGGACACGGCGGTTCTCGTGTTTCGCCTCGTCCTGTGGGCGGCCGCGATCGGTCTCCTCGGGTGGTTCGTGGTGCGGCCGCTCTTCCGCCGCGTCTCGGACGCGCAGGTCGCGCTCTACCTCGAGGAACACGAACCGTCGCTCAAGGCGGCGTTCCTCGCGGCCGTCGAGCGGGCCGGATCGCCCGAAGGCCGCTCCGGCCTCGACGCCCGTCTGCTGGAGGTCGCCGTGGAGCGCGCCCGGCGCATCGAGCGCGGCCGCCGCGTGGAGCGCGCCGGGCTGCGGCGCTCGACCGCCTGGTTCGCGGGCGTCGCCACCGCCGTGCTGGTCGTCGCCCTCTTCGGACCCGCCTTCCAGGGGACGGCGGGTTCGCTCCTCCTCAGTCCGTGGCAGACCGCGGACGCCGCCAACCCCTACGCGATCACCGTGGAGCCGGGCGACGCGCTCATCGCGCGCGGCTCCGACCAGTTGGTGCGCGCCTTCCCCCAGGGCTTCGAGACGGACGAAGTCGAGGTCGCCGTGCGCCGCGGCGAGTCCGAGGTGTGGGAGCGCTACTTCATGACGCCGGCTGCGGAGGGCGCCTCGTTCGAGATCCTCCTCTTCGACCTCGATGAGCCGGCCGACTACACCGTGTCCTCGGAGGGTGTGCGCTCGCCGGTGTTCAGGATCGAGGTGGCCGACCTCCCCTACGTGGACCGGATCGACCTCGAGTACCGCTTCCCCGCCTACACCGGACTCAGCCCGCGGACGGTCGAGGACGGCGGGGACATCGCGGTGCTCCGGGGGACCGAGGTCCGGCTCCGGGTGACGCCGACGCTGGCCACCGAGGGAGCGCGGCTCGCCTTCGACGACCAGGAAGAGGGCGAGGGCCCGGCGCTCGAACTCGTGGATGGGGCGTTCGAGACGAGCTTCACCGTCAGCGAGGAGACCTTCTACCGGGTCGAATTCATGGGTCCGGGCGGGCGCTTCGTCGTCGGTTCCCCCGACTATCTCGTCGAGCCGCTGGATGACCAGCCGCCGGGGATCCGGATCGCCGAACCCGGACGGGACACGCGCCTGTCGCCGATCGAGGAACTGTACGTCGAGGTCGAGGCGGAGGACGACTTCGGGCTCGGGCGGGTCGAACTCCTCTATTCCGTGAACGGAGGCGAGGAGGCGTCGCGGGTCCTGCACGGGACGACGCGCGGCGGGACGACGCAGGTCTCCGGCGGACACACGTTCTTCCTCGAGGAACTGGACCTCGAGCCGGGGGATGTCCTCTCCTACTATGCGCGCGCCACGGATCTCCGGGCCGGCGGCGGCGCCGGAGTCGGCTCCGGCCGTCGAGGGGAGGAGAGTTCGGACATCTACTTCGTCGAGATCCGCCCCTTCGACCTGGACTACAGCCAGGCCGAGCAGGGCGGCGGAGGAGGAGGAGGCGGCGGAGGCGCGGGCATGCAGGGCGAGTTGTCCGAGCAGCAGAAGCAGATCGTCGCCGCGACCTTCCGCCTCATGCGCGACGAGGACGAGTTCGACGAGGCCGAGATGTCGGAGAACCTCGCCACGCTCACACTCCTTCAGGGCCGCCTGCGCCAGCAGGTCGAGGAACTCATCGTGCAGATGCAGCAGCGGGGTGTGGCGGGGGATCCGTCGTTCGAGATCGTGTTCCGCGAACTCCCCCTCGCGCCCGTCGAGATGCTGGAGGCCGAGACGAGGCTTGGGGAGCGTCGGCTCCGGGATGCGCTGCCGCCCGAACAGCGGTCGCTGCAGCACCTGCAGCGGGCCGAGGCCGCCTTCCGCGAGGTCCAGGTGCAGCAGGGCGGCGGCGGAGGAGGCGGAGGAGGCGGCGGCATGGCCGCGGCCGAGGAACTCGCCGACCTGTTCGAGCTGGAACTCGACCGGCTCCGGAACCAGTACGAGACGGTCCAGCGGGGCCAGCGGCAGCAGCAGGACCAGGAGGTGGACGAGGCGCTCCAGAAGCTGGAGGAACTCGCCCGGCGCCAGCAGCAGATGAACGAACGCGCGGCGGCACAGCCCCGCGGAGCGGCGGGCGGAGGCCAGGGCCAGCAGCAGCAGATGATTCAGGAGACGGAGGAGCTGGCCCGGCAACTCCAGCGTCTGGCTCGCGAAGATGACCGGGCCGACCTCGAGGAGTCGGCACGCCGGCTTCAGCAGGCCGCGGACGAGATGCGGCGGGCGCAGGCGCAGGGGCGCCAGGGACAGGGGCAGGCCGAGTCGTCGAACGCGCTCGACCGTCTGCGCGAGGCGCGACGGTTGCTGGAGAACCGCCAGGTCGCCGCCGTGGGGCAGGAGGTCGAGGACGCCGCGCGGCGCGCTGAGCGCATCGTCGAGCGCCAGCGCGAACTCCAGAGCGACGTGAATGAGGATCCGACGACGCGGGACCCCGACCGTATCGACGGGCTCCGCGAGCGGAAGGCCGACCTCGCCCAGGAGGTGGACCAGCTCGAGCAGGACCTCGACCGGCTGGCCCGCGAGGCCCGGCAGGAACAGCCGGAAGCGTCGCGCCGCCTCGGGGAGGCGGCGGCGGAGATCCGCGAGAGTCGGCTGCGGGACAAGCTGCAGTTCTCGAGAGGGGTCCTCGGCACGCAGTCCGAGGACTACGTGCGGAACTTCGAGGAGCAGATCACGCGCGACGCGGAGAACATGCGCACCCGGGTCGCGGCCGCGCGCGACGCGCTGAGCGAATCGGACCCGCGCCGCCTCGGGCGGCAACTCGACGAGACCCGCGACCTGGTCCGGGGCCTGGAGTCACTGCGGGAGCGCCTGCAGCAGCGCGCTAAGGGCGAGTCAGCCGAGGGCGGCGAACAGGGGCAGGGCGACCAGCAAGGCCAGCAGGGCCAGGAAGGCGAGGGCCAGCAGGGCCAGCAGGGCGGCGCAGGCCAAGCCGGCGAACTCGGCCCCCGCGGTGGCCAGGGGTTCGCGCCCGGACGGGGCGGCGGCGGAGGCGGCGGGCCGTGGCTTTCGCCGGAAGATATCCGGCAGTTCCAGCGGGAATTCCGCCAGCGGCGCGAGGATGCGACCCGCCTCCGCGATGACCTGCGCCGGGAAGGCGTCGACGTCGCCGACCTCGAGCAGGCGATCGCCGACCTCGACCGACTCCGGACCATGGGCGATTTCGACGATCCGGAGGAAATCGCCCGGCTGCAGGCCGATGTGCTGAGGGGGCTGAAGGACTTCGAGTTCGCCCTGCGCCGCAACCTCGGAGAACAGATCGAGCGCTTCTTCCTCTCGGGGTCGGACGATGTCCCCGACGAGTATCGCGAACTCGTGGAGGCCTACTACCGGGCGCTGTCCGAGGACCGCCCGCCGCGCTGACCGGGGCTGACGAGAGCCCGACTTCGGCCTACAGGAAGGAGACCCGATCCAGGTGCCCGACCTCGGCGATCCTCGCCTCTACCTGTTCTCCGCCCTCGCGATCCTCACTGCGGGCCTGCTCGCCTCCTGGGGGCGCGCCGCGCTCGCCGCCACGCGCGCCGGACGCGAGGGGGACGGCTGGCGCGGATGGCCTCGTCTGTTCGAACTCGCCGTCGGCTTCGTGACGAACTTCTTCGACACTCTCGGCATCGGTTCGTTCGCCCCCACCACATCCCTCTTCAAGCTGAAGAAGGTGGTGCCGGACGAGGAGATCCCCGGGACCATGATGATCGGCCACACGCCCCCGGTCGTCATCCAGGCCTTCATCTTCATCGCGATCATCACCGTGGAATCGCTCACGCTCTTCGTCCTCGTCGCGGCCGCGGTGCTCGGCGCGTGGCTGGGGGCGGGGGTCGTCGCGCGCCTGCCCCGCCACCGGATCCAGATCGGGATGGGGATCGCGCTCCTCATCGCCGCCGCGACCTTTCTCATGTCCATCTTCGAGATCACGGCCGTGGGTGGGGACGCAGCGGGACTCTCGGGCGCACAACTCGCGCTCGCCGCCGGCTGCCTGTTCGTTCTCGGGGCTCTGATGACGATCGGCATCGGGATTTACGCCCCGACCATGATCGTGGTCAGCCTCATGGGACTGAACCCGGCCGTCGCCTTCCCGATCATGATGGGCGCCGCCGCCTTCCTCATGCCGGTGGCCGGCATCCGCTTCCTGAAGGCAGGCCGCTACGGGCTCCGCGCGGCGCTGGGGCTGGCGATCGGAGGCATGCCGGCCGTCCTCCTGGCCGCGTTCATCGTCCGTTCACTTCCCCTGAACACGATGCGATGGCTTGTCGTGGCGGTCGTCCTCTACGCGGCGATCCTCATGCTGCGCTCCGCCGCGCAGGAACGCCGGTCGGGCGCGGGTGGGGCCGAAGCGTGAGCAACCGATGACGCGGCCACTCACCCGAAGGTCGCGGGACGGGGTCCGGACGTTCCCGCGGGAACGTCTCGGCCCGGGCTTGGCGCGTCGAACGAGAATCGCTCGGCCGACCGGCGTCTAGCCCACGGCCTCCTCAAGCCGTCTCAACCAACCGTCAAAGTGCGGGCATTCGGACCGCATCGTTTCGAGACCGATCTCCAGCGCGGCCAGGACGCCATGTAGCGGTTTCTGGTATCGGGGAACCAGTTCAACGATTCGCTTCTGATGGCGCTGTGTGCGGGGAGTCATCGATCTGTTCCGGGTTCGAGAAGCCATCCCGAATGTCCTGAAACGCCGAGGCAAACTCCTCACGGTTGATCGCTTCGGCGAAGCGTTGGCAATCGCTGAACAGGAGCGCCTCGAATTCATGAATCATAACGAACGGGATGAAACGAGACGGGTCGAAGCGTTGGCCCATGTCCCCACAGAGATCACGCTTTATCTCGTCTTCGACCTGCTTCACGTTCTCGGGATACGGCAAGGCCGAAGCCGAACCCGCCTCGCGGCCGGGCCACGCCCCGGGGCCGGTCCGCGGGAGCCCGTAATAGTCCACCATCGTTGTGACGAGAGATCCAGGGTCTTCCAGCAGGTGACTAGTGATTCCCTTCCGCACGATCGGCCACGGCTTGGCGCCTCCGCGCCGACCCCGCTAGCGTGCGTTTCCGATGAGACGCGCGCTGACCGAGGTGTAGCCGTGCGCGTACAGGAGAGGTGCGAGAAGCTCGTTGACGAACTGCTCTTCGGTCTGGCCCTCGACATGAACGAGCAGCCGAACCACGCTCGAGATCTTTAGCCTGCCCGCGGGGACGGGCGTCCGCCCAACTCGTTCTTTTCCCAAAGCTGACCCAGGCTGTAATCCTCCAACCAGCTTCCGAGCCTCTCTGGGTCAAGTCTCGTGAGGGTCGTCGCGCCCTCCACGCGGTCGGCCACCAGCACATCTTCCGGCTCGAAGTGGTCCAATAGGAACGGCGACTGCGTTGCCACAACGATCTGGGAATCGACAGACGCTTGCTTCAGCAGGGAAGCCAGTAGCTTTACGGCGGTTGGATGCAAACCTAGTTCTGGCTCATCCAAGAGGATCAGGGAAGGCCGCAGTGACAGAGGCTGCAGGAGCACAGTGGCTAGCGCAATGAACCTGAGCGATCCGTCGGAGAGGGACGACGCATCGAAATACGCGTCTGACCCGACATGTCGCCACTCGAGACGAATCTTATCCTCGTTCAGAGCTAGAGGTTCAAGCTGAAAGTCCTCTAGGAAAGGCGCGACAAGGCGAACCGTCTGCCGAATCAGATCGTAATCTCTTCGGTGTCGGCTCCTGAGAAGGTACAGGAATGGTGCGAGATTCGAGCCATCGCGGCGCAAGTGACGGTTATCATGGATATCGGCGGTTTTCTTGATTGGCGACGTGGAACTGGTGTCATGGAAGTGGTATCTCCGCCAGTCCTCAAGCCTGTTCCGGAAGGAATCGAGAAGCGGCGCCGCTCCTGATCGCGCGTTCAAATGATGGTTGGCGAAGTCCTTCGTTTGATTGGCGACCGGGACGGACGCCCCCGGGTTCAGCTGATCGCCACCACCGTGCCGCATCCTGATCTTGTAGTCACCCTCGACATCCTGGAACTTGATTTGGAACTCGATCCTAGTCGTCACCTTTGACCCAAAATGAAGAAGACGATCCGCACCGCCGGCACGCTGCACGTATCCGAAGGCACGGCCGTCGATCAAGCACAACCGCATCAGCTCGCACGCATCGAGGAAGTTGGACTTGCCCGACCCGTTGGCGCCGATCAGGACGTTGAGAGATCGCAGCGGCAGATCCCGTAGCGCCTTGAAGCTCTTGAATCCCTCGATTGCGACTGCCCGAATCCCAGACATGGCTTGACTCGTTCAAAAACCAAACGCCATCGATCGTTCCCCAAACGCCTCGTGGACTCGACCGACGATCCGTATCATGTGACTGACGGGTCAAGATAGGCGAAGGGGCGGCGAAGCGGCACGGGCAAGCGACACCGAGCGGAGTCCTTCGGAAGATCGCCTGTCCCGGGCAAGTCTCCTAATAGGCACTTTGGCAACTCGCACGTAACGATGAAGATTCGGATTCTCTCGAGAGACGACATCGAACGGGCCGTGGACGCGGCGGCGGCCGTGGACGCGATGCGGGTCGCGTTCGGGGAGTTGTCCGCCGGCCGAGCCGTGGTGCCCGTGCGGGGGCACGTCGAGAGCGCACGCGGGATCACGCTGCTCATGCCGGCGTTCCTCGGCGCCTCGCGGGGGCTCGGGGCGAAGATCGTGTCCATATTCCCCGACAATCCGGCCGTGGGCCAGCCGCCGATTCAGGGGGCCGTCATCCTCCTCGATGCGGAGACGGGACGGGCCCGCGCCCTCCTCGACGGGACATCGCTGACCGAGATCCGGACCGCGGCGGGGAGCGGCCTCGCCACCGAGTTGCTCGCGGATCCGGCGGCTGATGTCCTCGCCGTGTTCGGCGCGGGAGCGCAGGGGCGGGCCCATATCGAACTCCTGGCGGCGACGCGGCTACTCAGGGAGATCCGCATCGTCTCGGTCCCGCCCGAGGGCGCCGAGTCGCTGGCGGCGGTGCTCACGGCAAGGGCCGAGACGCTGGTCCCGCCCGGGGGCGGCCCTCCGCCCCGGGTCCGCGCGGCCGCCACCCCGGCCGAGGCGCTGGACGGCGCGAAGCTCGTCGTCACCGCCACGACGAGCGAGACGCCCGTCTTCTCCCCCGAACACCTCGAGCGCGGGGCCCACGTGAACGCCATTGGCGCCTTCCAGCCGCACACGCGCGAGATTCCGGGAGAAGTCGTCGCCCGCGCGCGGGTCGTCGTGGACCAGCAGGAAGCGATCTGGGAGGAAGCCGGCGACCTCATCATCCCCGTGGAGGAAGGCCTCGTCGGACGGGACGTGATCCACGCCGAACTGGGAGAGATCGTGAACGGGGACGCCGCCGGCGGCCACGCCGGCTTCGACTTCACCCTCTTCGAGTCGGTGGGGAACGCCGCTCAGGACGTGGCGATCGCCGAGGCCGCCCTCGCCCGGGCCGAAGCGCTCGGCCTCGGCTCCGTCGTCCCCTTCTGAAGCCCCCTTCTGAGACCGTAAACGTCCGGGGGTTGAACCTCGGAGGCCTGCGTCGCAATGACTGAAGCGACGTTCCACGGCGCGCTGGTGTGGGTCGCGTTCGCGCTGGCCGTCGTGACCTTCGCGATTCTGCTGCGCCTGAAGGCGCCCTACGGCCGCCACTACTCGGGGAGCGGCTGGGGACCAGACATCCCGAACAGGGTCGGCTGGATCGTCATGGAACTCCCGGCGCCAGCCCTCTTCGCCGTCGTCTACTTCATGGGAGAGTCGGCCGGGGCGCCCCTCCCCCTGATCTTCCTCGGCCTGTGGCAGTTCCACTATCTGCATCGAACCTTCGTCCATCCCCTCCGTACGCGGACGGCGGGGAAGAGGATGCCAGTCGTCGTGGCGGCCTCCGCCTTCACCTTCAACGTGACCAACGCGTATGTGAACGCGCGCTGGGTCTCGGAGATCGGCACGTACGATCTCGGGTGGCTGGGGGATCCGCGCTTCCTGGCCGGAGTGATGGTCTTCGTCGTCGGCTTCGCCATCAACAACCATTCCGACAACATCCTGCTCGGACTGAGGAAACCCGGCGACACCGGCTATTCGATCCCGCACGGCGGCGTCTTTCGCTACGTTTCCTGTCCCAACTACTTCGGGGAGCTTCTGGAATGGGCCGGCTGGGCGCTGGCGACGTGGTCGCTCGCCGGACTGGCCTTCTTCGTCTACACGGCGGCGAACCTCGTGCCGAGAGCGCTCAACCACCACGAGTGGTACAGGGCGCGCTTCGAAGACTATCCCGACGACCGAAAGGCCGTAATCCCCGGGCTGCTCTGACCAGGCGCGCAGCACACTCCCATCCATCGTTGACATGTGGCGCACATGAAATCATGTTACGTGCATGGCAAAGATGCTGCAGATTCGCAACGTGCCGGATGACACTCACCGCCGGTTGAAGTCCCGCGCCGCCCTCGCGGGCACGTCGATGTCGGACTACGTCCTGCGGGAGATCCGACACTCGCTCGAGAAGCCCACCCGTGAAGAGTTGTTCGCGCGGATCGCCCAGCTCCCGCCGATCGAGCTTGATCCACCGGTGAGTGACGTCCTGCGGGAAGAGCGGGAGAAGCGCTGAGTCGGTGTGAGGGTTGTTCTCGACGCATCCGTCGTCATCGAACTTGTCCTGGGTACGGAGCCCGGCGTCCAGATCCGGGACAGGGTGGCCGATCCCCGGATCTCGCTGCACAGCCCCGAACTCGTCGACCTCGAAGTCCTGAACGTCCTGCGGCGCTACGAGCGGACGGGAACCGTCTCGCCGGACCGCGTCGCGGAGGCGTTCCGTAACCTGCTCGATCTCGATCTCGTGCGGCACGGCCACGGCGTGCTGCTGGAGAGAGTCTGGGCGCGCCGCCGCAACCTCACGGCGTACGACGCCGCATACGTCGCGCTGGCCGAAATCCTCGACGCTCCGCTACTGACCACGGACGGACGGCTGGCTAGAGTTCCGCGGCTCCCGATTGCCGTCGAGGTCTTCGCCCCCTCCATCCCAGGTTCGCCCACCTGATCCGAACCTCCGGGATCGACTTGGCCATTCCTGATCGTCAGGAGCGTCCCGGAGCCGGGATCCCGTAGCGCTCCAGCGTCTGCTTCACCGTCGGGCGGCCCAGGCGGACGCGGTCATCGTCCAGCAGGTAGGAGAACAGGTAGCCCGCGCCCAGCATGAGGATCCCGATGAGGAAGCAGTACATCACCGCCCGGTCGGGGTAGGAGTCCTTCAGATACCCGACGTACAGCGGGCCGCAGATCCCCGCCGCGGCCCACGCCGTGAGGATCGCGCCGTAGACCTTCGACATGATGCGCGGGCCGTAGACGTCGAGGATGAAGGAGGGCATGGTCGCGAACCCGCCCCCGAAGCAGAGCAGCACGTAGCACACGAGCGCCGAGAACAACCACGGGTTGGACTCGGTCATGAGGACGCCGAACACGACCATCTGGCTCGCGAGGAGGATCCTGAACACAGCCACCCGCCCGATGCGGTCGGACAGCCAGGCCCACAGGATCCGTCCCAGTCCGTTGCACACGGAACTCGCGGCGATGAGCGTCGCCCCGTACTCCGCCAGGACCACCGGTTCGATGCCGGGATCGGCCAGCCCCCACACCTCCTGCAGGAGCTCGGACTGGAAGCTGATCACCGAGATGCCGGCGGCGATGTTGAAGAAGAACACGATCCAGATGATGACGAACTGGCTCGTACGCAGGTACTTGCCCACGCTCCCGGGCTTCTTCCACGCCGCCACCTGGGCGGCGGGCGGGTCGTCGATCACCATGCTGCTGGGGATCAGGATGCAGGCGAAGACGATCCCCAGCCACAGGAAGACCTGCGCGAGATCCCCCTCCGTCTGCAGGACCAACAGCGGCGCGAGACCCTTGCTCAGGAGGAGCGCGCCGATGCCGAAGCCCATGACGACGATGCCCGTGACCAGCCCCTTGCGGTCGGGAAACCACTTCGCGGCCGTCGTGACGGGCGTCACGTACCCCATGCCGATCCCCGCCCCGCCGACGACGCCATAGCCGAGGTAGAAGAGCAGAATCGAGTCCAGGCGCAGCGCGAAGCTCGCGATGATGTATCCGCTCGCGAACATGGTGCTTCCGATCAGCGCGAGACGCCGGGGTCCTACCTTGGGCAGCAGTTGGCCGGCCCAGGCCGCCGACATGCCGAGCGAGAAGATCGCGATGCAGAAGGCGAGCGAGCCCTGGGTGAAGGTCCAGCCGGACTGCCGGACGAGCATCGTCTGGAAGAAGCTCCAGGCGTACACGGTGCCGAAGCACACCTGCAGGACCGTGCAGAAGAAGGCGATCACGGCCCTGGGCGCCCGCCTTCTTTCCGCAGTCACCTCAGTCGGCTCCCGACCCCGGGTCGGGCACCGTGCCGTGGCGCGTCTCCCCCCCCGTCGCGTGCAGCATGAGGCGGGCCATCTCCCCGATCTCGTCGTCGCGCGCCAGGATCTTCGCCTCCGTCGCCTCGTCTCCGTCGCGCCTGAGCCAGCCCGACGACGTATGCGAGGAGGTCCTCCAACGGGGTGACGGCGAGCTTCACGAACCAGATCGAGCCCGAGGATGCCGACGTATGAGAATGATGCAGATGAGATAGATCTGCTGGCCGGTGGCCCTCTGGATCTTGAGCCGCACCACGTCGAGGTCCATCCCCACGTGGACCGTGCCCGCCACTCCGGCCAGGATCGGGCTTCCGACCTCGACGAAGTCCCCCATCCCGGACAGGCTGCGCTCGACCGGCTCGGTCGCGAACGGGTCGCTCTCGCGGATCACCTGCGGGGACGCCGGGGACGAAGGTATGGGCGAGGATCTCGCCGGTGTCGCTCGTGATGTAGATGTACCGGATGCTCTGGATCTCAACGAACTGGTCGATGAGCGACTGCAGCGTGGCGAGGTTCCGGTTCAGGAGGATGTCGACGCTCGAATCGGCGATGTTCTTTGCGATGTTCGCGCTGTTGCTCTCGTACTCCTGCGACAACTGGCTGGAGACTGTTCGGATGGAGAGCGTGGATGTCGAGAACACGATCGCCCCGAACAGCACGAAGATGCCGAAGCGCGTCTTGCGGAAGAGTTTCCGGATCCGGATGTCGTGCGGCTCGGGCTGCGTCACGCGAACTTGGCTTCCCAGTCGCTGAGGGTGACGAAGCGGCCGTCCTCGACGACCGTGTAGTAGACGGACTGGAGTCCCTGCCGCCGTTCGGGCCCGAATGACACCCGCTCGCCGATCCCCAGATCGTAGTTGCGCACCGAGAAGACCGCGTCGTTCAGCTTCCCGCGCTCCGGCGTGCCGTCGATGCGCCGCAGGATCTCGGCCAGCAGCTTCGCATCCAGGTAGCCCTCGAGGCTCACGAAGCTGTTGGGGAAGGCGTCGTACGATTCCTTGACGAGTTCCTCCGGCACCCGCGGGTCGTAGCGCGCCATCAGCTCGCGGTACTCGGGCACGGCCGGAATCGAAGTGTCCTCGTAGCTGGGCACGACCTGCGAGTTCACGAGCCACGGCGTGTAGTACGCCGGATCATCCTCGTTCGCGTCCATGAGCAGCTGCAGCAGGTTCTCGCTCCCAACGAATGAGAGGTTGGCGATGGGCACGTGCAGTCCCAGATCCATCGCGTCGCGGGCGAAGGCGGCGCACGCCGCGTAGGCGCCCACGCAGATCACCGCGTCGGGGGAGGCCTCCTGCAGGATCTCGACCTGCGCCCTCATCACGGAGGTGAACTGCGTTCCCCGGCTGTAGGTCGCCTCGCCGGCGATCGTTTCGCCATGCCGGGCCAGCGCCGCCCGCACCCCGGCCCACCCGCTGCGTCCGTACGCATCCGCCTGATAGAAGACCGCGATCCGCCGTCGCCCGATGCGGACGAAGTTGTCCACGAGGCCGGCCGTCTCCTGGCCGTAGGAGGCGCGCAGGTTGAAGGCGAACTCGCCGTAGGGCGGCTCCCGCTGCGGTTGCGCGCCCGTGAAGGGGAAGAAGATGTACATCTGCTGGTCCTGGAACTTCTTCAGCAGCGGCAGCACGCGGGTGACGGTCGGCGTGCCCACGTAGCCGAACAGGAGGAACACCTCGTCCTCCAGCATCAGCTTGAGCGTGTTCTCCACGCACGGGTCGGGCTGGTAGCCGTCGTCGTAGAGCTTGAGCACGATGCGGCGCCCGTTGACGCCCCCCCGTTCGTTGACCTGACCGAAACAGGCCATGGCGCCGCGGTAGAGTTCGGTGCCGAGTCCGCGTGACGGGCCGGAGAACGCCGCCGATACGCCGAGGACGATCTCGTCGTCCGGCTGGCGGGAGCGTCGTCCGCTCCAGCGCAGGCCGGGCGCGAGCGGGCGGGTGGCGGCGGAGAGCGACGACGCGAAAGGTGCCCCGAGGAGTCCCGCGACGCCGGCACGGACCACGGAGCGACGCGTCAGCGGCCCGCCGGCCGGGGGCGGGCTCTCGCCGTCCGGGTCCGGCGGTCGGCGGGGAGATTCCTTCCCGCTGTCTCGTCCGGACACGCTGGTCTCCCTGAGTCCGTCGATTCCCACCCGCATAGCGCAGACCCGCCTGTCATGATCATCGACCGAACCGGCAACGGAGTTTATTCCGAAACAGATTCATGTTCAACCGGGCGGCGCCGAACGCCGTCGGCGCGCGGTCGATCCCGGGCCGTGGAGTCGATAGGTTGCCCCCATAACTCGGCGGTTCGTCGTCTCCATGAGGTCCATCATGTCCAACCTTCCCGGTCTCGAATCCGGTCGCGACTCATATGGCGCCCGCGCCTCGCTGGACGCCCCCGGAGGCCCGATCGCGATCCGCGCCCTGCGGACGGTCGCCGCCGCCACGGGGAGCGACCTCTCGCGCCTGCCCTTCTCGATCAAGGTCGTGCTCGAGAACCTCCTCCGGCACGAAGACGGCCAGTCCGTGACGGCCGACGACATCGCCGCCATCGCGGGCTGGGATGCGCAGGCGACGCCCGGGAGGGAGATCTCCTTCCGGCCGGCGCGCGTCCTGCTGCAGGACTTCACCGGGGTTCCCGCCGTGGTGGACCTGGCGGCGATGCGCGACGCGATGGCCGACCTCGGAGGCGACCCGGCCTCGATCAATCCGCTCATGCCGTGCGAACTCGTCATCGACCACTCGGTGCAGGTCGACTCGTTCGGGACGCCGCGCTCGCTCTTCATCAACTCCGAGCGGGAGTTCGAGCGGAACCACGAGCGCTACGCCTTCCTGCGCTGGGGCCAGACGGCGTTCGACAACTTCAAGGTCGTGCCGCCCGAGACGGGGATCGTGCACCAGGTGAACCTCGAGTACCTGGCGCGCGTCGTGTTCGACGAGACGACCGGGGGCGGGCGGGTGGCCTATCCGGACACGGTGGTGGGCACGGACAGCCACACGACGATGATCAACGGCCTCGGCGTGCTCGGCTGGGGGGTGGGCGGCATCGAGGCCGAGGCCGCGATGCTGGGTCAGCCGCTTTCCATGCTGGTGCCGCGGGTGCTCGGGTTCCGGCTGCACGGCGCGCTCCCCGAGGGGGCGACGGCGACGGATCTCGTGCTTCGGGTGACGGAGGTCCTGCGCGGGACGGGGGTCGTCGGGAAGTTCGTCGAGTTCTACGGGCCCGGTCTCGCGGGGCTCTCGCTCGCCGACCGGGCCACGCTGGGCAACATGTCCCCCGAGTTCGGCTCCACCTGCGCCATCTTCCCGATCGACGTCGAGACGCTCTCCTACCTCCGCTTCACGGGCCGCGCGGAGGCTCACGTCGCGCTCGTCGAGGCGTACGCCCGGGCGCAGGGTCTCTTCCACGACGCGGACACCCCGCCGCCGGAGTACAGCGATCACGTGGAGCTCGATCTCTCCACGGTCGAGCCGGCGATCGCGGGCCCGAAGCTGCCGCAGCAGCGGGTGCCGCTGTCCGAGAGCAAGCCGCGTTTCCTGAACGCGCTCGAGACGCTGAAGGGCCCCGGCGCCGGGGGTGGCGCCAGCGCGTCGGCGGCGGGCTGGTCGGACGGGGCGGGGGAGGGCGGCGTGGCCATCGCCGAGGCGCCGGCGGGCGTGGCCGTGCGGCTCACGAACGAGCAGGGGGAGGCGCACGAGTTCTCGCTCCACGACGGCTCCGTGGTCATCGCGGCGATCACCAGCTGCACGAACACCTCGAACCCATCGGTCATGGTGGGGGCGGGCCTCCTGGCCCGGAACGCCGTCGAGTCGGGCCTCGAGCAGTGTCCATGGGTGAAGACGAGCCTCGCTCCGGGCTCGATGGTCGTGACCGAGTACCTCAACGAGGCCGGCCTCATGCCGTACTTCGAGCAGCTCGGCTTCCACGTGGTGGGGTACGGCTGCACGACCTGCATCGGGAACAGCGGACCGCTCCCGGCCGAGGTCTCGAGCGCGATCCGCGAGAACGATCTCGTCGCCTGCTCCGTCCTCTCCGGCAACCGCAACTTCGAGGGCCGCATCAGCCCCGATTCCCGCGCCAGCTACCTCGCTTCGCCACCCCTCGTGGTCGCGTACGCGCTGGCGGGCCGGATGGACATCGACCTCTACGCCGAGCCGCTGGGGACGAACGACCGCGGCGAGGAGGTCTTCCTGCGCGACATCTGGCCCAGCCAGGACGAGATCAACGAAACCGTCCGCAACTCCGTGAAGACGGAGATGTTCCGGGCCAAGTACTCGGAGGTGTACGCGGGGGACAAGCGCTGGAACGCGCTCGACATCCCCACGGGGGACCGCTTCGCCTGGGACGAGGTCTCGACGTACGTGCGGCAGCCCACCTTCTTCGCCGGCATGTCTCGGGAGGCGTCCGAGCCCCCGGACATCGAGGACGCGCGCTGCCTCGCCCTGCTCGGCGACTCGGTGACGACGGACCACATCTCGCCCGCAGGCTCCATCGCCATGAAATCGCCGGCCGGAGACTACCTCCGCGCGCACGGGGTCGCCCTGCGCGACTTCAACTCGTACGGGGCCCGGCGCGGGAACCACGAGGTGATGATGCGGGGGACGTTCGCGAACATCCGCCTCAGGAACCTGATGGTGCCGGGCGTCGAGGGCGGCTTCACCGTCCACGTTCCGAGCGGTGAACAGCTGTCGATCTTCGACGCGGCCATGCGCTATCGCGAGGAGGGGACGCCCACGATCGTCATCGGCGGCGCGCTCTACGGTTCGGGATCGAGCCGCGACTGGGCGGCCAAGGGCCCGTTCCTCCTGGGCGTGAGGGCGGTGATCGCCGTCAGCTACGAGCGCATCCACCGTTCGAACCTCATCGGCATGGGGATCCTGCCCCTCCAGTTCCGGGATGGGGAGACCGCCGGGAGCCTGGGTCTCACCGGCAACGAGACGTTCCGCATCAGCGGGATCGCCGATGGGCTGCGGCCGAAGGACCTGATCTCGGTGACGGCGAGTTCGGACGACGGGTCGGAGACGCGCTTCGAGGCGATCGCCCGGCTCGATACCGAGGTCGAGGTGGACTACTACCGCAACGGCGGGATCCTGCAGACCGTCCTCCGCCAGCAACTGGAAGCGTAGCGTGCCCCGTCGTCCCGGGGGCGTTCCCGCGACCGCGACTCGCTGATGGATCCGGCGCTGGCCGTCCTCCTTCTCTCGTCGATCGCCGCGGCCATGTCGACGGCCGGGGTGCTCCCCCTCGTGCGCAGGCCGCATGTCCCTCGTCTCACGATCGGCTGGGCGCACGCGCTCGCCGCCGGCGCGATGCTGGGCGCGGCGTTCGTCCTCATGACCGCGACCCTGGACCGGAATCTCGATGTCGCCGCTCTGGGCACGCTGCTCGGGATCGCCTTCGTCCGCTTCACGCACATGGCCTCGGGAACCGAGGACCTCGATCTGGACCGCGTGGACGAGTCGAGTGAGACGTACGGGTACAAGGTGCTGCTCGTGAACGCGTTTCACTCCGCGTCGGAGGGGGTCGCGATCGGGGCGGCCGTCATGGTCAGCCTCCCGTTCGGCGTGTTCGTCGCGCTCTCCATGGCGGTGCACAACGTGCCCGAGGCGACCGCCCTGGCCGCCGTGCTGCGCGCGCGCGGCGTGCGTCTGCGGCACGCCGCCGGCCTCGCCGTGGTGAGCAACGTCCCCCAGATCCTGATGGCGGTCGTCGCCGTCGCCCTCATTCAGGCGGCCCCCTCGCTCCTGCCGTGGGCGCTGGGGTTCGCGTTCGGGGCGCTCGTCTACCTCGTACTGGCCGAGCACCTGCCCGAGTCGTACCGCAAGGCGGGCCCCACGACGATCGCGCTCGTCACCATCGTCGCCATGGGGATGGTCGTCCTCATCGGTGGCGGCAGCGGGGGCTGAGGACTCATGGAACCGTGGGTCGTCGTCGGCATCTACGGGCTCATCACGGCGCTCGCGACAGGGCTGGGCGCGATCCCGTTCGCCTTCGTGCGCAACGTGTCGCCGCGGGCCGTCGCGGTCTCGAACGCGCTCGCCGCCGGGCTCATGCTCGGGGCCAGCTTCGGCCTCGTGGCCGAGGGGACGGCGCACGGGAGCTGGCAGACGCTGCTCGGCGCGGTGATAGGCGTCGGGTTCATCCTCGTCGCGCAGCGGGCGCTGGAAGGACACGACCTCGAGATCGGTTCCGTCCGCGGGGCCGACGCGCGGCAGATGGCGCTCGTGGTCATCGTCATGACCGTCCACTCCTTCTCGGAGGGGGTGGCGGTCGGTGTCTCCTTCGGGGGCGGGGTGACGCTGGCGACCGTGATCACCGTGGCGATCGCGGTGCACAACATCCCCGAGGGGCTGGCGATCAGCGCCGTGCTGCGGCCGCGCGGCGTCTCGGTGTGGAAGTGCGCGGGCTGGAGCATCTTCTCGTCGCTCCCGCAGCCGCTGATGGCGGTGCCGGCGTTCCTCTTCGTCGAGGTGTTCCGGCCGGCGCTACCTTACGGGATCGGGTTCGCGGCGGGCGCCATGGTGTTCATGGTGCTGGTCGAACTCCTGCCCGAGGCCTACGAAACCGAGAGAAAACCGGCCGTGGCGCTGCTCGTGAGCCTCACGCTCGTGGGCATGGTCCTCTTCCAGCGCGCGCTTGGCTGAGGCCGGCGCCGACGCGCCAGCTACCGGTAGCGGAAGACCTTCCAGACCATCTGGGGGTCGCCCTCCCTTATCTGGTGACGGATGCTGACGGGGATGCCCTCGGAGTTGTCCAGGAGGTAGTAGTGGTTCCCTCCGAGATTGGCGTCGCCGTGAATCTCCGAACCACTCCCCACCCGAAACTCGTACCATGGCCCGAAGGCCTGCCATGTGTTGGCTATGTACGGGTTCCGGTACTCGTCGAAACTGCTTCGATCGTCAAGTGCGAAGGCGATCATCCAATCGAGCCGCGACTCCACCGGATCCCAATCGGGAATCACCTCCCTCATGCGGTCGACCAGACCCGGCCCGTGGCGGACATCGCCCCAGGCGCCCCACCTGACCCAATGGTATCCGTACCAGCCCCCGGCGGCCCCGTCGAAGACTCTCCGAATCGACTCGCCGTAGGGCTGGCCGTGCTGGTTGATCAATCGCTGAACCAAAAACCGGAGGTACGGATGGCTCTCGCTGTACCCGGCGGCAAAGTCGCCGGTGTACGGAAGCCGAAGATACGAGCCTCTGATGGGGCGGTTGGGGTCGACGTTTGCGTCCAGCGGCAGTCCGGCCCGCAGGCGAAGCTCTTCGTCGGCGAAGAGGTTGGCCATGCCCTCGTCGCTCCAGTTGGTGCTGAAGCGCTGGTAGTTGTATTGCTGCCACGCGTGAGCGAATTCGTGCGCCATCAGACCGAGATACCACCTGTTGTCGTCCGCCCCCGAGGGGGCGTGGCCGAAGTAGATGACGCCCAGGCGCAGGTCACCGTCGATGTTGTGGACGAAGAGCCCGGTGTCCCGGGACTGCCGGTGGTACAGCACCAGCATCTGCCCGCTCTCCGCGTTCGTCCTGGGCGGTTCCGGACCGAAGATCGTCTTGTAGAGGTCCTGGACCTCGGACTCCGCGAGCCGCTGGAACAGCGAGTCCATTTCCGCCTGTCGGCTCGGTTTGTTGCTCCACACGATATCCGTGTCGGCAACGAACACGGCCAGCACCACGTTCGGCTCGTACAGGCCCATCACCCGATATGTACCTCTCCGGCCGTCCATGGTGTCGTACTCGAACTCCTCCCCCACCTCCAGCGGCGTCGTCGCCGCCCGCCCATCCGCCACGGGGAGCCCTGACCCCGGTCCCGACCAGGCGCGGATTTCGTCCCGGCGTTCCGCATGGCGGGCAGCCTCCGGACGGCGTACCCGCGCGTACCGTGCGACGGGCTCCGCACCGCTGCTGTCCTGCATGGTCCAGAAGTACAAGTCGCCGCCGCTGTACCGTAGCTGTTCGGCAGTCGCGCTCGCCTCGTCGATGTAGGTTCGATCCACGGCGGCCAACGCGTACCCGGCACCCCTCTGCCCGGCGATCCGAATGCACACATCGCCGCCCTCGAAGCGAGCCGTCTCGCCCACCCCCAGGTGCGCCACGGGACCCTTGAGCCGGTGTACGGCCAGGTCCAGATCCTGACCCGCCCGTAACTCCGCGCCCAGAATCCGCAACGTGCCGCTCCCGACGTGTGCGCCGCTGCACTCGCTCCCGGCGAGAGGCGACTGGCGCAGGACCACTGCGGCGCTATCCCCGGTTGTTCTCAGCAGCGGGTCACCGTCGACCTGGAGGAACGGAAGCGGTATGCGGTCGACCGCGTAGCCCAAGAGCGTAATGGCGTCGTCGTCGGGCCACGACTCCTGACGGATCCCGTAGATAATGGGTGATGGCGGCGCCACCCGGACGGAAACCGTCTGCCGCTGTTCGATGCCGGGCGCCCAGGCTTCTATTGTCAGAAACCCGGGGTTTGCCACATCGATCGCGAGGCCGGGAGGGGCGGCCAGCCGCCGTACGGTGCCCACGGGGTGCTCGCTTAACCAAGGTACGCTTCCGGCGACCTCGAAGGACCACGAATCACCGTAGCGCTGGTTCGCCAACAGCACGAGCGTCGTGTCAAGGCGGTGAATCTCGACCTCGCCGGGAGCTACCAGCGGTGGATGCAGGCCCGTGGCGGCGACGCGGGCGGACAGGCCTTCGGCCACAGTGACGTTCAGCGACTGCGGGCCCGCGCTGTCGCCGAGCGTCCACACGGTGGACGCGAGACCCTCCCGGTCCGTGGACACCGTCGTAGCGGACACCGCGCCGTTCCCCTCGGCGGGCGTGAAGGTGACGACTTCACCGGCGATCGCATGGCCGCCGGAATCCGCCACCATCGCCACGATGGGCTCGGACAGCGCGGAGTCCGCCATTCCGGACTGATTGTCCCCCGACACAATGCTGACGCTGGCGGGAATCTGGTCCACGGTCGCGCGGGCGGTCGCACTCAGGCTCTGGAAGGCAGCCGTGATGGTGGCGGTTCCCTCGGCCACCGCCGTGACTGTCCCGTCCCGAACGAGGGCGATGGATTCGTTGCTGCTGGTCCAGGTCGGCGTTGCGTTGAAGCTGTCCCCGTACTGGTCCCGGATGAGCGCCGTCAACTGCTCCGTCTCTCCGATGTAGGAAAGGGAGATCGACTCCGGATCAAGCGCAATGGATGTCGCCACTGGCGGTGGAGGCGGGGGCGGCGGGGGCCTGGGCCCAACAGAGTCATCGCCGCCTCCGCAGCTCATCGTACCGGTCAGCGAAGCGACGGAAGCGCTCGCGGCCAGCAGTAGGGGGATTCTCCTCCGCGCGGAGCCTCGTTTCGCTTGACCAGGGGTTCGCGCCGCCGTATCGCGGACATCCATCGGCGGTCTAGTTGCCTTCCGCCGCTACGCGGATCCAGCGTGGCGAAGCGCCCGCCGAGTCCGGAGGGATGACGCCGTCGACGCCGTCGAGCGGCCCCGGGAGGGCGGGGCCCGGGTCGAGGCTTGTGGCGTCAATGTCCTGTGTAGCCCGGTATGCCACGGGTGGCCAGCGGCTTTCCCCGGCCGAGACGACCGCGGGCGACGGATGGGTTCGGACCTCGCCTATGCGGTCGAGGGGCAGGGGGCCCGGAAAGACTTTGACCGGACCCACGTCCACCGGCGTCTCGTCGTCTCCGACGGTTCCCCACGTAGTTGCGTTGAAGGCCAGGTCCCGGTAGCTGCCCCAGCAAGTGAGAGGGCCGGAGCGCAGAACCGCGCAGGTACTGAGATCACCCGCGAAAAGACCCGTCGCTGGCCCGGCAAGGGGCACGGGGCCGGCGGAAAGCACGTCTTCATCGTCACCGAGGCGGTCCTCGCCGAGAGGTCGGTTGTCGCCGTACCCAAGTGCGCCCGACTCGTTCAGTCCCCAGCAATAGACCTCGCCGTTCTCGAGGAGCACGCAGCTGTGGAAGTACCCCGCCACGATGTCCGCGACCGGACTGGGGAAGTCCAACGGGACCGCAAACGCCGCGGTCTCGTCGTCGCCGATATGGTGAGACGAGCCGAGACCATGGCCGAGTTGGCCGAACAAATTCGTCCCCCAGCAGAGAACACTGCCATCCTCCATCAATGCGCAGGCATGATAGCCGGCTCCAGCCAGCTTCACGGCTCTCCCCGGCAGCGGCAGATCGCCTACGTCCGCCGGCGTTTCGTCGTCGCCGATGGGTGACGCGAATCCGTGGTCCGGTCCGTACCCCAGCCCGAAGGTAGGGCCCGTCGCCCCGGTCTCTGGATTCCAGACCGCCGAGTTGATTCCCCAGCACCTGACCCGCCCCGTGTCCATCAGGGCGCACGTCCACAGACGTCCGCCGATGGCTTGAAGAGCGCGACCTCCGAGCGGGACATCGCCGAGGTCGGCGGGGGTCTCGTCGTCACCCACCGCGGCGAGCTCGCCGGCCGTGCTTCCATATCCCAACTGGCCGGCCGAGTTGTTGCCCCAGCAGCGCAGAGAACCCGTGTCCATCAGGGCGCACGCGCGGGAGTCGCCTCCCGCGATGCCGGTCACGGTTCCGCCCACCGGCACCGAACCGAGGTCGGCGGGGGTCTCGTCGTCGCCCACGGGCTGGCTGACCCGGCTTCCATACCCCAACTGTCCGTAATCTTGCAGTCCCCAGCAGCGGACGTCGCCCGCGTCAAGCAGCGCGCAGACGAACTGGCCGCCGTGGCGCGCTATTCCTGTAGCGACCCCTCCGAGTGGAACGTCCCCTACATCCGGCCCCTCCAACGTGCCCTGCGTGGTGATGCCGTAACCGAGCCAGGCGTTGTCTCCCTCACCCCAACACCGAATGGTCCCGCGCTTCGTAAGGACGCATATCACTCCCCAGCCGGCACGCCCGTCCACGATCTCGTAGACCTCGACACGCGATCGAGCGGTCTGTCCAAGGAACGTCGCCGACAACTGGGCCGAGCCGGAGGCAACGCCCGTCATCACGCCCGCCGTCGCGTCCACTTCGAAGACCGATCCGTCACCCGTCGTCCAGGACCGCACTTCTCCAGCGGGCAGCTGGACCTCCAGCCCTCGGCCGTCGACGAGCCGGCCCTGGAGCTGCTCGCGCTGCCCACGCCCGATCTCCCAGCGCTCGTGCGGTATGCTGAAGGCGAGAGGTTCCGCCAAAACGTGGTGTGGCTCGTATGAGCCCACGTACCGCATTCCCGCCGTGTCCCAGCCTGTCAGAGCGATTCGGCCCGTTCCGTGGCGCCGGCCCGTCATGCAAACGCGCACGGCTTCTCCGTCATCCGAGAACGCCACCGAGTCCACCGTCACGGTCTCGGGATCCAGCGACCGGGCGTACATGTCGTCGAATCCGGACAGGACCAGCGTCTCTCCGCCCACGCCCTCGGCGCCGATCTCCGCGCACCGGGACTCTCCGCGGCGCGTCCACACGGCGGGTTCTCTCACGACCGCGCTGGCCCATTCCCACACGACGGCGGTCCCGCGGCCAGGCTCGGCTGCGGGGTGTCGCGCGATAACCGTGTGTCTGCCGCGCCGAACGGCTTGCACGTCTGCCAAGGACCTGAAGCCGTCCGGCGCCGTGCGGGTGGCGCCCATTCGGAGACCTCCTTCGACCGTCCAGCGGAAGTCGCCGCCCGTCGGCGCGACGCCTGTCCCAGCCGAGTCGACGACCCGGGCGGACCAAGCCGTCCAACCCGCATCGCCGGCACCGAGATACAGAGCGACATGCCGCGGCGAGACACGTATCGAGAGGTCGCCAACGACTTCTGCAGCCACGACCGCGGCCGCATCTTCGGGCTGCACTGGGAGCTGGTCAGGGCCGCAACCGGCCACTGCGACCAAGGCGGTCGGGAAGAGCCGCCCCGCCTGTACCTTCCGCTTCGCTCTCTTCCCGGGAGATATCGCTGCTTCGACCGGCAAGAATGACCTCCGCTCCGCCGCGAGCCGCTGGATCCGTCTCGGCCCCGCGGCGTCAACTTGACGAATTGACCCCCCCCTCTATGAAGGGTGGAACGTATCCCCCAAAATAAGGGGTACAAGAGCGCGGCGCGGAATCTGGGTCGAGCCTCGAGGCAGAAGTGCCCCCGCGGACGGCCAAGTGCAGGATGGGCTGCACGTTTGGGTGGGGATGGATCTGAAGGGTGCGGCGGGGCGCAGCCCCGCCGGGTGTGCTACTTCAAACGCTGAACGCCGCCACCGGCGAGGCGCTCCGCCGTTTCTGTGACCCGCACGGAGCTGCTCAAGATCGCCTGATCGCCGCCTCGAGCCACTTGCGATCCGCCTTCCGGAGTGGATCCCGGCCCGGGGTCGGGCGGCCGGCGTCGGCGGGGCCTTCCCCGTCGTCCTCGCGGCGGCGTCGGATGCGGCGCGCCACCACCAGCCCGCCGATGGCGAACGCCACGGCCGGGCCGAGGTAGACGAACAGGTTGATCCCCTCCGCCCGCGGCCTCAGCAGGATCCACGGGCCGTAGGCCTCGACGAAGTAGGCCTCGATCTCCTCGGGGGTGCGGCCGTCCATGAGCATGGTGCGGATCACGCCCTGCATCTCGCGCGCGATCCTGGACGAAGACTCGGCCACGGACTGCTGGCGGCAGATGGGGCAGCGCAGGGTGGCGCCGATCTGGGCCGTCTGCGCGTCGATCTCGGCGCTGGGGACGGCCTCGCCGGGAGCGGGCGGCCGCTCGGTTCCGTCCAGCGCGCCATCGACGGTCTGGGCCTGGAGCATTCGACCCGAGAGCCCGAGGGCGAGTAGCGGAAGGAGAAGCGTGACCCCGGCCGGCCTGCGCAGCGGCCTGCGCGACGTCCTGCGCATCAGCCGCCCGCCCCGGAAGCGCCCGCGCGCCGGGCCACGAGCAGCGAGTCGACGGTTCGGGTCACGAGGTCCCACGTCACCGCCAGGTCGTGCCGCAGCGCCACGATCCCGTCCGCCCCGATGAAGTACGTCTCGGGCACGCCGTACACCCCGTACTCGATCGCGGTCCGGCTGCCCGGGTCGAGGACGAGCGGCCACTCACCGCCCAGTTCCTCGATGAAACGCTTCCCGTTCTCCGGCGCATCCTGAAAGAGCACGCCGACCAGCGTCACCTCGTCGGGGTCGTAGTGCTCGCGCAGCCGCACGAGGACGGGGTGCTCGCTGATGCAGGGGATGCACCATGAGGCCCAGTAGTTGAGTACGACCACCTTGCCCTCGAGATCGTCCAGACTCAACGAATCGCCCGGGTCGTACAGGTTCGCGAGGCGGAAGGCGGGCGCCTCGCGGCCCTCGAGCGCGGACGGCAGACGGCGCTGGTCCTGTCCCAGCCCCCAGTAGAGGAGCGCCAGAACGGGGACGGCCCAGAGCGGGAGCGACCACCGCCGCCACCCCTTCACGTGACTCTCACGCGACTCTCGGCGGTGCGGCCGCCGCTGGCTCGGCCATGAGTTCGGCCCCGGCCTCCTGCATCCGATCCCGGCGCCGGGGCCAGATCGCGAGCAGGGCGCCGAGCCCCATGATCATCCCCCCGATCCACAGCCACACGATGCCCGGATTCACGATCGCCCGCACCGTCACGTGCTCGCCCCGCTCCGGCTCGACCGCCATCAGCGTGAGATAGAGATCGCTCGTCAGCGAGCTCTTTACCGAGGGCGTGGCGATCGTCTGCTGGGTCGCGGTATAGAAGTTGAGCCGCGGCTGCTCCTGTCCGATCCCCCGCCCGTCGCGGTAGGCATCGAACGTCGCGCCGATCACGTAGCGGTGCGCCTCCTCACGTCCCCAGGCCTCGACGAACTCGATCTCGTAGTCCGCGATCGCCAGTCGTTCCCCGGCCCGGAGCGTCATCTCGCGCTCGGCCTTCCACGTCCACGCCACCGAGATCGCCAGCGCGATGACCACGACCCCGACATGCACCACGTAGCCCCCGTAGCGTGCCCCGTTTCGGGTGAAGAGGTCCGCCAGCGCCCCGCCTACCGAGCGCTCCGCGATCCGGCGCCGCGCCGCAATCCCCTTCTGGAACTCCTGGAAGATCGTCGTGAGGACGAAGGCCGCGAAGACGATGGTGAGGATCGGGAGGAAGGCACGCATCCCGAACGCGAGGGCCGCCACCCCGGCCGCGAGGCCCATGATCACCGGCCCCGCGAACGACCGCGCGATCTGCTCGCGGCTCGTGCGCCGCCACGGGAGCGCGGGACCGATCCCCATGAGGAAGAGGAGCGCCAGTCCGATCGGGCTCGCGACGCTGTCGAAGTACGGCGGTCCGACCGAGATCCGGTCCCCGCGGAGCGCCTCCACGACGAGCGGCCACATCGTGCCCAGCAGGACTGTGAACGTGAACCCGACGAGGAGCAGGTTGTTGAGGATGAAGGCGGACTCCCGCGACACGGCGCTCTCCACCTGTCCCGCCGCGTGCAGGCGGTTGCTGCGCCACCCGATCAGTGCGAGCGACCCGAGGGCCACGAAGGCGATGAACCCGAGGAACACCGGCCCGATGACTCCCTCCGTGAAGGCGTGTACCGAGTCGATGACGCCCGAGCGGGTGAGGAACGTCCCGAACAGGGTGAGGAGGAACGTGCCGATCATCAGCGACAGGTTCCACGTCTTCAGCATCCCGCGCCGCTCCTGGACCATCGCCGAGTGCAGGAAGGCGGTGGCCGTGAGCCAGGGGAGGAAGGAGGCGTTCTCCACCGGGTCCCACGCCCAGGCGCCGCCCCAGCCCAGGACCTCGTACGACCACCAGCCGCCCCCGATGATCCCCATTGTGAGGAAGGCCCACCCGGCGACCATCCAGCGCCGCGAATCGCGCAGCCAGCGCGCCTCGACGTTCCCGCGCACGAGCCCGGCGATGGCGAACGCGAACGGGATCGTCATCCCCACGAACCCGAAGTAGAGCATGGGCGGGTGCAGGCCCATGAGGGGGTGGTTCTGGAGCAGCGGGTTCGGGCCGGGCCCGTTGAGCGGGGCCGGGTCGACGAGTCCGAACGGGTTGGCGGGACCCACGAGGAGACCGAAGAAGAAGATCTGGACCACACCGATGACCGCGAGGACGAGCGGTGTCGTGCGGAGTCCGTGCGAGAGGCCGCCCCCGATCGCCATGACCCGGGCCCCGGAGGTTCGGTGGGCGCTCGCCTCGCGCCGGCGCGTGAAGGCGAACAGGGCGCCGTAGCCGGCGAGGATCCAGGCCCAGAACAGGATCGACCCCTCGAGGCTGCTCCAGAGCGAGATCGCCGTGTAGTAGGTGGGGGTCTCGAGGCTCCCGACGCGCGCCACGTATTCGACGCTGAAATCGTGCGTGAGGAGGGCGACCTCCATCACGGCCATCCCGCCCGACATGGCGAAGAAGGCGAAGTACGCGGCCCGGCGGGCCAGGGCGGTCGATGTCTCGCCGCCCGAGCGGCTCAGCCCGGCGTGGGCCCCGGCGGCGACGGCCAGCAGCGCGCCCAGCAACCCCGCGATGACGGAGGCGTATCCGAGCGTGCTCAGCATCGGAGGGCTACGTCCCTTCGATCAGCGACTGGTACGTCTCGCTCGCGTCCCCCGCGTGGTCAGGCGGGGCGTATTCGTTCGAGTGCTTGACCATGAGGTTGGTGGCGCGGAAGACCCGATCGTGTCCGTACACGCCCTCCACCACGACCCCCATCCCTTCCTGAAACATCGCCGGCGGCGCACCGGTGCTCTCGACGGAGATCTCGACCCCCGCCTCCGCGAGCACGAAGCGGAGTTCCGTCGCGTCCGCGTTCCAGTCCACGCTCCCCGGCTTCACCTGGGCGCCGAGCCGGATCGGCTTCCCGGTCACCTCCTGCGCCCGCTCCTCCAGTTCCACGGGCGTGAGGAAGAACACCATGTTCTCGCTCAACCCGCCCGCCGCGAGCACCGTGATCGCCCCCGCGATCGCCGCGAGGCCGACGAGCCTCCACACTTTATTCTTCCGCATTCTTCAGCATTTCTCGACTACCATCTCCCGCCTGCGAATCAACTCCGCCGGAACTACCTCCAAGATGCACGCTCCGCCCCGCCCCTGCCACGGGATGTCCCGTCCGGGACGCGGCGGGATGTTACCTTGCACCCGGTCAGCCGGCCCGCGTAGCGTCGGCGGCCGCTTCAAACAAGGAGACGATTCTCGTGGTGATTCGTGTTACCCTCGTTCTCGAACCCCAGCCGGAAGGCGGCTATACGGTCACATGTCCCTATCTGCCTGAACTGATAACCGAGGGAGACACGCAAGATGAGGCCGTCGCCAACGCCTATGATGCGCTGGCCGCAGTGCTCGAACTCTACGCTGAAGCCGGGCGCCCGTTGCCTTCCACCACACATCACGACTATTCCGGCAATCCCGTGACGCTGGACATGGCGGTAGCTCTCGAACGGTGAGATACAGAGAGCTTGCCCGCTTGCTCAGGCGGCAGGGGTGCCATGAAATCCCTCGTACGAGCCGCGGATCGCACCGCAAGTGGTGCAATCCCGAAACTGGCCAGCGCGCGGTCATTCCCGATTGGGGCAGCAAGGACCTGAAGAAGGGCACCGTCCGGGCAATTCTCAAACAATTGGGCCTGCCGAATATTAGCGGAAAGACGAGAGAGACATGATCCGGATGAAGACCGCGCTCGCCGCCTGCCTCACCTGCTCGGGAGCGCTTCACGCACAGCAGGGAGACGGCGATCCCGCGAGCTGTCCGGAATACGCATCGCGGCTGGGTGCGCCCGTGGAAACGGTGCGGTACCTGGCGGATGACGCGCTCGGGGGCCGATTCTCGGGCACGGCGGGGGAGCGGTGCGCGGGAGAGTTCATCGCCGCCATGTACGCCTCGCTCGGGCTCGAGCCCGCGGGGGAGGACGGCTACTTCCAGGAGGTACCGCTCGCGAGCGCGGCCCAGCCGCACGCGCCGCCGGGGCGGGGGCGCAACGTGGTCGGGCTGCTGCGGGGCGCCGATCCGGAGCTGAGCGAGACGGTGGTCGTGATCGGCGCGCACTACGACCACCTCGGCCTCGGCGAATTCGGGAGCACGGGAGAAGCGGGGGAGATCCACAACGGGGCGGACGACAACGCCTCGGGCGTGGCGGCGCTCCTCGCCGCCGCGCGGTCGCTGACCGGGGGTCCGCGTCCGGCGCGGTCGCTTCTCTTCATCGCCTTCACGGGCGAGGAACTGGGGCTGATCGGGTCGTCCTGGTACGCGAGTCACCCGGCGTTCCCGCTGGAAGGCACCGTGGCGATGATCAACCTCGACATGGTCGGCCGGCTCGAGGACGGCGAGATGATCGTCTACGGGATGGGGACGGCCCCCGAGTGGCGCGAGATCGTGCCGGCGGCGAACGCCGGCCTCGATATCCCGCTGGCGTACGAGGAGTCGGGCTTCGGGCCCAGCGACCACACGTCCTTCTACGCGAACGAGATCCCCGTCCTCCACTTCTTCACCAACGTGCACGGGGACTACCACCGGCACACGGATGACGCGGAGAAGATCGACGCGGAGGGCCTCGGCCGGGTGGCGCGCCTCACGGAGAACGTCGCCCGCCTCGTGGCGACCCTTCCCGAGCGGCTGGCCGTCATCCCGGGAGTCGGGGAACGCACGGAGAGCCCGCGGGGAGCCGGCGCCTGGCTGGGGACGGTGCCCGACTTCACGCCCGTGGACTTCGGGGTCCTGCTCGCCGGGGTCACGGGAGGGTCTCCGGCGGAGGGTGGCGGTCTCCTGCGAGGGGACATCCTCATCGGCATCGGGACGCACGAGGTGGCGGACCTTCAGGGGTTCACCGATGCGCTGGCCGAGTACCGGCCCGGCGACGAGGTCGTGCTGCGCTACCTGCGCGATGGCGAGGCGCGGGAGACGACGGTGCGGCTCGGCGACCGCGCGGACCGGCCGTGATGACGGCACCCCGGGAGTGTCCGAGCTGCGGGAGCGAAGGGACGGGGAAGTTCTGCGCCCAGTGCGGAGCGCCGCTGGGGAGCGGTGCCGCCTGCCGGGGGTGCGGCGGCGCGCTCAAGCCGGAGGCGCTCTACTGCACCGAGTGCGGCGTGCCGGTGGGTGCCCGCGAGGCCAAGCCGCGTTCCGCCCGCATCCCCTGGGCCGCGTCGGCGCTCGCGCTCGCCGCCTTCTCGATCCTCATCGCCGTCCTCGTGCAGCGCGGGAGCATGGAACGGGTGGGGGAGATGACGATGACGGGCGGCCTTCCCGGGGAGACGGCGGGTACCGGCGCGGCTGGCGCAGGCGCCGCGGGCGGAGGCACGGCGGGGGCCGGCATGCCGACGGCGGAGGAACTCGCGGCGATGACGCCGCGCGAGGCGGCCGACCGCCTGTTCGAGCGCGTCATGCGGGAGCATGAGAGCGAGAACTTCGAGCGGGCCGCCTTCTTCATCGGCATGGCGCTCCAGGCCTACGACGCCGTGCCGCCGGCCGACGCGGACGCCGACCTGCGCTTTCATGTGGGACTCCTCAGCTTGATCTCCGCCGATTCGGTCGCGGCCCGGGAGGGGGCGGCGGCGATCCTCGCCGAGGATCCGGGCCACCTGCTGGGGCTGCTCCTCGCCTCGCGGGCGGCGGAATTCGCGGGTGACGCGGCCGCGGCCCAGGGGTTCCGGGACCGGATGCGTGAGGTGGTGGCGGAGGCCGGGGGCATTCCCGAGCGGGTCGAGTACGATGCGCACCGGACGCTGATCGAGGGGACGTTGGCCGAGGAGGGGGACGGCGGCTCGTGAGCGGCGCCGACCTGAACGGCCGGGGACGCCCGAACGGTGGATTGCCCCCGGAGGGTCCCGCAGCCGCGCGGGCGGTCCTCGCGCGAATGGGCGAGTTGCGGTCCGAGTTCCTCGATTTCGTCCAGCAACTCGTGCTCGAGGAGTCGCCGTCCACGGATCCGGACACGCAACGCGGCATCCAGGCGCTCCTGACCTCGGCCCTGCGCGACGTCGGTCTGGACGTCGAGCGCATCCCGGGCCGGCGCACCGGGGGGCACCTGCTGGCCCGGAGCCCGAGGGCCGGGGCGGGCGGCCGGCAGCTTCTCGTCGGTCACATGGACACCGTGTGGCCGGTCGGCACGCTACGGAGGATGCCCGTCGTGGTGGACGACGGCCGGCTGAGCGGCCCCGGTGTGTTCGACATGAAGGCCGGGCTCGCAATCGGCGTGTTCGCGCTGCGCGCGCTGCGGGATCTCGGGCTCGACACGGGCGTGGCCCCCGTTTTCTTCATCAACTCTGACGAGGAAATCGGCAGCCCCGAATCCGAACCGCTCGTCGTCGACTGGGCGCGCCGCGTCTCCCGGGCCTTCGTGCTCGAGCCCGCCCTCGGCCCCGGCGGATGCCTCAAGACGCGGCGCAAGGGGATCGGCCACTACAGAGTCGAGGTCTCGGGTCGGAGTTCGCACGCCGGACTCGCGCCCGAGGAGGGTGCGTCCGCGATCCTGGAACTCGCCCACCGGATCCGGGAGATCGACGGCCTGACCGATCCCGACTCGGGGACGACGATGAACGTGGGCGTCATCCGGGGCGGCTCGCGGGCCAACGTGGTCGCGCCGGAGGCGAGCGCGGAGGTCGACGTCCGCGTCTGGAGCGCCGCGGAGGCCGAGCGCATTCGCGCGGCGATGTTCGGTCTCGAACCCACGGTTCCCGGGACCTCGATCACGGTAACGGAAATCGCGGCTCGCGGCCCCCTGGAGCGGACCCCGCGCAACGTCGAGTTGTGGGAACGAGCGCTTGTCGTCGCCGGAGAACTCGGCCTCGAGCTGGAGGAGGGATCGGCGGGCGGCGGCTCGGACGGTAACTTGACGAGCCAGTACACGGCGACGCTCGACGGTCTGGGCGCGGTCGGCGACGGAGCGCACGCCGTGCACGAGTTCGTCTACGTGGACCGGGTGATCGAACGCGTGGCGCTGCTGGCGGGGCTGCTCGCCACCCCGTAGCGCGGGACGCGCGCCGCAAGACACGGAATCCGAATGTTCTTTCGACAGGTCTTCGACGAGAAACTTGCCCAGTACGCGTACCTGATCGGGTGTCAGCGTACGGGGGACGCGATCCTCTTCGACCCGCAGCGGGACATCGACCGATACGTCGATCTCGCGCGGCGCGAGGAACTCCGGATTGTGGCGGTGGCCGAGACCCACATCCACGCCGACTTCCTGTCGGGCGCGCGGGAGTTCGCCGAGCGCTTCGGCGTCCGGCTCTACCTCTCCGATGAGGGCGGTCCGGAGTGGCGCTACGAGTGGGCGGCGGACGGTCGCTACGATCACACGCCGCTCACGGACGGCGTCCGCTTCGCGATCGGGGAGATCGAGTTCGAAGCGGTGCACACGCCGGGACACACCCCCGAGCACATGTCGTTCCTCGTCACCGACCGGGGCGCGGGGGCCACCGAACCCATGGGCCTGCTGTCGGGCGACTTCGTGTTCGTGGGCGACCTCGGCCGCCCGGATCTGCTCGAGACGGCGGTCCGGGTCGAAGGCGCGATGACCCCGGCCGCGCGCCGTCTGTACGGATCGGTCCAGCGCTTCCTCGAACTGCCCGACTACCTGCAGGTGTGGCCGGCCCACGGCGCGGGTTCCTCGTGCGGGAAGGCGCTGGGGGCGGTGCCGGAGACGACGGTCGGCTACGAACGGCGCTTCAGCCCGGCGATCGCGGCGGCGCTGGCGGGGGAGGACGTCTTCGTCTCCCATATCCTCGAGGGACAACCGGAGCCGCCGATGTACTTCGCGCGCATGAAGCGGGACAACAAGCTCGGCCCCGCCATCCTCGGCGCCCTGCCGGATCCCCCGCGGCTCGCGGAGCGGGAACTGGAGGGGCTCGCGTGCTCTGGCGCCGGCGGAGCGGACGCCGGCGGAGGGGGAGGAAACGGAGCGGACGGAGACGGGCCGGCCGACGTGGTGATCGACACTCGGCCCGACCGCTCGGCATTCATGGCACGCCACCTGCCGGGGTCGATCTACGTGCCGCTCACGAAGTCGTTCTGCACGGCGGTGGGGTCCGTGGTCGTGGACGAGACGGCTCCGATCACACTCATCGTCGCCGAGGACGAACTGGACGGAGTGGTCCGGGACCTCGTCCGGATCGGATTCGACAACATCCGGGGGTTCGTGGAGCCGGAAACGCTCGACCGGTACTTTGCCGAGGGCGGGGCTGCGGCCGCGATCCCGGAGATCGACCTTGCCGCGGCGAGCCGGCTGTCGGAGGACGGGAGGGGCGAGGTGCTCGATGTGAGGTACGCCTCCGAGTACGCGGCGTCGCACCTGCCGGGGGCCGTCAACGCCTCCTACACCCGGCTGCCCGACTACGGGGATCGGTTGCCGGCGAACGGTTCGCTGCTCGTCCACTGCCTGAGCGGGGCGCGCGCGGCCGTTGCGGCGAGCTATCTGGCCCGCGAGGGGCGCGACGTCCATTACATCAACGACCTGTTCACCGCCTACGCGGGATCGCTGGAAACCGGAGGACCGCAGTGATGGTCACAACCATGAAGATCCGACCGCTGGCCGTCATGGCCGCCCTCGCCGTCCTCGCCGCATGGGCCGGGCTGCCGGGTTCCGCGCCACTCGTCGCGCAGGGATTCGGCAGTTCGGTGTTCGTCGGCGAGAACGAAGTGCTGGTGGGAGAGCCCGCCTCCGAACGCGAGCCCGGGAGCGTGCGCGTCTTCCGCGCCGGTGACTGGGCTGAAGTCCAGGCGCTCTACGCGCCGGACGCCGCCGTGCGGGACCGGTTCGGAGCGGCGCTCGCGAACGACGGCTCCCGGTTGTTCGTGGGGGCGCCGGGGGCCGGCGCCGTGCACGTGTTCGAGCGCGCGGGCACCGAGTGGCGGCACGCGGCGGAGATCCCCTCTCCCGGCCTCGAGGAATTCGGTCGTTCGCTGGCCGCCGGGGGCGCACACCTCCTCGTGGCGGCCGCGGACGGCTCGGACGGGCAGGACATCGTCGTCGCCTATCGGCGTACGGAAGGGGGTGAATGGGAGGAGGAAGCCCGTCTCTCGCCAGACTCCGAGCCGTCGGGGTTCGGCGCCTCCGTCGCCCTGGACCGGAACCTTGCGCTGATCGGCGCGCCGCTCACCGGCGAGGGTGGCGGCGCGGCGTACCTCTTTCGCTTCGAAGCCGGGGCCGGATGGGATCGTGTGGTGGAGTTGGGGAGCGAGGGCGGGTACGCGGGGCGCGCCTTCGGATCGGCGGTGGCGCTCGCGGGCGGCGAGGCGCTGGTCGGGGCCGCGGGACAGGATCGCGGGCTCGGCGCTGTCCACCGGTTCATGAGGAACGCCGACGGCGGCTGGCAGCTCACGGGCATGGTGCAGCCCGACGCCCCCGCCCCGGCCGCGTTCGGCGCGGCGCTGGCCGTCGACGGCGCGGTGGCCTGGGTCGGCGCACCCGCGGCCGCGGGCGGCAACGGCGTCGTGTACCGGCTCGGCCGTGCCGGGGACGGCTGGGCGATCGAGGACGCCTGGGAGATCGAGGGCGAAGGGCGAATTCAGGCTGGCCGCGTGGTGGCCGCGGGCGGCGGCCGCGCGGTCGCGGGTCTGCCCGCGGACGACTTCGGCGCCGGGTCCGCCATGGTCCGGGACGTCGCGGCCGGCACAATGGTGCGGCTGGTGAGCGAACAGGTCGGCCTCCCCTCGATCCTGGGCGGCCAGATCGACTGCGACGAGGGACTCGCCGAGGGGTTCGACTGCGACCGCGTGGACCTCCTCTCCTTCCTCCCCCGCGAGGAACTCGGGGCGGGCCGCGGGGCCCGGCTCAACGACGTGTGGGGCTGGACCGATCCGGCGACCGGACGCGAGTACGCGCTCGTGGGCCGCATGGACGGGACGGCCTTCGTCGACGTCACCGACCCGTTCAACCCGCGCTATCTCGGGAGCCTCGCCAAGACCGACGGCAGCCAGTCGAACACGTGGCGCGACATGAAGGTGTTCAGGGGCCACATGTTCGTCGTCGCGGACGGGGCGGGGCAGCACGGGATGCAGATCTTCGACCTCGCCCAGCTCCGGGGCGTGACGGAGCCCCGGGAGTGGGAGCCCACGGCGCTGTATGAGGGCGTCGCCTCCGTCCATAACGTCGGGATCAACGAGGAGACGGGATTCGCCTACCTGGTGGGTGCGTCGGGCGGCGGCGAGACGTGCGGCGGGGGGTCGCACATCGTCGACATCAACGATCCGCTGAACCCGGTCTTCGCCGGCTGCTTCGCCCACCCCAACACGGGCCGGCGCAACACCGGCAACTCGCACGACACGCAGTGCGTGAGCTACCACGGTCCCGACGAGGACTACGCGGGCCGCGAGATCTGCGTCAACTCGAACGAGACGGCGCTCTCGATCGCGGACGTCACGGACAAGTCGAACCCGGTCGCGGTGGCGCGGGCCGAGTATCCGAACGTGTCATACGCGCACCAGGGCTGGTTCACGGAAGACCACCAGTACTTCTACTCCAACGACGAAGCTGACGAGGTGAACGGTTCCGTGGAGCAAACCCGGACGCTCGTGTGGGACCTGCGGGATCTCGACGATCCCCTCCTGGTGCGGGAGTACTTCAGCCCGACCAGGGTCACGGACCACAACCTCTACGTACGCGGCGACCGCCTCTACATGTCGAACAACCGCGCGGGACTGCGGGTGCTCGACATCAGCGACCCCGAGAATCCGACGGAGGCGGGGAGCTTCGACACGACGCCGTGGAGCGAGGATTCGGCGGGCTTCGACGGCACGTGGAGCGTCTATCCCTACTTCGATAGCGGGACGATCCTCCTCTCGAGCCGGCGCGAAGGACTGTTCCTCGTCAAGCCGAGGGCGGAGAGACTCGTCCCGTAGGGGACGCTCCCGACCATGTGTTCCGTCCTCGGCATCTTCGAGATCGAGCCGGGCGCCGCGGGCCTGCGCCGCCGGGCGCTCGACCTCTCCCGGCGGCAGCGACACCGCGGTCCGGACTGGAGCGGCATCTACGCGGGGGAACGCGCGATCCTCGCCCACGAGCGGCTGTCGATCGTGGACGTGGAGAGCGGGGCGCAGCCGCTGTTCGGCCCCGACCGCACTACGGTGCTCGCCGTCAACGGGGAGATCTACAACCACGCGGCGCTGGAGAACGGGGTGGCGGACGGCTACCCGTTCCGGACGCGTTCCGACTGCGAGGTCATCCTCGCCCTGTACGAGGGGCGGCCCGATGATCCGGCCGCGTGGCTCAACGAACTGAGCGGGATCTTCGCCTTCGCCCTTTACGACGAGGCACGCGACCGGTATCTGATCGCCCGCGACCCCATCGGCGTCATGCCGCTGTACACGGGCCGCGACGCTGAGGGGCGCTTCTACGTCGCGTCGGAGATGAAGGCGCTCATCGACACCTGTCCGGAGATCCACGACTTCCCGCCGGGGCACATGCTCGACAGTCGGAGCCCCGACGGTCGGCCGGTCTCGTACTACCAACCGGGGTGGCGGGACTACGATGCGGTGGCGGGCGGTCCGACGGATCCCGAGCGGGTGCGGGAGGCGCTGGAGGAGGCGGTCCACCGACAGCTGATGTCGGACGTGCCGTACGGCGTGCTCCTGTCGGGCGGCCTCGACTCGTCGGTCATCTCGGCGCTGGCGATGAAGTTCTCGCGCCGGCGCGTGGAGACCGGGGATGCGGAGGAGGCGTGGTGGCCGCGGCTGCACTCGTTCGCGGTCGGCCTCGAGGGCGGCCCGGACCTGGGGGCGGCGCGCGCGGCGGCGGAGGCGATCGGGACGGTGCATCACGAGATCGTCTACACGCTGCAGGAGGGACTCGACGCCATCTCCGACGTCATCCGCCACCTCGAGACGTTCGACGTGACGACCGTACGCGCCTCGACCCCGATGTACCTGATGGCCCGCCGGATCAAGGCGATGGGGATCAAGATGGTGCTCTCGGGCGAGGGCGCCGACGAGGTGTTCGGGGGATACCTCTACTTCCACAAGGCCCCCGACGCGCGTGCGTTCCACGAGGAGACCGTCCGAAAGCTCGACCAACTCCACAAGTACGACTGCCTGCGCGCGAACAAGTCGATGGCGGCGTGGGGGGTGGAGGCGCGCGTCCCCTTCCTCGACCGCGAGTTCCTCGATGTGGCCATGGCCCTCGACCCCGAGTCGAAGCGCCCGGCGGACGGCCTCATGGAGAAGCACATCCTGCGCGAGGCGTTCGAGGGGCTCCTGCCGGACGAGATCCTGTGGCGCCAGAAGGAGCAGTTCTCCGACGGGGTGGGCTATTCCTGGATCGACAGCCTGAAGGAAGTCGCCGAGGCCGAGGTCAGCGACGGCCAGTTGGCGCGGGCGGCGGCGCGTTTCCCGACCAACACGCCGCTCACGAAGGAAGCCTATCTCTACCGCTCGATCTTCGCCCGGCATTTTCCGGGCGAGCCGGCGGTGCACTGCGTCCCCGAGGGCCCGAGCATCGCCTGCAGCACCCCTGCGGCGATCGCCTGGGACCCGGCCTTCGCCGGCATGGCCGACCCGTCAGGCCGCGCCGTCCAAGGCGTCCACGCCCACAGCTACTGAACCTCAACCCCCATCAATTCACGGCATGAATGATCTTCATTCACAGCGTGAATACATTTCCTCTCCCTCGCAGCTGGGAGGCCACCTCGCACAGGAGAGACGTTGTACTATGTATGCAGTGCGTTCGGGTATGGAATCTGTTGGGGCGAAGCGGGAGGGGGTGAGGGCTCTGCAAGCGGGCGTTCATGGAGCTGGGTGATGAGATGAAGATGTTGCGAGAAGGAGACTGCGGGTACGCTCTGGCGCCCGGACGAGGTCGCGTCAAAGTCGTCTACGAGTACCGGACGATCCAGCTCGAGAAGTCGGATGCAACGGTCAGGGATGTCCTCGTCGGCGTCGATGCCGAGACCGGGGAAGTCTTGACCGTGCCCGCCCAGTCGACGCCGAAACTGAAGGCGGCGAGAGCGGCGCGTGGCTCGTATGTGTCCAGGTCCCGCGACCGTACCGTCCATGACTGATCGCTGCCGCCTGCCCCTGGTGCGGATGATCGCGCCCGTGCTCGCCGTGTTCGCAACGATGTTGACCGTCGCGCCCGCCGTCGCGCAGGTGCGTTGCGAAGGCGGTATGGCCGACGGGTTCCCGTGTGATCGCGTGGATCTGCTCGCCGTCGTCACCCCCGAACAACTCGGCGGCGGTGGCGACACCCTGCTCAATGACGTGTGGGGGTGGACCGATCCCGAGACGGGGAAGGAATTCGCGATCGTGGGACGAACGAACGGGACGGCGTTCGTTGACGTCAGCGACCCACTCCATCCGCGTTATGTGGGCGACCTCCCCGCGACCGAGGGTAGCGAACCCAGCCAGTGGCGGGACGTCAAGGTGTTCCGGGATCACCTGTTCGTCGTCGCGGGAGGGCCGGTCCGCCACGGCATGCAGATCTTTGATCTGACACAGCTCCGGGACGCGCGGGAGGCGCGGGAATTCACCGCCGCAGCCACGTACGATGGGGTCGAGTCGAGCCACAACATCGCCATCAACGAGGAGGCCGGTATCGCCTATCTGGTCGGCTCCGCGGGGGAGGGCGAGACGTGCGACGGGGGTTCGCACATCGTCGACATCAACCAGCCGCTGAACCCCGTCTTCGCGGGCTGCTTCGCCCACTACGGCACGGGTCGCCGGGGCACCGGCTATACCCACGACGCGCAGTGTATCATCTACCGCGGTCCCGATGAGGACCATCAGGGCCGGGAGATCTGCGCGGGCGGGAACGAGACCGCGTTCTCGTTCGCCGACGTCACGGACAAGGCGAATCCCGTCCCGCTGGCGGATGCTTCGTACCCCGGCGTCGGGTACGCGCACCAGGGGTGGTTCAGCGAGGACCGCCGCTACTTCTACGGTAACGACGAACTCGATGGACTCATCCGGGAGATGGCCGGGCCTCGCGTGCTTGTGTTCGATGTCGGCGATCTCGAAGATCCCGTGCTGGTGAACGAGTACTTCGGCCCGGCGAAGGCCAGCACCCACAACCTGTACGTGCGCGGCGACCGGCTCTACATGGCGAACAACCTCGGCGGTCTCCTCGTGCTCGATCTCTCCGATCCCGAGGCCCCGGTCGCGGTCGGCAGCTTCGATACGACCCCGTCGAGCGATGACGAAGAAGGGTTCGGCGGGGCCTGGAGCGTCTATCCCTTCTTCGAGAGCGGGACGATCCTCCTCTCGAGCCGGCGCGAGGGCCTCTTCCTCCTGAAGACGAGAAACAGCGAGCCGACGGGGTAAACGTCGCGTCGGATCGCGGCCCCAGCGGTCCGTGCCCCGGTTTGCGCGGTCACTTGCCGGACGGGCATCTTGCTGTCATTCCGGCGTGCCGTGCCGGATGGCGAACTCCCGGATGACGAAGGCCGAACGATGATGACTCCCGCGCGTCTTGCCCGTCTCACGCTAACCTCCTTCCTCGCCGTCTGCGCCGGTGGATTCGCGGCGGGTGCGCCCGCCGCGGCGCAGGAGGCGGTCTCGGTCGAGATCGTGCCGAGCGCGCTTTCGCTTCAGGTGGGGGAGGAGGCCACGCTCGAGGTGCGCGTCCTGGACGCGGACGGGAACGTGGTGGACGCACAGATCCTCTTCTTCCCGAGCTTCGCCGACGGGCGGAGCGGAAGCGCGCGCCAGAGCATCGACGTGGGCCGTGCGACCGGCCGCGTGAGGGGGATGAAGGGCGGAGAATTCCTGATCTCCGCCATCGTGGCGACGGCGCGGAACCTGCGCGGGGAGGCCATGGTGAGCGTGGCGTACCCCCCGCTGGACCGTATCGAAGTCACGCCTTCGGGCGGCTCGACCTATGTCGGCGTGGCGACGCGCCACCGGGCGACGCTGCTCGACGCGGCCGACGACGAGCGCGACGGCGAGATCCGCTGGTCGACATCGGATGACGGCGTCGCTACCGTCGACCGTTTCGGCATCCTCACGGCGCACAGAACGGGGCAGGTTGCGCTGCGGGCGGAAGCCGACGGCATCTCCGAGGTGGTGCGCTACGAGGTGCGGGAGAACCCCGCCGCCCGCATGACGGTGTCGGCGAGCCAGGAGCTGGCCCGGACGGGCGACGTGGTGCGCTTCGCCGCGACGGTCGAGGACGCAATGGGCGGCGCGGTGGGAGACCTGCCCGTCACCTGGACCGTCATGGCGGACCCCGCCATCGAGGCGACGGCCGACATCCCGCCGGCGGAGATCGATGACACGGGTCGGTTCGTGGCCTACTTCCCGGGCGTGTACACGGTGGTCGCCAACGTGCCGGGGCGCGCGTCGCGGTCGTCGATCGAGGTTCATCCGCGACACGTCTCGCAGGAGGTCACCTACGTCGGGCAGGGGCAGGTCACGAACGAGCGTACCTCCGACCTGTGGGTGTGGGAGGGGGGCGATGGCCGGGACTACGCGATCACCGGCACGCACGCCGCGGCGGGCGCCGTCTATTTCTGGGATGTGACGGACCCGGCGAGCCCCGCCATGACGGATTCCATCGTCGTCGACGCGCGCACGACGAACGATGTGAAGGTGAGCGAGGACGGGGAGATCTGCGTGATCTCGCGCGAGGGCGCCTCCAACCGCCGCAACGGGATCGTCATCCTCGACTGCCAGAACCCGCAGGATGTGACGCAGATCTCGGTGTTCGACGACGAACTCACGGGAGGCGTCCACAACCTATTCGTCTACCAGGACCATGTGTACGCGGTGAACAACGGCCGCCGCTTCGACGTCATCAACATCGAGGACCCCGCCAATCCACACCGCGTGGGCCGGTTCGAACTCGACACGCCGGGCCATTCGATCCACGACATCTGGATCGTGGACGGGGTCGCGTACACGTCGAACTGGGGTGACGGGGTCGTGCTCATCGACGTGGGAGGAGGCGACCGCGGAGGATCGCCGTCCAATCCGGTGGAGATCGCGCGCTTCCGCGACATCGGGGGGCGGACGCACGCGGCGTTCCCGTACCGGAGTCCGACCGGCCGCTTCTATGTGTTCATGGGAGATGAAGCGGGGCGGCCCGGGTTCGACGGACAGGACGCGGAGCGGACGCCGCAGTTCATGTCGGGCTACATCCACGTCATCGACATGACGGATGCCGACAATCCGGAGGAGGTCGCCCGTTACGAGATTCCCGAGGCAGGATCTCACAACATGTGGATCGAGGACGACAAGCTCTACGCCGCCTTCTACAACGGCGGGCTGCGCGTGCTCGACATCTCCGGCGAACTCAAGGGCAACCTGGGAGAGCAGGGGCGGGAGATCGCCCGCTACAAGGCGTTCGACCCGGACGGCGTGGTCGCGAACGCGCCCTTCACGTGGGGACCGCAGGTGCACAAGGGGAACCTCTTCTTCGCGGAGTACTTCAGCGGGCTGTGGGCCGTGAAGCTCGAGCCGCGCCAGGAACTCGTCCCGTAGCAGCCGGGCGGATCGCCAACGCCATACGGAACCCGGCGTCCCGCGATCCGGGCGGACTCCTCCGTCCCGCTGGACACCCGCACGACACCGCACCATACTGAATTCATTACGAATTACATATGGAGGCGTCGATGCACCGCACCCAGGACACGTACGGACTCAGCCACTTCCGGCAGCGAACGAGCGAGCACCTCGAGCGGATCCGCGAGGGTCGCGTTGAAACCATCACCCAGAATGGCGAGGCGGCGCTGATCGTCATGAGCCCGGAGCGCTACGACTTCCTCGTCCACTCAGCCGAGCGGGGTCACCTGTGGCAAGAGGCGATTCGCGCGTACAGGGCCGGCGAGCGCGGTATCCCCGCCACGGAGGCAATCCGTGCGCTGGCGGATGAGTTCGGCCTGGACTTGTGAACCGGTACGAGGTCGAGTTCTCGCCCCGGGCCCTCTCTTCGCTCCGCGAAGCTACTCACTACATCTTGCAGGATTCCGGAACCGGCCGTGCCAGCGACTGGCTCACGAGGATCATGCGGAGCACCGACACCCTCAAGACTCACCCGCGTGCGTTCCGGATCGTGGGTGCGTATGAGGGGGAAGACGTTCATGCCCGTGTCGTCATGAGGCATGTGCTCTACTACCTAGTGGACGATGATGTCCGCGTGGTCACGGTCATCGATGTGGTGCACGCCGCACACGGGACCGCGCGCGACCGCTTCGAACCTCCTGGTGTGCGTGAACGCGAATCTGGAAAGCGACAGATGGTCTCGGTGTGAGCGGAATTCGCATCTCGGCGCGGATCAACGGTGCGGTGTGGGCCGGTGAGGTTGAGTCGCGGCTCCTGCTGTCGGACTTCCTGCGCTCCGAGGTCGGGCTCACCGGAACGCACGTGGGGTGCGAGCACGGGGTCTGCGGGGCGTGCACTGTGCAACTGGACGGGGAGCCGGTGCGAGCCTGCCTCATGTTCGCGGTGCAGGTGGACGGGCACGAGGTGACGACCGTTGAAGGACTCGCTGCTACCGCGCCCGGTGAAGCGGTCTCCGTCGAGCAACTGCACCCCGTCCAGCGAGCCCTGCACGAGGCGCACGGGCTGCAGTGCGGCTTCTGTACGCCGGGGATCCTGATGACGGCTGAGGCCTTCCTGCGCGAGAACCCCGCGCCTTCGCGGGAGGAGATCCGCGAGGCCGTGTCCGGACACCTGTGCCGTTGTACCGGCTACCACAACATCGTCGAGGGAGTCGCGCTGGCGGCCGAGCGCCTCGCGGCGGACGGCCTCGCGGCGGACGGGGAGGGCGAGACGTGAGCCGGGCGGGCGGGACGTGGGTCGGGGCCCGGGTGCCGCGCAACGAGGACGCGCGTCTGCTGACCGGCCGCGCGCAGTTCGTCGAGGACGTGGAGCTGCCCGGGGCGCTGCACGTCGCCTTCGTACGGAGCGACCTGCCCGCCGGCCGGCTCCGCACGCTGGATGTGGGCCGCGCGCGGGCGCACCCCGGCGTCGCCGCCGTCTTCACGGCCGCCGAGCTTGGCCCTCTCTGCCGCCCCGGCGCCGTGCTCGTGCCGCCACCGCCCATCGAGGGCTCGGTCTTCCACGCGCGGACCGCCCTGCCGCTCGTGCGCGACCGGGTCCGGCACCAGGGCGAGGCGCTGGCGATGATCGTGGCCGAGAGCCGCTACGTGGCCGAGGATGCCGCGGCGCTCGTGGAGGCGGACATCGAGCCGCTCGACGCCGTGGTCGATCTCGAGGGCGCGCTCGACGCGGACGCGCCGCGGGTCCACGACGACCTCCGGTCGAACCTCGCGGCGCACGTCCGGCAGACAAAGGGGGACTACCCCGCTGCCCGCGCGCGGGCCGACCTCGTACTGGGCCGGCGATTCCACTACGACCGCGGGATCGGGGGCGCGATCGAGAACCGGGTCGTGGTGGCGGACTGGGACGCCCGGGCCGACCGCCTGCGGGTGTGGGATACGACGCAGGCCCCTATCCCCGTGCGCAACGTCGTGGCCGCCGCGCTCGGTCTGTCGGAGTCGCAGGTGCAGGTCATCGCGCCGTTCGTCGGCGGAGGGTTCGGGCCCAAGATCATGTTCTACGCGGAGGAGATCCTCGTCCCCTGGGCCTCGATGCGGCTCGGGCGTCCCGTGAAGTGGGTCGAGGACCGCTACGAGAACTTCTTCGCCACGACGCAGGAGCGGGGCCAGCTGCACGACTCCGAGATCGCCGTCAACCGCGAAGGCCGGATCCTGGGCGTGCGCGACATCTTCGTGCACGACTCGGGGGCCTACGACCCGTACGGGCTCACGATCCCCATCAACACCCAGTGCACGCTCCTCGGACCGTACCGGGTGCCGAACTACGAGAGCGAGTTCCGGGTCGCGTTCACGAACAAGCCGATCGTCACGCCGGTGCGCGGGGCCGGCCGGCAGCACGGCGTGTTCGTCATGGAGAGGTTACTCGACCTGGCGGCGCGCGGCCTCGGCCTCGATCCGGTGGAGATCCGCCGCCGCAACGTGATCGGCCCGGACGAATTCCCCTACAACCACGAGATCATGTACCAGGACTTCGCCCCGCTCAGGTACGACAGCGGGAGTTACGAGGAGTCGCTGGAAGAGGCGGTCCGCATCGTCGGCTACGAAAAAACGTTCCCGCGAGAACGCGAGCGGGTGCAGGCGGACGGACGGGCCGTCGGCGTCGGCGTCGTGAACTATGTGGAGGGGACGGGGATCGGCCCCTACGAGGGGGCCCGGGTCACGGTCGAGCCCGGCGGTACGGTCCGCCTCGCGACCGGCGTGGGCACGCAGGGCCAGGGACACTTCACCTCCTTCGCGCAGATCGTGGCCGACGCGGTCGGCGTCGCGCCGTCCGACGTGCGCGTCGTCACCGGGGACACGAGCGAGTTCCACTGGGGGACCGGCACCTTCGCGAGCCGCGGGGCGGTCGTCGCCGGCAACGCGATCCACGCCGCGGCCCAATCCGTGCGCGAGAAAATCCTGCGCCACGCCGGGGAGGCGCTGGAGGTCGACGCCGAGGACCTTGAACTCGCGGACGGCGTCGCGCGCGTGAAGGGTGCCCCCGATCTTTCCGTCGATCTCGGCGCGCTCGCGCTGAGCGCCAACCCGCTGCGCGGGGCGGTGGCGCCGGGGATGGAGCCGGGCCTGGAAGCGACCTCGTACTTCGGCCCCCCGTACGGCACGACCGCGAACGGGACGCACGCCATCGTCGTGGCGGTGGACCCCGAGACGGCCATGGTCGAGATCCTGCGCTACATCGTCGTGCACGACTGCGGCACGGTGATCAACCCGATGATCGTGGAAGGGCAGATCCATGGCGGCGTCGCGGCAGGGATCGGAAACGCCTTCTACGAGGAACTCGCGTTCGACGAGTTCGGTGGGGCGAGCAACGCGTCTTTCATGGACTACCTCCTCCCGACGGCGACCGACGTCCCCCCGATCGAGACCGCGCACATCGAAACGCCGTCCCCGCTGAACCCGCTGGGCACGAAGGGGGTGGGGGAGGGCGGTGCGATCCCCGTGGCGGCGGCCTTCGCACAGGCCGTGGAGGACGCGCTGGCGGACATCGCCCCCGGGCTGGAGATCCTCGACATCCCGCTGAGTCCCGGCCGCCTGTTCGAACTCCTGCGGGAGCTTTCGGAGGGGCGTTCG
Source organism: Candidatus Palauibacter sp. (assembly GCF_965216145.1). GTDB lineage: Bacteria > Gemmatimonadota > Gemmatimonadetes > Palauibacterales > Palauibacteraceae > Palauibacter. The sequence goes on from NZ_OZ244149.1 coordinate 2,653,686, forward strand.
CAGCGTTCGGGAGGGGAGTCGTGAAGCCGCCGCGCTTCGACTACGTAGCCCCGGTCGATCTCGACGAGGCCCTCGAGGTGCTGGCGGACGACTCTCTCGAGACTCGCCCCCTTGCGGGAGGCCAGAGCCTCGTCCCAATGCTCAACTTCAGGCTCGCGGCGCCGGAGCGTCTCGTGGACCTGAATCGGATCGCGGAACTGGCGCGGGTCGAGAGGACGGAGGACGGCTGGCTTCGGCTGGGCGCCATGACGCGGCACTCCACGCTGGAGCGAGACCCGCTCGTAGCGGAAGGCGCCGCCCTTCTCGCGGAGGCGGCCCGCTTCATCGCGCACCCGCAGATTCGCTCGCGGGGCACCGTCGGAGGCTCGGTGGCGCACGCCGATCCGGCGGCCGAGTTGCCCGCCGTGCTCCTCACGCTGGGGGCTCGGGTCCACATCGCCCGGTGCGCGCGGGAGGGCGAGACCGGCCCCCGCGCGGAGCGGACGCTGGATCTGAGGGAGCTATTCCTCGGGCCTTTCTTCACCGCGCTCGAGCCGGGCGAGATCCTCACCGCGGTCGAGGTGCCGGCGCCGGGCCCCGGGGAGGGCTCGGCCTTTGACGAGGTGGCCCGGCGCCGGGGCGACTATGCCCTCGCCGGGGTCGCGGCCCGGATCCGGCTCGACGACGCCGGGGTCTGCCGGGACGCCGCGATCTCGCTCGTGAACGGGGGAGCCACTCCCTGTCTCATGGAGGAGGCCGCGGATTCGCTCGTGGGCGCCGAGCCGACCCCCCACGCGATCGCCGCCGCGGCGAGGGTCTGCGCCGGAACGGCGGATCCGGCCGCGGACATGCACGCGAGCGAGGCATACCGCCGGCACCTCGTCCGCGTCCTGACGCGCCGCGTTCTGTCGCGCGCCGCCGCCCGCGCCCGGGCTTGACCGGCCCCAGGCTCGTCCAGCCCCCCCGGGAATGGTCCGCGCGCGTCGCCGTGCTCGCGGACGGGGAGGCGCATGCCTACGGGGATCTAGACGCCCGGTCGCGGCTCCGGGCCCGACAACTCCTCGCGGGCGCCGGCGTCGCCGACCTCGACGGGGCCCGGGTCGGCTTCCTCATGGAGCCCGGGTTCGAATACGTCGTCATCCAGTGGGCCATCTGGCGCGCGGGCGGGATCGCAGTCCCCCTCTCCCCTCACCACCCCGGTCGGGAACTCGAGTACGTGATCGACGACGCGGACTGCGCGACGCTGGTCGGAGCAGGGGAGACGGGCGCCCGCGTCGAGGGCTTGGCGCGGGCGCGCGGCATCCCGTTCTACTGGGCGGACGACGCGACCACGAACGGCGACGACGGATTCCCGCCTCCGGCGTCCAACGCCGCGCCGCTGCCACGGCTCACCGCGGCGCGGCCGGCGATGATCCTCTACACGAGCGGCACGACGGGCCGCCCCAAGGGGGCCCTGACGACTCACGGCCAGATCGAGGCGCACATCACGTCCCTCGTCGGGGCGTGGCGGTGGACGCGCGACGACCGGATCCTCCACGTCCTCCCCCTCCACCACACGCACGGCATCGTCAACGCCCTCTGCTGTCCGCTCTACGCCGGGGCTGCGGTCGAGTTGGCAGGGAGCTTCGACCCAACGACGACGTGGGACCGGCTCGCCTCCGGCGACATCACCGTGTTCATGGCGGTCCCGACGGTCTACGCCAAGCTCCTCCGCGCCTGGGACGCTGCGGACGGCGCCACGCGAACCCGGTGGTCGCGGGGCACGGGCGCGCTGCGGCTCATGGTGTCGGGTTCGGCCGCGCTCCCCGTGCCGGTGTTCGAGCGCTGGGAGGAGATCACCGGACACCGTCTCCTCGAGCGCTACGGCATGACCGAGATCGGCATGGGGCTCTCCAACCCGTACGACGGCGAGCGGCGCGCCGGCACCGTGGGCCAGCCCCTCCCCGGCGTCCGCCTGCGGCTCCTGCGTCCCGCCACCGGCGAAGTGTTGGCGGAGGGAGTGGAGGTCCTCGCACCCGGAGAATCGGGCGAAATCCAGGTGCAGGGTCCGATGGTGTTCTCCGAATACTGGCGGCGGCCGGAGGAGACCGCGACCGCGTTCACCGGCGGGTGGTTCCGCACCGGAGATGAAGCCGTCCTGGAGGACGGTTACTATCGGATCCTGGGACGCCGCTCCGTCGACATCCTCAAGAGCGGCGGCTACAAGATCTCCGCCGTCGAAATCGAGGAACTCCTCCGCTCGCACCCTGCCGTGCGCGACTGCGCGGTGGTCGGGATCCCGGACGAGGACTGGGGAGAACGGGTCTCCGCCGCCGTCGTCCCGGAGCCGGGGGCGTCGCCGCGAACGACGGACGGGATCGCCGCGCTGCTGGACCCGTGGGCCCGGGAGCGGTTAGCTCGGTACAAGGTCCCCCGCGCCTGGCGTTGCGTCGACGATCTGCCGCGAAACGCCATGGGGAAGGTGCGGAAGCCGGCCGTGCGCGCACTGTTCGAGGCCGGCGAGCCGTAGCCGGAGTCTCGGCCATTGCGCTCCCCGTCCGGATGGGGGAGCGTAGGAACACCGGCGGTCGCGGCGGTCGCGGCGGCCGGGATCGAGCGCCCCGGGCAGCCCGGCGCGGGCCCCGTGAACCCCGACCCCGACGGAGTCGATCGTCCATGAAAATCTACGACCTCTCGCAGCCCCTCAATCAGGAATGTTTCTTCTGGCCCTACTATCCGCCGTTCGAAGTCAAGTACATAAAGCGCAAGGTCGAACACGGCGTGAACGCGCAGTACATCCAGACCTCCAACCACATGGGTACGCACCTCGACGCCCCCCGCCACTTCGTGACCAACGGGATGACGATCGACGAGATCCCGCTCGAATGGCTGTACGGGGACGGCGTGATCGTCGACCTGCGCGACGAGATGGGCGACCTTGCCGTCTACACGCCCGAGATGATCGAATCCCGGGTGGAGATCCGGGACGGCGACCTCCTCATCCTCCACACGGGGTGGGAGCGTTTCGCGCAGTTCGGCGCCGAGGCGAACGAGGAACGCTACGTCCACACCCATCCCGGCGCGCACCCCGACATGGTGCAGTGGCTCATCGACCGGAAGATCAAGGTCTGGGGCGTGGACGTGATCTCCACCGACCATCCCATGAACCTCCCGATCGGGCGTTTCCTCGGGAAGGGCACCTTCGGACACTGCGACCGCGTGCGGGCGATGGCGGAGCGGGTATTCGGCGGTGCGGCGGCCGTGGACGAGCTGTTTCCTGAGGAACACTATCAACTGACCCACAATGCGCTCTTTCCACACGAGTGCATGCACATAGAGAATCTCGGCGGTCAGATCGCGGCCCCGGAGCTCCAGAACCGGCGGCTCACGATCGGTTGCTTCCCGTGGAAGTTCAAGGGAGGAGAGGCCGCCTTCTGCCGCGTCGTGGCTTTCCTCGAGGACTAGAGAAATGGAAGAGAAAGAGAAAATGAGAGAGACAATGACTGTCACCAGGTCTTTGAGAGCCGTCGCACTGTCCATTGTCCTGCTGCTTCCTGCAGCGGTTCTGGCCGCGCAGAGCTACTCGTACGAGGGGCTGCTCGACTACATGGAGCAGATCCGAAACGACAACGACCTGCCCGGGCTGTCCGTCGCGGTAGCGGTGGATGGGGAGATCGTCTTCTCGGAGGGCGTGGGCGTCGCCGAACTCGACAACCGTACGCGCGCCACGGGCCGCACGGTCCACAACGTGGGATCGGTGTCGAAGGTGCTGGCCGTGGTCGGTCTCATGCAGCTCGTCGAGCAGGGGAAGGTGGATCTCGACGCCACGCTCCAGACGTACATGCCCTGGTATCCCGAGCGGGAATTCCCGATCACCGTGCGCCACATCCTCACGCACACCTCCGGGATCCGGCACTACAACGGGGTCGAGTTCGGCCCCCATGACCTGCTCAGCCTGCGGCACTACGACGACTTCCAGGAGGCGACGGAGCTGTGGCGCGATGATCCGCTCGCCTACGAGACGGGGTCCGGCTGGATGTACTCCTCGCACGCGCACAACCTGCAACACGGCATCGTCGAGGCCGCGTCGGGGATGGATTACGAGGAATACCTCAAGCGCTTCGTGTGGGAACCGGCGGGCATGATGGCGACCCAGTTCGACATCCCGTCCCGGGTGGTGCAGAACCGGGGCCACGGCTACGTGCGCGGTGAGTCCGGTCGGTTCATCCATCCCGAGCCGGAGGACCCGAGCTACAAGTACGCGGGTGGCGGGATCATCTCGAATGTGGACGACCTGGTCCGCTTCGCACTCGCGATCAACGACGGGCGCCTGCTCGCGCCGGAGACGGTGGCCGAGATGCACCGGCCGCAGCTCGATCCGGGGATCCGTCAGATCGATCCCTCGTCCCCGGACGGACTGGGCGAGCCGATCGCGCACGAGCAGGCGCTGGCGTGGTTCATCCGCACGGACCAGGCGGGGCGGCGCTATCCGAGCCACACGGGCACGGTGAAGGGGACGCGGTCCTTCCTCGCCAACTTCGACGACTACGGCGTGGTGGTGGCGCTCCAGACGAACGCGCTCCCCTTCGACTCCGCCCGCTACGGCGAGGCGATCGCCCAGATGTTCCTGCCGTAGGTGCCAGCAGCCGGGGACGACCGCTTGCCGTGATGGAACGCCTCGATCCGGCGCTGCTGCCGGCCCGGGAGCAGGCCCGGCGCATCCGCGCGGGCGAAATGACGGCGGCCGAGTTGCTGGGCGCCTGCCTGGCCCGCGCCGAACGCCACAACGGGGCCCTGAACGCGGTCGTCACGATGAACCCGGAGGCGGAGGCGGAGGCGGCCGAGGTCGACGCGGCTCTTGCGGCCGGCGCGGACCCGGGACCCCTCGCCGGGCTCGTCGTCGGCATCAAGGATGTGACGGAGACGGCGGGTCTCCGGACGACCTACGGCTCCCCGCTGTGGGCCGACCACGTACCCGAGCGGGACGCGCTCGTCGTCCGCCGACTGCGCGAGGCCGGTGCGGTCATCCTCGGGAAGACGAATACGCCGGAGTTCGCGGCGGGTGGCAATACCTGGAACGAGGTGTTCGGCGTGACGCGTAACCCGTGGAATCCCGCCCTCAGCGCCGGGGGCTCCACCGGAGGCGGAGCGGTCGCGCTGGCGACGGGGATGGCTTCGCTCGCGCAGGGGACGGATCTGGGGGGTTCGCTCCGTATCCCCGCCTCCTTCTGCGGAATCGCCGGGCTTCGTCCCACGCCGGGGCTCGTGCCGACGGTGCCGGCCGCCTACCTCTGGGACGGCCTGCAGGCGACCGGGCTCATGGGGCGCGACCCGGAAGACGTCGCGTTCGGGCTGCGCGCGATCTCGGGACCCGATCCGGCCTCGCCGGTCTCCGCCCCCGAGCCGCTTTGGGACGATCCCGCCGAGGTCGCGCTCGCGGGGAGTCGCTGGGCCTGGTGCGGCGACATCGCGCGGATCGGGATCGACGGTACCGTCAACGCGGCATGTCATGAAGCGCTGGCGTCGCTTCGGGCGGGAGGCGCGCACGTGGACGAAGTGGATCTGGACCTCTCGTACGCGTGGGACGCGTTTCTCGTCCTCCGAGGGCACTGGTTCGTGTCCCATTTCGAGGCCGAACTGCACCGGGTCGACGCCTTCGGCCCCAACGTGTCGGCGAACCTCCGCTCCGGACTGTCCCTGACTCCAGCGGAGATCGGGGCGGCCGAGAACGTGCGCCGCCAGGTGAGGGAAGAGCTTCTCGCTCTCCTCGAACGCTACGACGCGCTCCTTACGCCGTGCATGGCGATCCCGCCCTTCCCGGTGGAGCAGAACTATCCGGAGACCGTCGGGGGGCGCCCGATGAAGACCTACGTCGACTGGATCGCCCCGACCTTCCTGCTCTCCATGCCGGGTCTGCCCGTCGCGTGCGTCCCGGCCGGGCTGGATGCGGCGGGGTTGCCGGTCGGGCTGCAGATCGTCGGCCCCCCGCGCGGAGAGGGGCAGGCGCTCGCCGCCGCCTCGGCCATCTCCCGGGCGCGGCCCATCGGCCTCCCGCCCCTGGTCGCGGAAGCGTGAGTCGGGGTGGCAGGACGTTCCCGCGGGAACGCGTCGAGCTTGACGGAACACCGCCCGACCCACATTGAGATGCTCCCAGGGCCACCGCCGCCCAGGACCCGAAACCCCCGAGGACCGATCATGATGAGTTCAAGCGACCACGCCGTTTCGGAGTTGTCCGGCGACGGGTTCGATGCCTGCGTCCGCTTCCTCCAGCGGCTCATCCGCACCCAGTCGATGCCAGGCGAAGAAGGCGACATCGCGATGCTCGTCGCCTCCGAGATGCGTGCCCTCGGCTACGACGAGGTCGAGCACGATGCGGCCGGCAACGTCATCGGTCTCCTCCGGGGGCTGGGCGAAGCTCCTTCGGTGATGTTCAACACCCACCTCGATCATGTGGACGCCGGGGATCCGGCCGACTGGCCCCATCACCCCTACGGCGGCGAAATACACGACGGCCTCCTGTGGGGGCGCGGCGCGATCGACATCAAGGGCCCGCTGGCGGCGCAGGTGCACGGGGTCGCCCGCCTCGTCGCGGCCGGACAGCGGCCGCCCGGCGATGTCTACGTGACGGGAACGGTACAGGAGGAAGTCGGGGGCCTCGGCGCGCGTTACATGGCGGAGACGCTGCGACCCGATCTGGTCCTGATCGGCGAGCCGAGCCGCAACGAGGTCCGACGCGGACATCGCGGCCGGATCGAACTCCGCGTTCAGGTACGCGGGAAGATGGCCCACGCCTCGATGACCGATATCGGCCGCAATCCGCTGACCGTGATCGGGCGCTTCCTCGCCGCGCTGGAAGATGTCGACCTCGCGTACGATCCCGATCTCGGCACCTGCTCCATCGCCCCGACCCTCATCGGGACGGACCAGACCAGCGGCAACGTCATCCCGGGCTTGGCTGAGGTCACGCTCGACTGCCGGACGGTGACCGGTCAGGACGCGGCGTCGCTGCGGGCGCAACTCCTCCCCGTGCTGCGGGGGTGCGAGATCGAGGGATCGAGCAGCGACATCCTGATCCCGCAGCACGAGCGCTCGAGCTACGCGGGGTACGAGATGACGTATCCGGCCGACAACCCCGCCCTCTCCCTCCCCGCCGACCACGACGCGGTCCGGACGGCGGTCGAGGTCCTGGCCGGCCCGCTCGGGGCCGAGCCGCCGGTCGACGTCTGGGATTTCGCCACCGATGGCGGACACTTCGGGCTCGCCGGCATGACCGTGGTCGGCTTCGGGCCCGGCGACGACCGCCTGGCCCACACCGTCAACGAGCACATCGTCGTCGACGAACTGGCCTTGGGAATCCGCGGCAACGCGGCTCTCGCCTTCCACTGGCCTGCCGCCTACGCCCGTGCGAGTTGACCCTGCACTGTGTGACCTACCCGTGACCCACGGCGTCTTGGGAACAGCTTCAGGCGAGCCGATGATCCAGGAAACGGAGGTCAGGGATGGAAGGGCATAGGACGGAGTACGTGACGCGTGGGGCGCGACCCCCCGTATCGACGGCCGCGACGGTGGCGGCCTTGGCAGCGCTGCAGTTCGCGTTCGGAGCCGGCGCGTTGGCAGGCCAGGAGGAGCGGAGTTGCGGGAACCGCGGCTCGCTCGAGGTCACGGTTCTGGACGAAACGGGAACGGCGGTACGAGGGGCCACCGTGAGCGTCCGCTGGACCGATGTCGTCCGGAGGCCGGTCCGCCGGTCCACGGGCGCCGACGGCCGCCTCGTGATCTGTGTGCCGAGGGACGCGAGGAAGGCCACCGTGTGGGGACAGGTGGGCAGCGGCTCGAGCGAACAGGCCGTCGTCGCGTTCGGACCCGGGGAGACGCGTGAGATCGCGCTCCGCGTTCCCGCCCAAACGACGAGCCCGGGACGGCTGATGGGGCGCGTGTTCGACGCGCAGACGAAGGACGCGATCAGAACAGCCGCAGTGACCGTGGCCGGCCGCCCGGCCGCCGTCGAGAGCGACAGATGGGGACGTTTCATCCTCACCGGCGTGCCCGCGGGACCGAACCAACTTCAGGTGCGGCGCCTCGGCTACGCGCTTCTCAGCCACACGATCAATGTCAAGTCGGGACTCGCCACCGAGGTGGAGATCGGGCTCGTTCCGGACCCTGTGGAGATGGAGCCGCTGGTCGCGACGACGACCTGGTCGCCCAGGCTCGAGGCCAAGGGCTTCTACGAGAGGAGGTACTGGGGCGAGATGCTGGGCATCGGCGAGTTCATCACCCAGGACTACCTGGAGCGGTGGCAGCCGTATCACATCAGCCAGCTGCTGTCGAACCACACCAGGCTGCGGCCACGCCTCCTGTCGGCGCGGAGGGGGCCACGGGTTCGAGCGGCGGACTGCCTCACCATCTACCTGGACAGCATGAACGTCTCGAACCTTCCCATCAACACGATCGTGGTCCCGAGCGAGGTCGCCGGTGTCGAGGTGTATCGGGCGCCGGTGTCGCTACCGACCGGGCTGATGCGATTCCATTCGGGCTGCAACCTGGTCCTGATCTGGACTAAATGATCAGCCAGTAATCGCCGGAACCTCCGCGGACGCCTCCCCGGCGCCGCGGAGGTTCAGCGGTCGGTGAACTGCGCCACATGCGCGGGGGCGAGGCGCTTCGTGTGGCGCGAGACCGCGACCATGACGATGACGTTGCCGGCCATGCCGTAGATACCCGGGTGGATGCCGGCCGTCGCCGCCGCCGAGATCAGGTCCAGGCGCAGGACGAGGTCGAGCACGAACGCGATTCCGCCGCCGGTCACGAGGCCCCATAGCGCCCCCGCCCGCGTCACTCCCCGCCACAGGAAGGTCACCACGGTGAGCGGGAAGAGCTGCGCGATGAACCCGTAGCTCAGGAGCAGCAGCTCCACCAGGCTGAGTCCCGGGATCAGTGCGAGGCCGTATGCGACCGCCCCGACGGCGATCACCATCCTGCGGATCCACCTGCGTTGGGCCGCGTCGTCGAGCGCGCCGGGCTTCAGATGCCCCCAGAAGTCCCTTACCGCCACGGACCCCGCCGCGTGCAGGAGCGCGTCTCCCGTCGACATCGACGCCGCGAGGGCACCGGCACAGAACAGTCCCACGATGAAGGGCGGAAGTCCGATCTGCACCGAAGTCACGATGGTGGGGAGGATGGCGTCGGCGGGCTGGACCCCGGGGAAGGCGAGGACCCCCGCGAATCCGATGAAGAGGATGGGGACGAGGAAGAGGGCGAAGGTCGGATAGTAGACGACCGTCCGCTTGAGCGTGTCCACATCGCGGGCCGTGTAGATCTTCATGAAGTAGTGCGGCCACACGCTGAACCCGAACGCCGAGATGGCGACCGAACTCGAGTACGCGCCCCAGCTCCACGGCTGTCCGTCCGCCCCCAGCCCAGCCCCCCGCAGCATGTCGGGGAGAGCGGCGGCGATCGCGTCGAACATGGGACCCACGCCGCCGTGCAGCTTCCACGGCAGGTAGAGGCCGAGCCCCCACGCGAGCACCATCATGAACATCCCCTGGAAGGTGTTCGTCCAGCCGACCCCGAGGACGCCGCTCCGGAACACGTAGATGAGGACGACGCCGTAGGCGATCGCCGAGCCGGCCCACTCCGGGACGCGGCCCTCGGTGACCACGTTGAAGACGTAACCCGCCCCCTTCATCTGGATCACGAGATAGGGGATGAAGGCGAAGATCGAGAGGACGGCGAGGATCGCCGGGATCGAGCGGCTTTTGAAGCGGTGCGCGAAGAGTTCGGCCTGCGTCACGTAGCCGAAGCGGCGGCCGAGCGCGGCGACGCGGGGGCCGAAGAAGTACCACGGGACGAGCCCCACCGAGGCGTAGGCGAGGATGTAGAAGGCCGCGGCCCCGCGCGAGTAGGCCCAGCCCGGCCCGCCGAGGAAGGCGAAGGCGCTGAACACCGAGGCGCCCATGATGAAGTAGAGGACGAGGAAGTTGAGCGAGCGGTCGCCGGCGACGTAGCCCTCGGTGCTCTTCGATGCGTGCCGCCCGGAGGCGAGCCCGATCGCGAGCGAGGCGAGCAGATACCCGATCGTGACGAGGAAGACGACGAGCCAGGCGGGCATCAGCGGTGTCCTCCGCCCGCCGCGCCCGCGTCACCGTTGACGGAGGCTCCGCTCTCGGCGGCGTCCCGCTTCCGCTCCCACAGGTAGAAGGCGAACAGGGCGAAGAAGGAGAGTAGAAGACAGACGACGACGTAGAAGAGCGAGAACGGCATCGCGAGCATGCGCGGCTCGATGGTGGCGAAGAAGGGATAGACGGGCCACACGAGCGCCACGAAGAGGAGCACGTAGAATCCCGCAACGGCGACGGCGAGGGGACTGCGGTCATGCGTCACGGCGCGGGGTTGGCGTGGATCGTCCATCGGCGAAAAAGGGTGGCTCGGTCCGGCCGGGTCAAGACTCCGGTCTTGCCGCCGTCGGCCGGCAACGGTTGAGCGCGGGCGCGACGCGACCGATCTTGGCTCATGCCCGCCACGCACGGAACGCGCCATCGCTTCGCCGTCGTGGCCAGCCTGCTTTGCGGCTGGCCGGCGCTGGCATCCGTGGGGTGCGCGCCGGAGGCCCCCATGGACGGGGAGGCGATGCCATCCGCGGGCGGGGCCGCCGCGCGGGCCGCGGACCTCTCCTCCGGAATGCACCTCGTGCTGCTGGGCACCGGCACGCCGAACCCCGAACCGGCGGCCTCCGGCCCCGCCACCGCGGTGCTGGTCGACGGTCGGGCCTACCTCGTGGACGCGGGGCCCGGGCTCGTGCGGCGCGCGGCGGAGGCCGCGGAGCGCTACGGGGTGGACGGGCTCACGGCGGCGCGCCTCGACATCGCGTTCCTCACGCACCTGCACAGCGACCACACGGTGGGCCTGCCCGATCTCATCCACACGCCCTGGGTGGCGGAGCGGGAGGCGCCGCTGAAGCTGTTCGGACCGGACGGGACGGCGGCCATGGCCATGCACCTGACGGCGGCGTGGGAGGCGGACCTCGAGAACCGGCTCAGCGGGAGCCAGCCCGCGACGCCCGACGGCTGGCGGGTGGAGGCGGTCGACATCGACCCGGGCGTCATCTACGAGGACGACCGCGTCCGCGTGACCGCGTTCGCCGTCCCGCACACCGGCTGGCCCGAGGCCTACGGCTATCGCTTCGAGGGGGCCGGGCGTTCCGTCGTCATCTCCGGAGACACCGCTCCGACCGAGGCCATCGTCGAGATGTGCGACGGGTGCGACGTGCTGGTGCACGAGGTGTACTCGGCCACGACGTTTCGCGATCGTCCGCCGGAATGGCAGGCGTACCACGCGCAGGCCCACACCTCGACCGTCGAACTGGCGGACCTCGCGACGAGGGCGCGGCCCGGGATCCTCGTGCTCCACCACCAGCTGGGCTGGGGGGCGACGCCCGAGGAGATGGTCGCGGAGATTCGCGCCGCGGGCTACGACGGACCGCTCGCCTACGGCCGGGATCTTGATGTGTACTGAGATGCGTACCGGTCGGAGGATCGAGATCCGCGCCGCGCGCACAGCGGTTGCCCCGGCGCTCGCGGCACTCGCGCTCGCGGGGTCGGCGGTCGCCGCGCCCGCGCCGGCATACTCGGCCCCGGGGTCGGCGCGTGCAGTCCGAGCGGAAGCGGTTCAAGCGCCCGCGCCGCCCCATGCCGCCGCGGCGATGCGGATGGCGCGTGACGCGCAGCGCGCGTTCGAGCACGTCCGGCGCCGCAACTTCCCGCGCGGCCCGCTGGTCAACCCGCAGTGCGGCGAGGGGATCGGGCGCTTCTGCCTCGTCGAGGGTTGGGACGACGACGATTGGGAGGCGGTCCCGGAGGTGCCGGAGGTCGCAGCGGAGCGACTCGCCCTGATTGCGGTCCTCGACAGCGCCGCCCGGCTCGTGCCCGGTGACGAGTGGCTCACCGGGCAGCGCGTCGCCTATCGGCTGGAGGCCGGCCGCGCGGACGAGGCGCTCGCGCTCCTGGACGTCTGCCACATGGAGGGTTCCTGGTGCGGGGCGTTGGCCGGATTCGTCCTCCACGAGAGCGGCCGCTACGCGGAGGCGGAGGCGGCCTTCGAGCGGGCGCTCGGCCGGATGACCGAACAAGAGCGCTGCGGGTGGACCGAACCCGGACCGCTACTCGACCGCCGCACGCGCGGCCGGTACGAACGCTTCGCCTGCGGAAGCGCGCCGCGCCGCGCCGTGGAGCGCTCGTTCTGGCACCTCTCCGACCCGTTGTGGCTCGTGCCGGGGCTGGAGCGGCGCTCGGAACACCTCGCCCGCCGCGTCCGCGCCGCGCTCCAGGCCGACGCCGTGAGCCCCTGGGGGCTGCCGTGGGGCGACGATCTCACCGAGATCACGCTGCGCTTCGGCTGGCCCGCGGGTTGGGAGCGAGCGCGCCACCGGATCGTGGGCGTGCGCACCGACGAGGTCGTATGGTCCCACCGCCTTCCGGGCGCGCAACGCTTCACGGTGTCGCGCCTCGGGACGGCGGACGAGGGGCCGCTGTGGAACCTGGACGAAGCGGACGCCCGCACGAGCTGGGCGCCGGCCTTCGGCGAAGTTCTGGAGCTGCCCCACCAGGTGGCCGGCTTTCGACGCGACGGGCGCCGGCGCGTGGTGGCGGCGTTCGCGTGGCCGGACTCGCTGCCCCCCTGCGATCTCGAGAGCGGTCTTTTCCTCGCCGACGTCCACGGCGTGACCGCCTCGCGCACCGGCCGCGGCGGCGGGCCGCTCGCGGTCGCGGAGCCCCGGGCGGCCGCCCCCGTCACCCTCGTCGGCGTCGAAGCGCGCTGCGAGGAGGAGCCCGGCGCCGCACGCGCACGGATCCCCCTCACCGACGGTCATCCGCTGCTTTCCGACATCCTGCTGCTGCACGCCGGCGGCGCCCTCCCCTCCACGCTCGCCGAGGCGCTGGCCCGCGCCCGAGGCGACCGCACCGCCCGGGCGGGCGAGACCTTGGCCGTCTACTGGGAGTGGTACGGCTCCCCCGCGCCCGCCGCCGCCCTCGAGGTTACGCTCTCCCTGGCGCGCGAGGGGAAGGGCTTCTGGCGCAGGGCACTCGAGTGGAGCGGCCTCGCCGGCCGCGACACGGAACAGGCCGGCATCCGTTGGCTTGAGGCGGCGAACCCCGGTGCCGAGGGCCGCACCGTCGAACTCCGCCTCCCCCTCCTCGACGAAGGACGGTACCGCCTTACGCTCCACGTCCTTTCCCCGGCGCACGGAGAAGCCGAGTCCGGCGCCGAAATCGAAATCGTTGCCGCGCCTCCGCCCGCCGCCGTGCGGCGAAGCGGGACCGTCGGCGCGGGGCCCCGGCTCGTTCCCGGCCCAACCCACTCCACACAGGGAGTCGACCCGTGATGCGTGCCACGATCGTCCCAGCCGTCGTCCGCGTTGTCGTCCCCGCGGTCGTTTCCGTCCTCGCTGCCGCCGTGCTGGTTTCGGGGTGCGGCCAAGCCGGCGAGCAGGCGGAACCGGACGCTGCGGCCACCACCGGGCGCACGCCGCAGTTCGAGAACGAGCACGTGCAGGTGTGGAAGAGCGTGATCGCGCCCAACCAGCCGCTCGAGATGCACCGCCACGACAACCCCCGCGCAATCATCGCGCTCCAGGGGGGGACGCTCACCGTGGTCAGCGACGCCGGGGAACGGCGCGAGATGACGTGGGAGACGGGCCGGGCCTATTGGCTCAACGCCGATCCTCCGGGCGAACTCCACGGAGACGTGAACATGGGCCCCGAACCCGTCGAGGTCATCGTCGTGCAGCTGAAGGGCGTTGGCGCCGGGCCACCCACGCCGTGACGGGCCCGCCCGGTGCTTGTGGCCGCGATCTCGAGGGGGGAGAATATTCCGGCCCCCGCGCGACGACACGATCCACCCGCAGCCGATACCGGAGGCACATATGAAGCCCCGCGCCCAACTCCCGCGACGCCCCGGCCCCGCCCTGGCCATGGCTCTTGCCCTCGTCGCAGCCGCGTCCGCGGGCTGTGCGGGGGACGGTTCGTCTCCCGCGGCCTCGACCGCCGGTCTCGAGCCGGACGAAGTGCTCGCCGATTCCCTGCTCGGAGCCTGGCTCGAGACCGTGGGAGGCCTCGCCGCCTGGGAGAGCATCGAGTCGGCCCGTTACACGATCACGACCGTGTGGTACGACTCCACCGGCGGGATCCAGCGCATGCGACCGCGGCGTGTGGAGTACCGGAAGGTGGACGGCGTCGAGCAGACGCGGATCGAGCGGCCCGAGGCCGAGGGCCTGTACGTGCAGACTTTCTCCGGCTCGGAGATGTGGGCCACGCTCAACGAGCGTCTCCTTGAACCGGGGATCCGGGCCTGGGACGAGTCCGAGTACGTGGGGCGCGACGTGGTCTACTGGTTCGGGCTCCCCTACAAGCTGTTCGATCCGGGCGTCAACCGCCGGGCCGGCCCGTGGGAGGACGGCGGGTACGAGGTCCGGATCACCTTCGGCGACGGCGTCGGGCTCCAGTCCGGAGACCGCTACTTCTACTACTTCCTGGACGACGACCCCTACCCGGAGCAGGTGCATTACATCTCCCAGGGAAGAGGCGAGGAGAGCCGGGCGCGAATGTACTGGGACGGGTACGAGGAGGTCGGCGACTTCACGTACGTCATCTCCCGGCTCTATCGGGACACGGAGATGAACCCGACCCGCGAACTCCGCCATGATGATGTCGAGCTCAACCCCGTGCTCCCGGATTCCATCTTCCAGCGTCCGGCCTTCTAGGACTGCCGGGAGCCACCGCCGAATGCCCGACGGAAGAACCCCGGACCCGAGCCGCGCGGTCGAGGACTACCTGAAGGCGGTGTACAAGCTGCAGGCGGAGGCCGGGGGCGCGGCGGTGTCGACCACGGCGCTCGCCGAGGAGCTGGATCGCTCCGCGGCGTCGATCACCCGGATGGTTCAGGGGCTGGCGGCGCAGGGGCTGCTGAGCTACACGCGCTACCGCGGTGCGCGGCTCACGGCGCTGGGCGAGATGACGGCGCTCCGGATCATCCGCCGGCACCGGGTGATCGAACTCTACCTCATCGAGAAGCTCGGGTATTCCTGGGAGGACGTGCACGCCGAGGCCGAGCGTCTGGAGCACGCCGCCTCGGATGTCCTCATCGACCGCATGGCGGAGACGCTGGGAGAGCCGTCCATCGACCCGCACGGGAGTCCCATCCCCACGCGCGATGGGGAGCTCGCGGAGACCGCGTGGGTTCCGCTCGCCGACCTCGGAGACGGAGGGCGGGGCGTGGTCCGCGAAGTGTCGGACCAGAGCCCGGAGACGCTCCGGGAACTCGCGGCGCTGGGGCTCTTTCCGGGGACGCGGATCCGCTGCCTGCGCGAACGCGATGGCGGCGGGGCACTCCTCGAGGTGGGAGATCGTTCGTTCGAAGTCGAACCCGCGCTCGCCGACGCCGTCTTCGTCGAACGCGATCCCTGACTCGGCGAACGCGTCAGTCGAGGAGCGCGGGAAGGACCGTGCCGGCCTCTCCGCGGACCGCCGCGGTCGCCGCGTCGGTGAGGGCCGTCCGGCGCACGTTGACCCCCCGGCATCGCGGAAGGTGGGCACCCCCGACTCGGCGGAGATGCCGGCGCCGGTGAGCACGATCACCCGCCGGGCTTGGCGCACGAGCCCGCGCGCGGTTCGCCATTGACCCTCTTCCATCGCCCGCCGATCTTTGTGGCGCCGGCCCCTGCCTCGCCGCGCCGCGCCGCCCGCACGCCGCGCCGCCCGCGAAGGACGCTGAACCATCCCGCGAGACGGACCAACGAACGGACGATGAGCGCGTGAGCACGAGAATCAAGGCCGATGGAGGTACCTGGCGTGCCACGCTCGCCGAGGAGGCTGGCGAGAGCGTGGTCGTTTTCTTCTGCACCTCGACCGACCAGCGGCCCTATCGGGTCGTCCGGGTGGACGCGGACCGATACGCGGGGAGCGGGAGCTTCGACGAGATCCCGGAGGAGGAACTCCGAGCGCTGTTCGACGCTTCGCGTTCGATGGGGATTCCGCGGGACTACCCGACGTACGGTCCTTGAGCGGCGGAACCGCGGGCGGAGCGACGCCGGGCGCGGGAGCGGCCGCGGGCGTCGATCTCCATCTTCACTCGACGCACAGTGACGGGACGCTCCCCGTCGACGAGGTCGTGCGGACTGTCGCGGAGGCCGGCCTGGCGGGGTTCGCGCTCACCGATCACGACACGACCTCGGGGCTCGCCGAGGCGGAGGCCGCGGCCCGGAGGCACGGCCTCAGCTTCCTGCCGGGCGCGGAGCTGTCGGCCAACGAGCCGGGGCGATCGGTGCATCTCCTCGCCTTCGGCTTCGACCGCGAGCACCCGGGGCTGCAGGACTTCCTCCACCGGTATCGGGAAGACCGGCGCCGGCGCGCGCGACGGATCGTCGAACTCCTGCAGGCGGCGGGGGTAGCGTTGACCGACGAGGACGTGGAGCGGCAGACGGGCGCGGCGGCCCCGACCCGGGCGCACGTGGCGCGCGCGCTGGTCGCCGGGGGGCACGTATCGGACCTGAATGCGGTGTTCCGGCTATATCTTTCACGGGGCTGTCCCGCGTTCGTTGGCAAGCAGGAGACGCCGCCGAAGGTCGTGTTCGATCAGGTGCACGCGGCGGGCGGGGTCGTATGCGTCGCGCACCCGGGGAAGGTGCATGGCGTGGATGATGTCCGCCGGTGGGCGGGCGAAGGGCTTGACGGGGTCGAGATCGTGCACCCGGCGAACAAGGCCGCCGTGCAGGCTCGCATGAAGGCCGTGGCCGACGAACTCGGCCTGCTCACATGCGGCGGCTCGGACTGGCACGGACCGAACACGGGGAGACGGAGCCCGGGCTGGGCGCATGTGCCCGCCCGCTGGATGGAGGCGATCCGCGAGCGGACGCACTTCGGTCGCGCCGCCCGCCGGAATTCGGTTCGGCAATGACCGGCAGGACGGTTATCTTGTCATATGTCGGCGGGGAGGTTCCCGCCCGGGAGGTACAGGCGGTATGAGCGAGACGACACAGGCCACCGAACCGATCGTCACCCTGACCCGGGAGGCGGCCGAGAAGGTGAGAGAGTTCCAGGCCGGAGCGGAGGTCGAGGCCGTGCTCCGGGTGAGCGTCATCCCGGGCGGCTGCTCGGGTTTCGAGTACGGGCTGGACATGGACACGACGATTCGCGACGACGATTTCACTTTCGAGTCCGAAGGGGTGCCCGTGGTCATCGATCCGTTCAGCGCGCAGTACCTCGCCGGTCTCTCGATCGGATACCACAGTTCGTTTCAGGGCACCGGCTTCACGTTCGAGAATCCGAACGCGGCCGGGAGCTGCGGCTGCGGGACGTCCTTCGCCGTCTGAGCTGCGGGAACTCGGCGTCCGGCCGGGCCCGGCGGTGCGCGTGAGCGCGCCCGTCCCCTTCCGGGTGGGCCTCACCGGCACGGTGGCGGCGGGGAAGAGCGCCGTGGCCCGCCGGCTGGCCGCGTTCGGCGCCACCGTCATCGACTCCGACGAACTCGCCCGCGAAGTCGTGCGGCCGGGCTCGCCGGCCTTCCGGCAGATCCGCGACGCGTTCGGCGAAGGCGTGATCGGCCCCGATGGGGCCATCGACCGCGCGGCGCTCGCGGGGGCGGTCTTCGGCGACGACGAGGCGCGGGCGCGTCTCGAGCGCATCTCCCACGCGGGCATCCACGAACTGCGAGCCCGTCGCGTGGCGGAGGCGACGGCGGCCGGCGAGCGCGTGATCGTGGAGGAGATCCCGCTCCTGTTCGAGGTCGGCCTGGAGGGCGACTACGACATGATCGTGGCGGTCGACGCGCCGGCGGAAGCGCGCCAGGCGCGGGCGCGGCGTTCGCGGGGCTGGAGCCCCGAGCGCTTCGCGTCCGTCGATGCGGCCCAGCTCCCGGCCTCCGAGAAACGGCGGCGGGCGGACCGCATGCTCGACAACGCGGGCGATCCGGAGCGGCTCGACCAGGCGGCCCGGGAGCTGTGGGAGGGCATCCTGGCGGCGGCCCGGGCCCGGGCCGGGGCCGCCGCCGCGGGGGCGGAAGACGATGTCTGACGGCCGCCTCGTCGTGCCCCGGATGTCTTCCACGCGGGCCGCCGCTCTCCAGGCGGTTCGGAGCCGCCTGCACGAGGCGTCGTCCGTCGTGCTGACGACGCACGTGAACCCGGACGGCGACGGCATCGGAAGCATGGTGGCGCTGGCGTCACGGCTCCTGCGGCGTGGTGCGGAAGTCGCGATCGTCACACCGAGCCCTCCCCCGCGTTCCCTCCGCTTCCTCCTCACGGAAGTGCCGGCGTTTGTGGAGCGGGACCCCGCCGCCGCGGATACGCTGAACCGGGCCGACTGCCTGGCCATCCTCGACACGGCCGAGCCGAAGCGCCTCGGCCGCCTGCCGGGGTACGCCGCCCGAGTCGGGGGCGTCCTCATCGACCATCACCCGCCCTCCGGAGCCGCCCTCGCGGACCCCGCGATTCGCGACCCGTCGGCGTGCGCCACGGGGGAACTGATCTTCGATCTGTTGTCGTTCGATGAAGACCCGCTCACCCTCCGCGAGGCGGAGGGCCTGTACGTGGCCATCACGACGGACACCGGTTCCTTCCGTTTCTCGAACACGAGCCCCCGCGCCCATGCCATCGCGAGCGTGCTGCTCGGGGCGGGGGTGGACTCGGGGGCGATGTATCGCGCCCTGTACGGCGTCTACACCCGCGGGAAGCTCGGGCTGCTGCGACTCGGTCTCGAGCGGCTCGAGGTCGACCCCCGCGCGCCGATCGCCTGGATCGCCCTCGATCACCGGGCGCTCTCGAGGGTCGGGGCGCGCGGCGAGGACATGGAGGGCCTGGTCGAGTTTCCGCGCCGCCTCGAGGGGATCGAGGTCGGGCTCTTCTTCCGCGGTCTGGCCCCCGACCGGACGAAAGTGTCGCTGCGTTCCAATGGAAGCGTGAATGTGTCCGGCGTGGCGCAACTCCTGGGGGGTGGAGGGCACACGAAGGCGTCCGGCGCGATCATCGAACTCGATCTGGAACAGGCGGTCCGGGTCGTGCTGGATGCGTTGCGTCCGCTCGTGGAGGCGGCCACCGAGCCGGAGTCGCCCTCGCCGCACTGACGGGGGTCGATTGCCTCCGGAAGGGCGTCGTCCGTATGTTCGCGGCGTGCCGTTTGCGTCCGGGAGACCCGTTGGGGGTCTCCTGAGAGGGGTTCTGGTGGTGGAGGTGAGATGGACGCGAAGGTAGGGAAGCACATGCCCGGCCCCCACAACGGGGCGCTCGATCCCCGGTCCCGGACGGCCCGTCTCGGAGACCTGAGCCGGCGGGTTCCCCCGCCGAGCATCGGCGATATCTGGCTTTTCCCGCCGCTCCCCCAGCTTGAGGATTCGTCCGAGTTTCTCCTCTTCACGCGTATCCTCGAGGACGGAAAGCGGGCGCTCTACAGCGCGCGCATGGTCCCGGCCAACGGGACGGCGGCCCATCAGGTGGTGGTGGAGCACGGCCGCGCGCCCGCCGACCGCGTCCCGAATCTCGTCGCCGGTCTCCAGCGGCGGCTGAGGCAGCCGACGCCGGCCCGACATGTGTCGATCGACGGCGACGACGAGCGCTGGGAGACCTTCCTCGAGCAGTACCGGGAGACCGACGCGGCCGATTGATCGCCGTCGACAGGGGCATTAGCTTCGAGGGTGATCGGCGGATCGCCCCCGGGGTCGGTCCGCCTCCTGATTCTCTGGACGGCGGGATATCGCAGTGAACCCTTTGGACGCGCCGACTCGCGAGATGACGCCGGAAGAGTTGCGTCGCGCTCTGGAAGCCCGGGGACACCGGTTTACGGCCCAGCGCGCCGCGGTGTACCGCGTCCTCTCGGGGACGACGGCGCATCCGACGGCGGACGATGTCTTCACCTGCGTCCGGGAACATATCCCCGACATCAGCCTCGCCACGGTGTACAAGGCGCTCGAGGCGTTCGTCACCTGCGGGGTCGCGCGCAAGCTCTCGCTCGGCGCCGGTCCGGCGCGGTACGACGGCCGCACCGACGAACACGAGCACATCCGCTGCCTCTCGTGCGGGCGCGTGCAGGACATCGAGGGTCTGCGCCCCCGCGACTGGATGCAGGGTCTGTCCGAGATGACGCCCTTTGACGTCGTCGGCTATCGTCTCGAGCTGGAGGGCTACTGCCCCGACTGCCTCCACTGACCGGAACGGATCTGCCCGCCGCCCTCGCCAGGCACGAGTGGACCGACCGGCACAACTTCCTCGACCTCCCGCCCTCCCTCTCCGGATGGGACGCGTCCGCCGTCATCATCCTGCCCGTCCCGTACGAAGCCACGACGAGCTGGGGGACCGGTACGCGGGAAGGCCCGGCGGCGATCATCGAGGCCTCCCGCTACATCGAGTGGTACGACGAGGAACTCGATTCCGAGCCGTACGAAGTCGGCGTCTGCACGCTCCCCTCGATCGACCTGGGTACGGAGGGGCCCGAGCTGGCGGTGGCGAGGCTCCGCGCCCTGTACGACGACCTCCTCGAGGCCGCCGGGGACCGCTTCGTCATCGGGCTGGGCGGAGAACACTCCATCTCGAGTGCGCCGGCCACGGCCTGGCTGGACCGGCTCGGCGGCGACGTGACGATCCTCCAGTTCGACGCCCATACCGATCTCAGGGATCGCCACCACGGCTCGCTGTGGAACCATGCCTGCGTGATGCGGCGCGTGCTGGAACGAAGCGCGAACATCGTATCGGTCGGAATCCGGGCGCTCACCCTGGAGGAGCGCGACATCATCCGCGACCGCGGACTCGAGGTCGTCTTCGCGCACGAGATGCGGCGTCCGGGGTGGGTCGAGCGGGCGCTCCGGGCGCTGGGGGAGAACGTCTACATCACGTTCGACGTGGATTTCTTCGACCCGTCGCTCATGCCGGCCACGGGCACGCCCGAGCCGGGCGGGGGCGGGTGGTGGGACGCTCTCGATCTCCTCTCCCGGGTCTTCCGTGAGCGCAACGTGGTGGGGGCCGACCTCGTCGAACTCGCGCCGCGCCGCGGCGAGGAGGCCTCGGCCTTCACGGCCGCGAAGCTCGCCTACAAGATGATCGGGTTCCGGGCCGCGCGAGGCTGAGTCAGGCGCCCGCGACGCGGCGCCGCTCGAGGCTCTCGAGTTCCTCCTCCACGAGCTGGCGCCGGAGCAACCGGGCGTAGGTGCCCTCGGCCGCGATGAGATCCTCGTGCACGCCGCGTTCCACGAGCCGTCCATCGTCGAGGACGAGAATCAGGTCGGCGGTACGGACCGCGGATACCCGGTGCGACACGATGATCGACGTCCGTCCGGACATATAGTCGCGCAGCGCCTCCAGGATCGCCGTCTCCGTCTCCGAGTCCACGGCCGAGAGGGCGTCGTCGAGGATCAGGATCGGCGCGTCGCGGTGGACCGCGCGGGCCAGCGTGGCGCGCTGTTTCTGCCCCCCCGAGAGGTTGATGCCGCGCTCGCCCAGACGGGTGTCGATCCCGGTGGGGAGGACGGCGAGCGTCTTCTCGAGCTGCGAGACGGCGAGCGCGCTCCGGAGTTCGTCGGTGAGCGGCGCCCCCGCCGCCTCCTCGCCCTGGCGCAGTTCGATGTTCGTCCTCAGCCGCATGCTGAAGAGGAAGGGTTCCTGCGGGACGAAGGCGATCGCGTCCCGGAGCGCCTCGAGCCGGATCTGCCGGATGTCCGTGCCGTCCACGCGGATCGTGCCCTCGGTCACGTCGTAGAGGCGAGGGATGAGCGCGGCCAGCGTCGACTTCCCGCTCGCCGTGGCCCCCACGATGGCGACCGTCTGGCCGGGTTCAATGCGGAACGAGAGGTGGTGGAGGATGTCGCGCGCTCCGCCTGGATACCCGAAGGAGACGTCATCGAACTCCACCGCGCCGCGCGGAGCGGGGAAGGCGACCGGCGTCTCCGGGTCGCGGATCCCGGGCGTGATCCCGAGCAGTTCGTTGAGCCGCCCCATCGACGCGGCCCCGCGCTGGAAGAGGTTGGTCACCCAGCCGAGCGCGATCATCGGCCACATGAGCAGCGTGAGGTAGAAGGAGAAGGCGACGAAATCGCCGAGGCTGATCGCCCCCCGCAGTACCTGTCCGCCGCCGAACCAGAGCACGACGACGGCGCCGATGCCCGTGAAGAACATGAGCGAGGGATGGAACAGCCCCCACACGCGGGCGATGCTGAGGTTGAGCGACTTGTAGTGCCGGTTCAGGGCCTCGAAACGGTGTGCCTGCGCGTCTTCGCGCACGTACGCCTTCACGATGCGGGCCCCGGCGAGGTTCTCCTGCGCGAAGTTGGACAGCTCCGAGAACTGGGCCTGGATCTTCTCGAAGCGCTGATGGATCTGCCGGCCGAAGATGAACACGACGGGGGGGAGGACGGCCATCGGGATCATCGCCCATAGCGTCAGCATTGGGTCGATCCAGATCATCAGCCCCAGGGCCAGCGTGGCGACGGTGGCGGTGTTGACCGCGTACATGATCGCGGGGCCGGCGACCATGCGGACCGCCTGCACGTCGTTCGTGGCCCGGCTCACGAGGTCGCCGGTGCGCCACGCGTCGAAGACCTGCGGCGGGAGACGCATGAGGTGGCCGAAGAGATCCCGCCGCAGATCGGTCTCCATCCGCCGGCTGAGGCCGTTGAGTAACTTCCGCATCCAGAACCGCGTGACGCCGGCCAGCAGGGAAATCCCCGCGAGCAGCGCCGCGTAGCGCAGGATGAGTTCGGGGCGGAGTTCCTGTTCCAGGGCGTCGATGGCCATCTTGAGTATGTAGGGGGCCGCGACGGTGAACAGATTGCTGACGATGACGAGGAGAAGCCCGGCCGAGATTCCCAACCGGTACGGGCGGAAGTAGGGTAGCAGCGTTCGAAGGGATTTCAAGGCATCTCCGGTGGACCGGCCGAGCGGACACGGCGGATGGCGGCGGTCGGCCGGCACGCCGTCGAACGTACGCGCGCGCCGGGGGCCGTACAATGACAGAAAGGAAGCCTGATGACTGCAAAACGAGGCATTGAACGCCTCGTCGCGTCTGGCGCGGCGGCGCTCGCGACGATCGCTCTCGCGGCGGGTTGCGCGCCGGAGATCGTGCCCGATCGGGCGCGGACGGAAGGGGATGCGGGGGAGAACCCGCCCCCGACGTCGCCCGTGCGGCGGGCTCCGGCCGCGCCGGATACCGAGACGACGGAAGGTGGAGCGCCCGCCGAGGGCGGGAACGAGGCCGAGGTCTCCTTCACGATGGTCCAGGTCAGAGCCGGTGCCGAGTTCGAGATCGAACTCATCGATCCGATCCGCGTGGGTGAACAACGCCCCGGGGACCGTTTCAGGGCCGGGGTGATCCGGCCGCTGATCGAGAACAACATGGTTCTCGTGCCTCTGAACTCGCTCGTCGGGGGCGCGATCACCGCGATGGAGATATCGGCCGACGGGGGTGAAGCGATGGTCAAGCTCCGCTTCGTCAACGTGCTCTTCAACGGGCGGGAGTGGCCGATATCGGCGTCGGTCGTCGCGATCGATCCCGCCGGGTTGGGCGCGTGGGCCGACGAGGCGGCGACGGAGCCGATCCTGGGTCGCGTGATCGGGGGCGGTCGTCGGGGGTTGGTCGTCGGAGCGGCGGCCGGCGTAGCGCCGGGCACGGCGATCCTGCTGCCGGCGGGGGACGCGGCCCCGGGGCTCGAGCCCGGGGCGATCCTGAGGGTGCGGCTGGACGAACCGTTCGTGTTCGGGATCCCCGCCATGTGAGTCCGCTACTTCGCCACGGACGTCCGGACACCCACCCTGGGGCAGTCGGGCTCCAGCGGGCATTCGCCGCAGCGCGGGGTGCGGGCCAGGCAGAGCGCGCGCCCGAAAGTGATGAGGAGCATGTGCATCCGGAATCGCTCTTCGGGGGGCACCCGATCGGCCAGGATCGCGTGCGTCCGGTCGGCGGAGGCCCGCGGAGGGGCCCAGGCCAGGCGGCGGGCGATGCGCAGGACGTGCGTGTCGACGGGGAGCACCGGCCGCCGCAGCGAGAAGCAGAGCACGCAGGCGGCGGTCTTCACGCCGACGCCGCGGAAGGTCGTCAGGTAGGCGATCGCCTCGTCGTCGTCCATCTCCCCGAGGTGGTCGAGCGACAGCCGGCCGACCTCGGCGGCGAGTCGTTCGAGGGCGTGGAGGATGGCCGGCACCTTCTGGTTCGCCAGCCCCGCGACGCGGACGGCGTCCTCCAGCGCCTCCGGGCCGGCGCGCAGCACGGACTCCCAGCAGATCGAGACGGGTTGGCCCGAGTGTCCCGACGGGTCTTCGCCCCCGGGCCGCGGCTCGCGCGGGAACCGTTCGGCGAGGTTGCGCCAGGCACGGTCCCGGTTCCGGTCGGTCGTCGACTGGCTCAGGATCGTCAGGATGAGTTCGTCGAGCGGAGCGAGTTGCGGCTTGTCGGGGACGGGGAACCGTCGAGCGAGGCGCCGGAGGACGAGACCGGCCTCCGGGCCGGGAGCTGTATCCCGTGCGGAACTCACCCTGGCGCGTCCCTCCTCTCCGGGCCGTCGCGACTCCCGCGGCCACCGTGAAACTTCTAGGTTGGCCCGCAGTGTACCCTGACGCCGGATCCCCCAGCAACGAATCCCGAGGTCGGATACGTTGGATCCCCGCCTCACGGAGGCGCGCAATCCGCGCACCCGCGCGATCGATCGGGCGGTGCCGGAGGCCATCGCCTCCCAGGCGGAGGGGATCGCGCGTGTGGTGGACGACATCGTCGAGCGATGCCGCCGCGGGGGGCGCCTCGTGTACGCGGGCGCCGGGACGAGTGGCCGACTCGGGGTCCTCGACGCGGCGGAATGCCCGCCCACGTTCGGCGTCGACCCGAGCCTCGTGCGGGCGATCATCGCCGGAGGGCCGGGCGCGCTCGCGCGGAGCGCCGAGGGGGCCGAGGACTCGCGGGCGGGCGGGGCGGAAGCCGTTCGCGAGCTGGGGGTGGGGCCCGCGGATCTCGTGCTCGGGATCGCCGCCTCCGGGACGACCCCGTACGTCCTCGGGGCGCTGCGCGAGGCGGCTTCGCTCGGCGCGGGGACGGCCTTCCTCGGCTGCACGGAGCCGGCGCGGGAAGTCGCCGACCTGGTGGACCACCTCATCCTCCCGCTCGTCGGTCCCGAAGTCATCGCCGGCTCCACGCGGATGAAGGCGGGGACCGCGACGAAGCTCGTGCTGAACGCGATCACGACGGCGGCGATGGTCCGCACCGGGCGCGTGTACGAGAACCTCATGGTGGACCTGCGCGCGCGCTCCGCGAAGCTCGTCGACCGGGGGATTCGGATCTTCACGATGGTGACGGGCGCGCCGCGCGCGGAGGCCCGGCGCGCGTTGATCCGCACGGGCGGCGCCGTGAAGACGGCGCTCGCGATGCACGCGCTCGGCGTCGATCGGGCGCGCGCCGAACGGTATCTGGATTGCGTCGACGGCTTCCTCGGCCTGGCGATCGAGCGTTTCGGCGGCGGCCGGCGCCCCCGCTTTGGCGGCTACCCGCTGGCGCCGGGCTGGCCCGATGGCCCTGAACTTCTCGCCCGGCTGGGCGACGCGCCCGCCCGCCTCGCCCGGATCGGAGACGAGACGCTGACGCTGTACCAGTTCCTGCGCGGGGTCGCCCAGCACGGCGCGGCGCACGAGATGAGAATCCGGGAGCGCCTGCATCCGGCGCTGCTGGCGGGGGAGGACGCATGACGATGTGGGTGGGAGTGATGTCGGGCACGTCACTCGACGGGATCGATGTCGCGATCGTCGAAACGGAGGGGGGGCGCGAGCGGCCGCGGAACTGGCGCGTCGTCGCCTTCCGCACCGAGCCGTACGAGGCGGCGACACGGCGCGACATCGAGGCCGCGATCATCTCGGGGAGCGCCGCCTCGATCTGCAGCCTCGACTTCGAGCTCGGTGCGCGGATCGGCGCCGCGGTGCTCCGTACGCTGGCCTCGGCCTCGCTCGGACCGGGCGACATCGAAGCGATCGGGAGTCACGGACAGACCGTATGGCACGAACCCCCGACCGGGGCACGACGCGGCGCCACGCTGCAGCTGGGCCAGGCGGCCGTCATCGCGGAGTCGACGTCGTGCGAGGTCGTCTCGGACTTCAGGGTGCGCGACATGGCGGCCGGGGGAGAGGGGGCGCCGCTCACCGCTTACACCGACTGGCTTCTGCTCCGGGGCGACGAACCGCGCGCGATCCAGAACATCGGAGGGATCGGAAACGTGACCGCGCTCCCGGCGGCGTCGAGCGACGATCCGCCCCAGGCTTATGACACGGGCCCCGGCGTCGTCCTCATCGATGGGGCGGTCGAGCGCCTGACCGGCGGCGCGTCCCGCTTCGACCTGGATGGAGGGCTGGCCCGCCGCGGCGTTGTGAGCGAGGCGGCGCTCTCGGAGTGGCTCGCCGACCCCTTCTTCTCTCAACCGCCTCCGCGGTCGACGGGCCGCGAGCGCTTCTCGCGCGCACGGCTGCTCGAGTGGCTGGACCGGCACGCCGCGCTCTCCCCCGAGGATGCGGTCGCGACGCTCACCGAACTGACCGCGCGCACGATCGCAGACGCACATCGCTGGCTCGAAGGGAGGCCGGCGGCGTGCTATCTGTGCGGCGGCGGAGCCCGGAACCCGGTCCTCGCCGGGCGGCTCGAACGGCTCCTGTCGCCGCTGCCCGTCCGCGACCTGTCGGTGCTCGGCCTCGATCCGGACGCCCGGGAGGCTGTCGCCTTCGCGCTCCTCGCGCGGCAGCATGTGCTGGGGTTTCCCGCCAACGCCCCGTGGGCGACGGGCGCGGACGGCCCCCGCCTCCTCGGCGCGCGGACGCCCGCATGACAGGTCCCTGCGTCGATCCGGCGCGGGTCGTCATCGAAGCGCTGCGGCTCGACCGCTGGTCTCCCCGCGAGGTCGAGGCGCGGGCCGACCGGGGACTCGAACTCGGCGTGGGCGGCTTCATCCTCTTCGGTGGGGAAGCCGAGCGCGTCGGGCGTCTCGTCGAGCGGGTGCGGGAGGGTGCGGGGCGTCCGCTCTGGATCGGGGCGGACCTCGAGCGCGGCGCGGGGCAGCAACTCCGCGGCCTGACCGAGCTGCCGCCTCCGGCCGCCCTCGCGGCGCACCCGGACCCGGAAACCGCCGTCGCGCAGGCGGGTCGGACGACGGCCGAGGAGGCGCTCTCCGTCGGCATCAACTGGGTGATCGCCCCGGTCCTCGACCTCGACGTGGAGCCGGACAACCCGATCATCGCCACGCGGAGCTTCGGTTCCGATCCCCGGCGCGTCGGCGAACTGGGCGGCCGCTGGATCGACGCCTGCCAGTCCGCCGGCGCGGTGGCGTGCGCGAAGCACTTTCCCGGCCACGGCCGGACGACGGAGGATTCGCACATCGGCCTCCCCACCATCGACGCTCCCGCCCCCCTCCTCGAACAGGACCTCGCCCCGTTCGCGGCCGTCGCGGATCGGGTCGGGAGCGTCATGGCGGCTCACGTCGCCTACCCGGCGCTGGGCAGCGGGCGGGCGGCCACCGTCTCCCCCGGCATCGTGACGGGGCTGCTCCGCGGACGGCTCGGTTTCGAGGGCGTGATCTCGACCGACGCCATGATCATGGGCGGCATCGGTCGCAACGATGCGGAGGCCGCCGTCGAGGCGCTGGCCGCCGGCTGTGACCTCATGTGCTACCCCGCGGACGCGGGGGCGACGATCGAGGCGCTCGGGCGGGCGGCTGTCGATGACCCCGCCCTCGCGACCCGGCTGGCGGACGCCGTCGGCCGCGCGGGCCGCGCCGGTCACGCCTTTCGGTCCGCCGCGCCGGCGTCCCGCGGTGATCTTGAGCCGGTGGCCTTCGCGTGCGACACGATCGTCGGTGACCCCGAGGCCGTATCCGGCTGGAGCCCAGGTGCGACGACCCGGGTGGTCGGCGTCTCGGACGACCCGGAGGTGGGGCCGCCGGCGGGGCGCGCGGGCGCCCTGGGCGCGATCGTCTCGGATGAACTGCGCGCGGCGGGGTGGCGGATCCGCGATGCCTCCGAGGCGGAGCAGTGCATCGTCGTACTCGCCGCGACCCCCCGCGGCTGGAAGGGCCGCGGCGCGCCGTCCGCCGGAGTCCTTCGCGAGGCGCGGGTCGCCGTACAGGCCGCGGCGCGGGGACTCGTCGTGCTGCTCGGCCACGCGCGCTGGCTCCCGTCGCTGGGTGCGCCGGGAATCTGTGCCTGGTCCACCGAGACGGTGATGGAGCGGGCCGCCGCCGCCTGGCTCCGCGCCGCGGTCCCCGCCGTCTCGGGCCGACCCGCGGGGAGCGGTCGCTGAGTCCCGTCGACTGGTGGGTCGTGGGGAGCTACCTCGCCCTCACGTTCGGGGTCGGGCTGTGGCTGTCACGGCGGTCGCGCGGCAGCGTCGTCGACTTCTTCGTAGGCGGGCGCGCCCTCCCCTGGTGGCTGGCGGGGACCTCGATGGCCGCGACCACCTTCTCCGTCGACACCCCGCTCTACGTCTCCGCCCTCATCTCCAGGCGGGGTATCGCGGGCAACTGGGAGTGGTGGTCCTTCGGTCTCTCCCACCACCTCCTCCTCTACCTCTTCGCCCGCATGTGGCGCCGCGCCGAGGTGGTGACGGATGTGGAACTGACGGAACTCCGGTACGGGGGACGACCGGCCGCGGTCCTGCGGGCTACGCGCGCCTTCCTGTTCGCGGTCCCCATCAACTGCATCTCGATCGGCTTCGTCATGCTCGCGATGCGCAAGGTCGTCGAGGCGCTCGGACTCCTCCCCGATCTCTCCGGATGGATGCCGGGAGACGAGCGGCTGTGGGCCGTCGTGGCGCTCTCCATCTTCGTCCTCGCCTATGCGGGCATCGCCGGGCTGTGGGGGGTGGTCGCGACGGATTTCTTTCAGTTCTTCCTCGCCCTCCTCGGCGCCATCCTCGTGGCCGCCTTCGCGCTTGCCGAGATCGGAGGCGTGGCCGAACTCAAGCTGCGCCTGGCCGCGGCGGGGCGAAGCGACATCCTCCAGATGACGCCTCCGCCCGGCTCCGAATCCCTCCCGTTCGGCACCTTCCTGGCCTATCTCGGGATCCAGTGGTGAGCCTTCCGGCGCTCCGACGGCGGCGGCGAGTTCGTCCAGCGTCTCCTCGCCTGCCGCTCCGAAGCCGACGCGGAGCGGGCCGCGTGGCTGTTCGTGTGGCTGCACTACGTGATCCGGGCCTGGCCGTGGGTGCTCGTCGGGCTCGTCGCGGTGGTCGTACTCCCGGACCTCGCCGATCCCGACCTCGGCTACCCGATCCTCATGCTGCGCTACCTTCCCGCCGGCCTGCTGGGACTCGTCGTGGCCTCCTTCTTCGCCGCCTTCATGTCCACCGTCTCGACACAGATCAATTGGGGCGCGAGCTATCTGGTGAACGACCTCTACGGACGCTTCATCGCCCCCGAAGCGTCCTCCGCCCGACTCGTATGGCTGGGGCGCCTCGGCTCGGCCTTCATCGTCGCGGCGGCCACGACCGCCGCCTTCTTCGCGAACGACATCGGAGCGCTGTTCCGCTTCATGATCGCCATCGGCACCGGGCCCGGGGCGGTGCTGACCCTGCGCTGGTTCTGGTGGCGGGTGAACGCCTGGGCCGAACTCGCCTCCATGCTGGCGGGGTTCGCGATCGCGCTCTGCTCGTACCTTCCCGCCTTCGGCGCGATGGAGTTCGGCACGCGGCTCGCGGTGACCGCCTTCGGGTCGGCCGCGGTATGGCTTCCGGTGATGTGGTTCACGCGCCCCGAGGAGCCGGCGACGCTGCTCGCCTTCTACCGGCGGGTTCGCCCGGCGGGGCCGGGCTGGCGTGCGATCCGGGCTCGCGCGGGGGTCGAGCCGGATCTCCCCCTCGGCACGGCGCTCCTGCGCACGGCCGCCGCCACGCTCCTCCTGTTCGGCACGATGTTCGCCCTCGGAGGAGCCCTGCTGCTGGAGCCGGGAGGGGCCGCCCTCGCCGCCGGCGTGGCGGGATTCGGCGGAGCCTGCCTCTGGACTCTCCACCGCCGTTCGCGGCTTGACCACTAGATATGGTGTCGTTATGCTGTCGGAGCCCCCACATATAGCGGTGTGTGTCGAAAAACCGGGGGTTTTCTTGTGGAAAAGCTGTGGAGTTGTGGGAAACGACGGGCCTCGCCTCCACAAGCGATGAGGCACTCGAATCCGATTCGTCGCGGGGTGGCGGGCACCTCGCGGGGCAAGGCTCGACCGGCCTAGGCCGGCATTCGACTCGCGCGGTCGTCGGGTCCCGGCCGAAGCCGGTCTTGCGGATGGGTCGGCCTCGGAAGCTGTGAGAACAGGGAAACGAGGAAAACGATGAATCCACCGGAGGTGGCGGTGCGGACGGGCGTGCCGGCGCAGGCGTCGGCGCAGGCGGATGGGACGAGAGGATCCGACGCTACGCCGACCGGACTCGCCGAGCCCCGGCTCACGGACAACGCTCGCACGGTCCTCGCGCGACGGTATCTGAAGAAGGATGACAGCGGGGATCCGGTGGAGGAGCCGTGCGATCTCTTCTGGCGGGTGGCCCATGTCATCGCGTCGCAGGACGGCCGCTACGGCGTCGCGGATGAAGCGATCCGGGAGCGCGCCGAGCGCTTCTACCACCTGATGGCCGACGGCATCTTCGAGCCGAACAGCCCCACACTCATGAACGCCGGGCGTCCGCTCGGCCAGCTCTCGGCGTGCTTCGTGCTCCCCGTCCCGGACAGTCTCGACGGGATCTACGAGACGCTCCGCGACATGGCGCTCATCCATCAGAGCGGGGGCGGCACGGGCTTCGGATTCAGCCGCCTGCGCCCCATGGGGGACGTGGTCAAGTCGACCATGGGCGTGGCGAGCGGCCCGGTCAGCTTCATGGAGGTGTACGACGCGTCGACCGAGGCCGTGAAACAGGGCGGCACGCGACGCGGTGCGAACATGGGAATCCTGCGGGTCGATCACCCGGACATCCGCCACTTCATCGACTGCAAGTCGGACAAGACCCGGATCACGAACTTCAACATCTCCGTCGGCGTCACGGACGCCTTCATGACGGCGGTCCGCACGGGTGCGGATTACAACCTCGTGAGCCCGCGCACCGGCGAGGTGGTGGACCGGCTGAACGCCGAAGAGGTGTTCTCGAAGGTCATCGCCGGCGCATGGCGGAACGGCGAGCCCGGCGTCTTCTTCGTCGACGAAGCGAACCGTTACAACCCGGTGCCTCACCTCGGCGACTACGAGGCGACGAACCCGTGCGGGGAGCAGCCGCTCCTGGCCTACGACGTGTGCAACCTGGGTTCGATCAACGCCGGCTACTTCGTAGACGATGAAGGGCAGGTCGACTGGAACGCGCTCGGCGGTGCGGTGCACGAGTCGACGCGCTTCCTCGACAACGTCATCGACGCCAACCGGTATCCGCTCGCGAAGATCGATGACCTGTCGCACGGCATCCGCCGGATCGGTCTCGGGATCATGGGCTGGGCCGACATGCTGGTGCGGATCGGCGAACCCTACGGTTCGGAG
This sequence comes from Candidatus Palauibacter sp., assembly GCF_965216145.1. Classification (GTDB taxonomy): domain Bacteria; phylum Gemmatimonadota; class Gemmatimonadetes; order Palauibacterales; family Palauibacteraceae; genus Palauibacter. The sequence continues at coordinate 2,685,136 of NZ_OZ244149.1, forward strand.
CGCTCCGTCGAACTGGCGCGGGAGGTGATGCGCTTCGTCGATGAGGAGTCGAAGTGCGAGTCCGAGCGGCTCGCGGCCGAGCGCGGCGTCTTCCCCGAGTGGGAGCAGTCCATCTGGGGTCCCGACGAGGCGTGCTCGCGCGACGCGGACGGCCGGCGGATCCGCCCCGAGCGCCGGCTTCGCAACTGCAACCTGACCACGATCGCCCCCACGGGGACCATTTCGATCATCGCGGGGTGTTCAAGCGGCATTGAGCCGCTGTTTGCCGTCGCGTTCATGAGAAACCAGGCCGGCGTGCTGATGCCGGACGTCAATCCAGACTTCGTGCGCCGTGCGAGGGAAGAGGGATGGTACTCGGAGGAGTTGATGCGACGCATCGCCGACGAGGGCCATATCCACTTCGAGGAAGTGCCGGGGGATGTACAGGGGACCTTCGTCACGGCGCACGATGTCATACCGGAACAGCACATCCGGATGCAGGCGGCTTTCCAGGAACATTGCGATTCGGCGATCTCGAAGACGTGCAACTTTCCGACCGCGGCCACGCAGGAAGATGTGCGGGAGATCTACGAGCTGGCGCACGCACTGCGCTGCAAGGGCGTGACCGTGTATCGCGACGGGTCACGCGACGAACAGGTGCTCTCCACCGGCCGGACCGCGAAGGAGGTCCAGCGCCAGACGAGCGAGAGCGGCTCGGCGGTGGCGGCCGATGGCGTCACGCTCGACGCCGTGGACCTCGATCCGCAGGTCGCCGGAGAACTCGCGGCTTCGATCTCCCGCCTCGCCGCCCTTGAGGCCCAGAACCGGGAACTCGAGGCGCACAACCGGGAACTCGAGCAGACGGTCGAGGAGAAGAAGCGCCGGATCACCGAACTCGAGGGTTCGAGGATGCGCCGCGTGGCGATGCGGCAACGCCCGGCCGTGCTCCGGGGCCACACGCGCCAGATCGCGTCCCCGCTCGGAGCGATGTACGTCACCATCAACGAGGACGACCAGGGACGGCCGTTCGAGGTGTTCGTCGCGCTCGGCAAGACGGGCGGGGCCGCGATGGCGGACGCGGAAGCGATCGGTCGGTTGTGCTCGCTGGCGCTGCGCTCCGGCATCCGCCTCGGCGACGTGCACAAGCAGCTGCGCGGAATCTCTTCCGACCGGGCGGTCGGCATTGGACCGAGGAAGGTCCTCTCCGGCCCCGACGCGATCGCTCAGGTGATCGAGCGCTACCTCGAGGAGAAGGAAGGCATCCAGCAGGCGCTCCCGATCGAGGAGGTCGAGACCGCCAGGAAAAGGAACGCCAACGGCGGCGCGCAGACGGCGGAGCGCCCCGTGATCGAGCGCTACCAGGAGTCGGCGGCCCGGATGTTCCTCGGCGTGTGCTCGGAATGCGGCAGCAGCCTGGCGTTCGAGGAGGGCTGCGCGAAGTGCTACGCTTGCGGCCACAGCGAGTGCGGATGACCGTTCGGCTGTAGATTCACCGGGACGGGGAGCGCTCCTTCCGCTCCCGTCTCCGGAGCGCCGCGATGGTGCCCCGCGACGCACGAACTCCATCGCTGCGGGGGAGCCGCTTGAACACACCCTCCACGTCACGTCGCGCGACGACACCGGTCGATATCGGAGGCGTTCCCGTGGGTGCGCCCCACCCCATCGTCGTCCAGTCGATGACGAACACCGATACCGCGGATGTGGACGCCACCGCACGGCAGGTCCGGGAGCTGCACGAGGCGGGCTCGGAGATCGTCCGCATCACCGTGAACACGCCGCGCGCGGCCGCGGCCGTACCGCGGATCGCGGAGCGTCTCGCCGACCGCGGCGTCGATGTCCCGCTGGTCGGCGACTTCCACTTCAATGGTCACATCCTGCTGCCCGGCCATCCCGGCTGCGCCCGCGCCCTCGCCAAGTTCCGCATCAATCCCGGCAACGTGGGACGGAAGCGCCGGGACCAGCAGTTCGCGACGATCGTCCGCTGCGCGATCGAGCATGACAAGCCGGTGCGGATCGGGGTCAACTGGGGGTCGCTGGACCCGATCCTCCTGACCCGCCTCATGGACGAGAACGCGGTGCGGGACGAGCCGCGCGATGCCCACCGCGTGACGCTCGATGCCATCATCGAGAGCGCCCTCCGCTCGGCCGAAGCCGCCGAAGCCCTCGGCCTCGCACCGGATTGCATCGTCCTCAGCGCGAAGGTGTCGCGCGTACCGGACCTCGTGGCGGTGTACCGCGAACTCGCGTCACGCTGCGACTACCCCCTGCATCTCGGGCTCACCGAAGCGGGCATGGGGCGCAAGGGGACGGTCGCCTCCTCGGCCGCGCTCGCGATCCTCCTCTCGGAGGGGATCGGCGATACGATCCGCGTGTCGCTCACGCCCGAGCCCGGCGCCGACCGCGCGGAGGAGGTGCGAATCGCGCAGCAGCTCCTGCAATCGCTGGAGCTGCGGAGCTTCAAGCCCCAGGTGACGGCGTGCCCGGGCTGCGGCCGCACGACGAGCACCTTCTTCCAGCAACTGGCGCTCGATGTGGAGCAGCACATCGCGGACCGTCTCGCGGCGTGGCGCGACCGGTATCCAGGCGTCGAGGAGCTTTCGGTGGCCGTGATGGGGTGTGTCGTGAACGGGCCGGGCGAGTCGAAGCACGCGGACCTCGGGATCTCGCTGCCGGGCGTCGCCGAGGCGCCGACCGCGCCCGTCTACATGGACGGCGAGCATCATTCGACGCTGCGCGGCGAGGGAATCGTGGACGAGTTTCTACAGATTCTCGACGGGTACGTAGAGCGGCGGTTCGCCGAGTGACCCGTGAGGGAGGCTTGCCGGGGGGCGGTCGGGGAGGCTAGGCCCGGGCCTTCTGGCGGCGCCGACGGCGCCGTCGGCGTCGCTCCGCAGCCTTCATCTTACGACGGCGGGCCTCGCTCGGCTTCTCGTAGAACCGGTGCTTCTTGATGTCACGGAAGATCCCGGCCCGCTGGACCTTTCGGCGGAACTTCCGCAGTGCGCGGTCGAGTTCTTCGTTGTCGCGTAGCGTATACTGCAAGTGTGCTCCTCCTCCCCGGCAGGGTTAGCCCCCAATTCTAGCGACCCGCGCGAAGGCGCGTCAAATATTCCGCCGGGACGGGGAGAACCCCGGCGATCCCCGGCGGGGCCAGCGCCAGGGAGAAAGGGCGCTCGAGATTTGCATCGAGAGCCGGTCACGGCCTATAGTGTGTTCAGGAAGCCCGGGGACCGTGTGGCTGGGGTGGGGAGAATCGAGAAGATTGTCCATGCCTTCCGGCAACACGGTCTTTTGCGTCTCTGACTTCGACGTAAGGAGACTGGATATGGCACCTCGGCTTGCCATCTCTTCGGACGGCACCTTCGAGGTTGAAGGGCACGCCTACCTGATCCCCTCCGAGTTCTCCGCCCGCGAAGTCTACAGTTACCGCCGACTCATAGAGCCGATCCCGGACATCCCCGGGGGCACCAGCCTCAATCCGGAACAACGCCGGCGGCAGCGCGCTTACTTTCTCCGACGGGCCGCTGCCTGTATCATCCCCGGCTTGCAGGTGAAGTCCCTCGAGGGGCTCCCGCTCGGCCAACTGCAGAACATGCACGAGTGGATCGTAGCCCACCGACCTAACCTCTCGGAGGTCGCCCGACTGCCTGGATAGGACCGTGGCCTCCCACCTGATCTGGGCCGCGGATGAGCGCAGGGTTCCGAAGAGCGAAGATCGTCAGCACGATCGGCCCCGCTTCGTGGGACCGGGACGTGCTGTACCCGTTGATCGAAGCCGGCACGGACGCGATCCGCCTCAACTTCACGCACCTGCCGACTTCTCGTGCGGGCGAGGTCGTCCGGAAGGTCTCGGAGGCGGCGCGGGATGTCGGACGCCCCGTCGCCATCATCGGCGACCTCGGGGGCCCCAAGATCCGGGTCGGAGATCTCCCCGGCGGCCGTCTCGAAATCGAGCCTGAAGAGACCTACTGGTTTTTCCCCCAGGGTAAGGATCCCCCTGAGCAAAGTCCGCCCGGCCGGCGGATTCCCACCACCTACCCGGAGTTGTCCGAGGAGGTGGAGCCCGGGATTCGCATCCTCCTCGACGATGGCCACTTCGAGTTCGTGGTGAAGGAGGTGTCCGACGACGACCCGTCCTGGGTCTCGGCGCGGGCCTTCAGCGTCGGCGTCCTCAACTCCCAGAAGGGGATCAACCTGCCCGGCGTACGCGTCGGCGCCCCGGCCCTGACGGAGAAGGATCTCGCGGACATCGAATTCTCGGTCGAACACATGCTCGACTACCTCGCGCTGAGCTTCGTGCGCAGGCCCGAGGATCTCGAGACCACACGCCGGAAGATGGACCGCGGGTGCCTGCTCATCGCGAAGATCGAGAAGTCGCAGGCGCTCGAGAATCTCGCGGAAATCCTGCCCCTGAGCGACGCGGTGATGGTTGCCCGGGGCGACCTCGGCGTCGAACTGCCGTACGAGGAAGTCCCCATGATCCAGAAGCGGATCATTCGGCTCGCCCAGGAGCGCGCCCGACCGGTGATCACGGCCACGCAGATGCTGGAATCGATGATCGAGAGCCCCCGCCCCACACGGGCGGAAGTCTCCGATGTCGCGAACGCGCTGCTGGATGGGACCGATGCGGTGATGCTCTCCGCGGAGACGGCGATGGGTGGGTATCCGGTCGAGGCGGTGCGCACCATGGACCGGGTCATCCGGCGCATCGAGCACGAACGCCTGGGGCGGACGGGCCAGGCCGGGAAGCACGTTCAGGGCCTCTCGCAGATCCAGCAGACGACCTCGGGGGCGATCGCCGCGTCGTCGCTGATCGCGGTCGAGCGCGTCGACTCCCCGTTCATCGTCACCTTCACGCAGAGCGGCTATACGGCCCGGATCGTGTCGGCGCAGCGGCCATCCGTCCCCATCCTCGCGATCACCGACCAGTGGAGGACCTACAACCAGCTGGCACTGGTCTGGGGCGTGCAGCCGGTGATGTTCCACGGAGGCATCAGCTACTCCAGCATGCTGGACAAGGCGCGGCATGAGGCTCTCGAACTCGGCATGGGCGAGCCGGGCCAGCGCTTCGTGGTGACGGCCGGCGTGCCGTTTCACGTCCCCGGCACGACGAACATGATGCGCGTCGAAGAGTTGTGATCCGCCCCTTCCGGCGCTGACGGCCGACCGTGAGAGTCCGATTCCTCGGAACCGGTACTTCGTTCGGAGTCCCGGTGATCGGCTGCCGCTGCGCCACCTGTCGATCCCGGGACCCGCGGGACAGCCGGACGCGTCACGGCCTCCTCATCGAAGAAGGGAAGGCCCGCCTCCTCGTGGACACGCCTCCCGAGCTTCGGCTGCAGCTCCTTGGCGCGAAGGTCGACCGGATCGACGCCGTGTTCCTCTCGCACGAGCACGCGGACCACACGCACGGGATCGACGACCTGCGCATCTTCTCTCTGCGCCGGGGCGGCCCGATCCCCCTCTACGTGGCGCGGGAGTTCGAGTCCGCGATCCGGCGGCGCTTCTCGTATATCTGGGGCGGCGGCAGGGCGCAGCCCGGATCGGCGGTGCCGCAACTCGACCTCAGGACCTTCGAGGACCGCGAGGTGATCGCGCCGGCCGGGCTCGAGTTGCGGGTCGTCGCCCTCCCGCACGGCGTGTACCGGAGCTACGGCTTCCGCGCGGGAGGGCTCGGCGTGCTCGTCGATGCGAAATCGATTCCGGAGGATGCCGTCGAGGTCTTCGCGGGCGTGGACGTCCTCATCATGAACGCACTCTGGTTCGGGGACCCGCACCCCGGACACTTTTCGATCGAGGAGGCGGTCGCCACCGCGCGGCGACTGGGGGCGGGGCGGACGTACCTCACGCACATCGCGCACCGAACGACCCACGCCGAGATCGTGCGCCGCGTGCCACCGGGCATCGAACCCGCCCATGACGGACTGGTGGTGGAGTTTTGAACCAGCGACGGGTCCGGAATTTCTCCATCATCGCCCACATCGACCACGGAAAGTCGACGCTGGCGGACCGGCTGCTCGAGCGCACGGGCGCCGTGGACCCCCGAAGGATGCGGAAGCAGGTCCTCGATTCCATGGAGCTGGAGCGCGAACGCGGGATCACGATCAAGCTCAACGCCATCCGCATGTCCTATCGGCACCCCGACGGGGAGGAGTATCAACTCAACCTCATCGACACGCCGGGCCACGTCGACTTCACCTACGAGGTGAGCCGGAGCCTGGCCGCGTGCGAGGGCGCTCTGCTCGTCGTCGACGCGACGCAGGGCATCGAGGCGCAGACGCTCGCGAACCTCTTCCTGGCCGTCGAAGCGGGCCTCGAGGTGGTTCCCGTGATCAACAAGATCGATCTCCCGGCGGCCGATCCGGAGCGGGTGAGCGAGGAAGTGTCGGAGTTGCTCGGGATCGATCCCGCCGCGGCGATCCACGCCTCGGCGAAGGAGGGGGAGGGGATCGACGCGGTCCTCGAAGCCATCGTCGAGCGAGTGCCGCCTCCGGGGGGAGATCCGGACGCACCGCTCAGAGCACTGATCTTCGACTCGCAGTACGACCGCTACCGCGGAGCGATGCCCATCCTGCGCGTGGTCGACGGCCACCTCCGCGAGGGCATGCGCATCGGGTTCGGGCGGCACGACGCGGTGTACGAGGTCGACGAGGTCGGCTTCATGAGCCTCGGCTTCGAGCCGACCGGCGCCCTCGGCTGCGGCGAGGTGGGTTATCTCACGGCGCAGATCAAGAACGTGGGGCACACCCGGGTGGGGGACACGGTCCTCGACGCCGACGACCGGGCTCCGGAAGTCCTCCCCGGCTACCGCGAGGCGAAGCCGATGGTGTTCGCGGGGCTCTACCCGACGGACTCGGACGACTTCGAGGAACTGCGGGAGGCGCTCGAGAAGCTCCAGCTGAACGACGCCAGCCTCCACTACGAACCCGAGACATCGGGGGCGCTCGGGTTCGGTTTCCGCTGCGGCTTCCTCGGACTCCTCCACATGGAGATCGTGCAGCAGAGGCTGGAGCGCGAGTTCGACGTCGATCTCATCACGACGCTGCCCAGCGTCGAGTATGAACTGACCCTCACGAACGGAGACGAGATCCGGCTCGAGAACCCGTCGAAGATGCCCGAGCGCGTTCACATCGCCGAGGTCCGGGAGCCGTTCGTCCAGATCCGGGTCGTGTCGCCGGCGGATTACATCGGGGCGATTCAGAGGATCTGCCACAACCGCCGCGGCCGGTACGTCAACCTCCAATACCTGGACCCCACCCGGGTGGAGATCGCCTATTCGATGCCGCTCGGCGAAATCGTGCTGGACTTCTACGACAAGCTGAAGTCCGTGTCGCGCGGGTATGCGTCGCTCGACTACGACATGTCCGGACACGAGCCGTCGGACCTCGTGAAGCTGGACATCCTGCTCAACGGTGACCCGGTGGACGCCCTGAGCGTCATCGTCCACCGGAGCCGGGCCCACGAGTTCGGGCAGAAGATGGCCCGCAAGCTCAAGGAACTCATCCCCCGGCAACTCTTCGACGTGGCGATTCAGGCGGCGATCGGGCGGGACGTGATCGCGCGGACGACGGTGAAGGCGTTGCGGAAGAACGTGACCGCCAAGTGCTACGGCGGCGACATCACGCGCAAGCGGAAACTCCTCGAGAAGCAGCGGGAGGGGAAGCGGCGCATGAAGCAGGTGGGTAGCGTCGAAGTGCCCCAGGAGGCCTTCCTCGCCGTGCTGCAGGTCGAGGGCGACTGACAGCCGCGGGCACCGCGATCTGCGGCCGCGAAGCGTCGGTCTTTTGGAGGGGGCCGGCCCGGCGGTCTATCATTTCCCGGACCGGGCGCTGGAATCCCGCCGAACCCCGGAGAGAGGACGTGGCGAGAGCGTGAGCGACAGGCGTTACATCATCGGCGTCGACCTCGGGGGGACGACGATCAAGGTGGGGGCGGTGCCGGTGGGCGGCGGCACGGTCCTCGGCATGCGTACGCTCCCGACCGACGCGCACGTCGGCGCGAAGTTCGTCGTCGACCGCATCGTGTCGATGATCTTCGAGGTCAAGCGCGACGCGGCCCGTGAGGGGGGGTTCGGGGAGGACGCCTTCGTCGGAATCGGGCTCGGATCCCCGGGACCGCTGGACCGCGAGGCCGGAACCGTGATCGAGACGCCGAACCTCGGCTGGAGGAACTTTCCCCTCCGCGACCTCATCGTGAAGGCGACCGGACTCGAGGCGGAACTCGACAACGACGCCAACGCGGCGACGCTCGGCGAATGGTGGCAGGGGGCGGGGCGCGGGGTCGACCATCTGGTCGGGGTTACGCTCGGGACGGGGATCGGCGGCGGGATCATGCTGGGCGGGGAACTCTATCACGGGACATCGGATGTGGCCGCGGAGATCGGGCACATGACGATCGACTTCACGGGGAGAAAGTGCCGCTGCGGGAACTACGGGTGTCTCGAGGCCTACGCGTCGGGGCCCGCCATCGCGGCCCGGGCGCTCGAGGGACTCGAGGCGGGGGCCGCGAGTCTGATCCCCGACCTGGTGGAGGGCGATCTGCGGACCGTCACGGCCGAGATCGTGTCGGACGCGATCGTGGCCGGAGACGACTACGCCGTCGGCGTGATGCGGGACACCGCGGCCTTTCTGGGGACCGGCCTCGCGAACCTCATCAACATCCTGAACCCGGAGATGATCGTCGTCTCCGGGGGGGTCACGAGGGCGGGGAAGCATCTGTTCGATCCGCTCCGGAGCGAAGTGCGAAAGCGGGCGTTTCGCCCCGCGGCCGAGGCCTGCCGGATCGTGAGCAGCGAACTCGGGGGCATGGCCGGCGTGATCGGCGCCGCCGCCACCTACCATCTCGCCCGACTCGGAGGCCTTTGAGTTTCGAATGCCGCGGCTGGGGATCGTGGGGACGATGGTGTGGGATACGATCCGCGCGCGCGATATCGGCCGGGAGGCACCGGTCCGCGAGTGGGGCGGGATCGCCTACGCGCTCGCTGCCGCCGATGCGGCGCTCGGGGAGGACTGGTCCCTCTTCCCGATCATCAAGATCGGACAGGACATGCGTGAGGCCGCTGACGTCTTCCTCGGGAGCCTCGAGCGTCTCGACTCCCTCGACGGCGTCCGCACCGTGCCGGAACCGAACAATCGGGTCGAACTCGTCTACCGCGACGAGACGCGGCGGTGCGAGAAGCTCACGGGCGGGGTGCCGGGATGGACCGCGGAGGAGGTGCTGCCGCTCGCGCGATCGTGCGACGCCGTCTACGTGAACTTCATCGCGGGCTGGGAGCTGGATCTGCCGGCCGCCGCCGCGCTGCGGCCCGCGACGGCCGGTTCGGTCTACGCCGACCTGCACTCGCTGATGCTGGGGGTCGGGGCGGACGGCGTTCGTGCGCCGCGACCCCTCGCCGACTGGCGGGCCTGGCTCTCGTGTTTCGACATCGTGCAACTCAACGAGGACGAACTCATGACGCTCGCCGCGGGCTGGGACGACCCCTGGGCGCTGGCCGCCGATGTCGTCGGCCCGGTGACGCGCGGGCTCCTCGTCACCCTCGGCGAGCGGGGCTCGGCCTGGGTCGCGACGCGCAGTTTCCGGGAGGCGCCGACCGCGCCGCGCCTTCCCCTGCACGCTCTGGAACCGGCCGAGGCCCTGGTGAGCGGGAAGGTCGAGCCGGAGTCCGCCGTCGCGGGCGGTGACCCCACGGGCTGCGGAGACGTATGGGGGGCCACCTGCTTCGCGACGATGCTGGGCGGGGGGGATCTCGAGGACTCGATGCGGGCCGCGACGCGGGCCGCGCGGCAGAACGCCGGTTTCCGCGGAGCGACCGGCCTGGGAGAGTTCCTGCGGTCCGAGACGGGCCTGCTCACCGGCGCCCCGCGCGGGCGGGAGCGAGGTCCCGCGTGAGTCGGGTCATCCGGGTCCCCGCCACGCTGGACGAGGCCGCGTTCGAGGTGCTCATCGGCCGCGTGCGCTCCGGCGGCGACGAGCAGGCCCGGCTGCTGCTCGACGCCCGGGCGGTGCGCTGGGTGTCGCCGTACGGGCTCATCGGCCTGCTCGCGGTCGGGCAGGAAGCGCGCCTCCGCACGGGGCTGCCTCCCCTCATCGAGCCTCCTCGGGATGCGGAGGTTCGCTCCTACATCAACCGGATGCACTTCTGGACCGCAGCGGCCGAGGTGTTCGACCTCAAGGCGGTGCCACCGCGCCCGCCCAGCATCACCGATGCGCTGATCGAAGTCACGCCGATCCGTTCGCACGAGGATGTGCATTCGGTCGTGGAGGGCGTCCGCGAGCGCGCGCAGCGGATCCTCCACCGGCGGCTCGGTTACCCGAACCCCGCCGTGATCCACTTCTCGGTCATGCTGTCGGAGGTATGTCAGAACATCCTCGAACACGCCGGCTCGATCGGCTGGGTTTGCGCCCAGCGCTATCGGTGGAAGCGCCGCCTCGGCCGCGACGTGGTCGTGCTCGCGGTGATGGACGTCGGGGTCGGGTTCGAGGGCTCGCTGGGCGCCGAACACGCGCGCCGCACCGGCGAATCGTGGTCGGCCGCCTCGGTGCTCGAGGCCGCCTTCCTGCGGGGCGAATCGAGGTTCGCGGACCCGGGGCGCGGCCAGGGGCTGCAGGCGATTCGGAGCCAGACCATCAAGTGGAACGGCGTCGTCCGGATCCGGAGCGGCGACGCGATGATCGCCCGCGTTCCCGAGTGGGACGACGCCGAGCCGCTCCGGACCGGGCTCACGCGATTCCCGGGCGCTCAGGTCCTCATCGTACTGCCGGAGCGGGCGGGTCGGGGGGAGTCGTGATGCCATGAGGCCGGCGATCGCCCACACCAGGCTCTTCAGCTATCTCGTCACCCGGCCCACCGGCCGTACGGTGCGGACGAACGTCGAACGCCAGATCGCCGCCGCGGGCCGCACCGTCCTGGCGGTCCTCGACCTCCGCCACGTACCCCTGATCGATTTTTCGTGCGCGGACGAGATCGTGGCGAAACTGGTCCTCCTCGCGTCCGACCCTTCGACCCGGCGGCGGTTCGTCCTCTTCCGCGGGATCGCCGAACATCACCTCGAGCCGATCGAGTCCGCCCTCCGGCGGCAGGGCCTGGTGGCGGCGGCCGAGAGCGCGGACGGGCGACCCCTGCTCATGGGCGCCCTCGACGCGGGCACGGTTGCCGTGTGGCGGGAGATCTGGGTGCTGGGTCGCACCCGTGCGTCTCCCCTCGCGGACCGGCTCGATCTCCCGGTGGAGCGGGTGCGGGGGGTGCTCGACGACCTCGTGACCCGGGCGCTCGTAATCCGCGATGGCGACCGGTACGTGTCGCTGGGCCGGGCGCTGCGCGACGCGGGCCCGCCTCCGGACGAGGAGCGCGAGGACCTGTGAGGCTGCCTCGCCGGGCGACCGCGGTCCTCGCGGCGCTGGGGATGGCCGGGGGGCTTGTCGCGACCTTCGCCTTCTTCCAACTGCAGCGGTCGATACAGCCGCGTTCCGGGGATCACGCGATCGCGGGCCTCACCGGGGCGGCCACGGCGACCTTCGACGAATGGGCCATCCCCTCGATCTCGGCCGCTACCGAACTGGACGCGATGCGCGTCCAGGGATTCGTGCATGCCTCGGAGCGCCTGTGGCAGCTGGAGTTCTTCCATCGTGTGGCGCGCGGGCGTCTGGCGGAACTCTTCGGCGAGGCGGCGGTCGACGCGGACCGGCTCATGCGGACGCTCGACGTGTGGTCGGCAGCCGGCCGGGAACTCGAATCCGCGACGCCTGCGGACCGGGCCGCCGTCGAGGCCTACGCGCAGGGCGTGAACGCCCGCATCGCGAGCTGGCGCGGGCCGTGGCCCCCGGAGTTCCTCCTGCTCGGGATCGAGCCACAACCGTGGAGCGCGCAGGCCTCGCTCTCGATCGGCCGCATCATGGCGCTGGATCTCACCGAATGGCGCACCGAACTGTCGCGCACCCGCGCGCTGGCGACGCTGGACGTCGCCCGTCGGCGTGCCCTCGGCGCGGGCTATCCGGCGTGGGGGCCCACGATTCTCCAGGACACACTCCCGGCGGGGACCGCGCCCCCGCGCCTCGCAAGAGCCTCGGAGCCGGAGGCCGCGGAGATCGCCGCCGCGTCCGTATCCGGAAGCGCTCCCCGGGGTCGCCCGCCCCGCCTGTCCGTGCTCGATCTGGGCTTCCGGGCGTCGAACTCCTGGGCCCTGGCGGGATCGCGTACGGCGGACGGATACCCTCTGCTCGCGAACGATCCCCACCTGTCGCTGCGCGCTCCCTCGACCTGGTATCTGAACGCCATCGCGTGGAGGGAGCCCGAGCAAGCCGTGGCCGGACTCTCGATCCCGGGCGTCCCGGGGGTCGTCATCGGACTCAATCGCGATGTCGCGTGGGCGTTCACGAACGCGATGGTCGACGACGCCGACTTCATCGTCGAGGGGATCAACCTCGACGGGTCGATGTACCGGGATACCGACGGGTGGCGCCCCTTCGAGTTGCGGACCGAGGAGATCAGCGTACGGGGCCGGGACGAACCGGAGACATGGGTCGTCCGCGAGACCGTCCGCGGGCCCGTAATCACCGACCTCGTGCCTGCCGGCGGTCTCACGCTCTCCATGCTTTGGACCGGGCTCGAGCCCGGCGGTGCCGTGGCGGGCCTTCGCGGCATGAACCGGGCGGGCGATGCGACCGCTTTCGAGGCGGCCGTGGTGCGCTTCCGGTCCCCGCACCAGAACGTGATCTACGCGACGGCGGAGGGGGAGATCGGATACCGCATGGGAGGGTCCGTCCCGAACCGGCCGCCGGGTTCGGGGGCGCTGCCGATCTCCTTCGAGCGCATGCCGGCGGGCTGGACGGGATTCTGGCCTCCGGACGCGATGCCGGCGCTTCGTGCGCCCGGGAGCGGATACCTCGTCAGTGCGAACAACCTGCAGTCCCGGCCGGCTTACGGCCGGGTGGGCGTCGACTACCCGGCCCCCTTCAGGGCGCGTCGCGTCGAGGACCTCGTCTCGAGCGCCACGGACTGGACCGTCGACGAGATGCGGTCGACCCAGCTGGACAGCTACAGCCTGTGGGCGGAGCGCTACCGTCCGCGCGCGGTCGGCGCGGCCCGCCGCGCGGGTCTCGACTCGCTCGCGGCCGTCCTCGAGGCATGGGACCTGCGCACGGAAACCACGTCGCTCGGGGCGGCGCCGTTCTACACCTGGCTCTACCGGCTCCGCGAACTCCTCGTCGCGGATGAGTTCACGGAAGGAGATGGCTGGTTTCCCGACCTCGCCTTCATGGAGATCGTCGAGAACGATGTGACCGTCTGGATCGACGACCCCGGGACGCCCGGGATCGAGACGCTGGAGACGCTGGAGGAGGAAGCCGCGCGGACCGCCGCGGGGTCGCTCGGCCGTGCCTGGGGGGAGGTCCATCGCGAGCGCTCGGCCCACCCGCTCGGGACCGTCGGACTCCTCGACCGCGTCTTCGGCTTCCACGTCGGTCCGTACCCCTCCCGCGGCGGACGGCACACCGTGCGCCCCGACGCCCCGTCGCTGAGAGCCCGGCTCGACTCCACCGCGTGGCGCCTTCCCGTCGTGAGCGAGTACGGGCCCAGCGCGCGGTTCGTCGCCCGCGCTGCGCCCGGCCGGATGACGGGCCACTTCCTCCTCCCGACGGGCCAGGCCGGCAACCCTCTCGACCCCCACTACCGCGACATGGCCGCCGTGTGGGCCGAGAGCCCGCTGATCGAACTTCAACCCGGCCGGCCGCCCGACCCCGCCGCGGACGAGCTCCACTTCCTTCCGGGCGAAGGCCCGGGGATGTCCTCGGACCGCCCTCGCTCTCGTTGACCGCCGGACGGCGGAATCCTAACTTTCCCCGGTGCCATGGGAGCCGATTTTCAGGGCACGCGAGGGGTATGGAATCGCCCCCGACCCGCGCCAGGATCCGACCGACGTGAGTACCGCCACCGGCGAGAGCACGCTCGACCAGATCGAGAAGATCCTCGACGACATCCGTCCGGCTGTGCGGGCCGACGGCGGTGACATCCAACTCGTCTCCTTCGAGCCCGAGCACGGCCTCGTCGAAGTTCGACTCGTCGGCGCCTGCTACGACTGTCCCATGTCCACTGCCACCCTGCGGGCCGGAATCGAGCATCAGTTGCGGCACGCGCTTCCCGTGGTCCACTCGGTCGAGGCCGTCGCCTAGCCAGGCGCCGAACCCTGTGTCAGACACTCCCGCGCGCGGCCCCCGGCCGCTCCCGATCATGGACCCGGCGCCGAAGCGTCCCGGCCCTCCTCCGAAGGCGGAAAATCGCGAAGCGGCCCGCCACCCGTCGGAGGCCCCGCCCATGCCGGGCGTCCGGCGCGTCGTCGCCGTCAGTTCAGGGAAGGGGGGTGTCGGGAAATCCACTATCTCGACGAATCTCGCCGCCACCTGGAGCCGCCGCGGACACCGCGTCGGCCTGCTCGACGCCGACATCTACGGTCCCGACATTCCGACCATGTTCGGCATACAGGAGAAGCCCCGGATCGATCGTGAAGAGGTCGTGCCGCTGGAGGCGCACGGGGTGAAGCTCATGAGCATCGGGTTTCTGATCGAGGAAGATGCTCCGGCGATCTGGCGTGGGCCCATCATCATGGGGGTGATCCGGCAGTTCCTGCAGCAGGTCGCCTGGGGCGAACTCGACTACCTCGTCATCGACCTCCCCCCGGGGACCGGCGACGCTCAGCTGTCGCTCTGCCAGCTCGTGCGGGTGGATGGCGCCGTGATGGTCACGACGCCTCAGGATGTCGCCGTCGGCGGCATGCTCCGCGGCATCCGGATGTTCGAGAAGCTGGAGGTACCCGTCCTCGGGATCGTCGAGAACATGCGCGGCTTCGCGTGTCCCGGGTGTGGAGAGACGCACGACATCTTCGGCGCGGGCGGGGGGGAGCGGCTCGCCGCAACGATCGACGTTCCCTTCCTGGGGGCCGTCCCGCTCGGCGTGGCCGTCCGCGAGGAGGGCGACCGCGGAATCCCGACCTCCATGGGGAGGCCGGACGCGCCGGAGGCCCGGGCATTCGGTCTCATTTCGACGGCCGCCACGGCCCGGCTGGAGGAGCTGGAGGCGAAGCGGGGCCGGACGCGGGCGTAGGCGGCTATCCGCGCTCGACCGTGACGCTCCCGAGCCCCGCCACGAGAGTGATCTCCAGCCGCACCCGGGCCGATTCCCAGTTGGGGCTCAGGTAGGCGTCCCCCACCTGACGGAAGTCTTCCGCCGCGAGGGATGCGAGTCCACGCCGCCGCACGCGCACGCCGATCTCCGACGGAACCCGCATGACCAACTCGCCCAGCGCCATCCGGACCTCCGCCTCGGCGCTGGAGCGCCATGCACCCGAGAAGTCGAGCACGACATCCCCCACGACGCCATCGAACTCCAGGCGCTCGAAGCGGGCATTGCCGAGGTTCTCCGCCACGAACCCCGTCGCGCCCGACTTCATCGACAACAGTTCCATCGGCACCCGGTTCTCGCGCGCGAAGCCGAGCCGGACGTCGCCGGCGCCCGTAAGGAACTCGAACGCCGTGAGCGTCATCCCGCCGAGCTCGAGCCGGGCCCGCCCGGCCCCTACGCCGACCCGAAGCGTGGTGGGCACGGACGGGTTGACGGAGAATGCGAGACGTCCGCCCTGATCGAGGCCGCGGTCCAGATCCGCCAGGTCGAACTCCAGATCCCACTCGTCCAGGCGAGCCGCGGCTTCCACCTCATCCCGGCGTTCGGGGAGCAACGTCGTGCCGAACCGCAGCCGCCCGGTGTCGCCGTCGCGGCGCCAGTTCCGGTCGGGTGCCGAGCGCGCGGCGTCATAGAGGAGCCGCGCGTCGTAGAGCAGCGCCGGTTCCGCCGGAGAGACCTGCAGGGTTCCCCCCGCGTAGAGCAAATGCACGTCCAGCCCCTCCACATCCCCGACCTGTCGCGCCGACCGGAAGTCATGCCATTCCTGTCCGGCGCCGGGCGAGGCCGCACAGATCGGGATCAGGGAGAGGAAGGCCGCCGTCAGGGCTCGGCGGGAGCCCGAATCAGGCATCGGGGGCCGGGCCGGAAGGCTCATCGGCGACATCGACCTCGATCCCGACGTCCCCGGGCTCGGCTCCGGCCGACCAGTCGACGACCACGCTGCGGCTGCCGGCGCGCGTGAGCAGCACGCCTCCAAACCCCGCGGTGACCAGGACCCAGGTCCCGAGGCCCGCCACGAAGAAGATCAGGCCGCGCACGAAGCCCGCCGCCCCGCCGAACACCCACAGGAGCGCGCCCGCGGCAAACGGGAGGATGAGCAGGACGAGTCCACTGCCGACGTAGTAGTAGGAGTTCGATCGTCGGAGTCGCTCCAGCCACTCGTAGCGGTAGCGGCGGCGGGCGAACATCTCGCCGGCGCCGTGCGCCACCG
The DNA here is from genome assembly GCF_965216145.1 of Candidatus Palauibacter sp. GTDB lineage: Bacteria > Gemmatimonadota > Gemmatimonadetes > Palauibacterales > Palauibacteraceae > Palauibacter. Next base: position 2,701,497 of record NZ_OZ244149.1, read on the forward strand.
CGACGTACCCCGCGAGCCCGGCGAGCCCGGCCGTGAGCACGAAGAAAGGCACGACGGGCCATGTGATGAGGAGCACGATGAGCACGAGGAGGGCGGGGAAGAAGAGGATCTGTCCGGCGAGTCCCATGGCGAAGGAGCGGGCGAACTCGCGCCGCACCGTATCCGAGACGGTCTCGAGCCGGCTGCGCGCGAAGTAGACGAGGAGCAGTCCCAGCACGACGAGGCCCACAAGGGTGGAGATGGCCCCGATCAGACCTTCGGCCGCGTTGCCCAGGTTGCGCAGGAAAAGGGACCCGGGACCCGGCCCGCGTGGACGCTGCCGGGCCGAGCCGGTGACCACCTCGGCCGCCGGACCGGGCGGCGATTGCGGAGCGACCTCCGTGGCGGGGTCGGGCGCGGCGAGCGCGATGTCAGACAGAATCTCGCCCCCGATCGTGGCCGTTTCCCCGCGGAAGAGGAGTTCGCCACCGACCCGGAGCACATCTCCCTCCACCCGGGCAGCGTCGACGAGCAGGAGCGTTCCGTCCAGCAGCAGGGCATCGCCTTCGACCGTGCCGGCCAGGCTCAGCGTCCCGTCGAGAATCGCGATGTCTCCCGTGATCGTAGTCTCCGCCGGGATCCGGTAGTCTCCGTGCACGATCATCGCCAGATCGCCTTCAACGGACTCCCCGGCGGCGCCCAGCCGACGGAGCGCCTCCCGAAGGCGTTCCAGTCGGTCGCCGACATCGAACCCAAGGCCGCCGGGGACGATCTGCAACGACCCGGGGCGAAGCTCCGTCTCTCCCTCGTCAGCCCCTGCGACGGCCGGGGCCTCCACGGCAGGCTCGAGGATCTCCTCCAGCCGGAGACCCAGCGCCAGGGCCGCGTCCCGTTCGGATCCGGTCTGGACCGTGGCCCACTGGGCCAGCAGGGCGCGGAAGCCAAGGAGGCCCTCGCGCACCCTCGCGCCGTCCTCCCCGGCGTGCTCGCGAAGGAACTCACGCCAGCCGACGACGATCGTGCCGGGGTCCCCGTAGGAGCCGACCACCGCGCCGTCGAGCTCGATGGTCTCCCCCTCGAAGCGCAGCCGATGCTCGGTTCCGTTCTCCAGTTCGAACCACAGCTCGGCGCGCCCGCCGGCGGAAAGCGTGATCACGGCGTCCGCGATCTCGACCTCCTGCGCGCTCGCCGGGAGCGGTCCCGGGAAGCAGGCGAGAAGCGCCACGAGCGGGGCGACGCCGGCCGTTCCGCGGAGCCGGACCGGCTGGCGCGCCGGCCGCCGGAAGAGCGCGGTCATGACCCACAGCGACACCATGAGGACGAGGCCGGACAGCGCCAGGCTCGTGAGCGCCGCGGCGGGGCTGATCCGATCGAGGACCGACCCGCCGGCGTCCACGAGACCCAGGCGATACCCGACCCGCCCCGCGGCCAGCGCCGCGTCCACGAGCACCGCCCGCCCGCCATCCAGCGTGAACGCGAGGAGTTGGCCGGGCGCGAAGCCTCCGGCTCCGAACAGCCATGCCGCGACCCCTGCCGAAACGCTCAGCGTCGCGGCGCCGGCCGTGGCGAGCGCCGCCCGGCGCCGGCGCGCGAATCGAAGCAGACGTTCGGGCCACGGCACCGGGAGCCGCACGCGGGCCAGCACCGTGGACGCGAAGCCGGGCGCCGGCAACCAACCGGGGAGCCGGCCCAGTTCGCGATCCAGGGCGGCCCCCGCCAGGTCGATCCGGCGCGCTACACCGTCCGCGAACCCGGCCGCGGGTCGATGCCGTTCCATGCCATCGAGACGCACGAGCACGGCGCCAAGCACCTCGACTTCTCGGCGACAACGAGCGCACGACGCCAGATGCCGCGCCGCGCCCCCGGGCGGGGACGAAGCGCCTCGCTCTTCGGCGCGTCGCTGGATTTCGTCAGGCGTCAGATGCCGCACGTTCGCTCCTGTTTCCGCGAGGCGGTCCCGGTGTCCACATACGTTCGCCTTCGCGGGCCGGTTTCGTCGCGCGTCCTGCAGGATCTTCGTCCGGATGCGACCCGGCCCCTAGGGTTCGGTCAGATGTACGAGAGCGGCCTTCAGTTCGTTTCTGCCCCGATGGATATAGGTCTTGACCGTCCCCAGCGGGATGTTCATGACCCCGGCGATCTCGTCGTACGTGTGCCCCTCGACGTGCCTGAGGAGGATCGCCGTCCGGTACTCGGGCCTCAACCGCCCGATCGCCTTCTCGATCTCGGACCCGAGTTCGCGCGCCTCGAGAAGCTCATCCGGCCGCTCGTCCGGCGACACCAGGGTGATCTCCGTCGCGGCGCGCCGGTCCGGGGTCACGGCGTCCGGCGCTCCATGGATCGACACGACGTCCAGTTCCTTCTTCCGGAGATGGTCGATCGTGAGGTTGTAGCCGATCTTGAAGAGCCAGGAGGAGAATTTGTAGGAGGGATCGTAGCGGCGGAGGTTGTTCAGCGTCCGGACGAAGGTCTCCTGGGCCAGGTCTTCGGCCAGCTCGCGATCACGAACCATGCGAAGGATGAGGGAGAACACCGGGCGCTCGAAGCGCAGCACGATCTCCCGCGCGGCCCGCTCGTCGCCGTGGAGACACATCTCCACCAGCGTCTGATCGCTGTGATCCGAGTAGCCCACTCCATCTCGCCCGTTCGAGTGGCGGCGACAGGGCCCGCGACATGCGGGCCGGCGGCGTTACGCTCCGACTTCCGGCCCACTCTACCCGCGCCGGGTGCTCAATATGCGGGCGGCACCCCGCGGACGGCATCGCCCGCGCCGGTGACGCGGCCCCGGTCAGCGCTGGCAGTCGGCGCAGAAGAAGGAACTCCGCCCCGCCTGCACGATCCGCACGATCGACCCGGAGCAGCGCGGACATCTCGATCCTTCGCGCTGGTAGACGCGAAGTCGGGTCTGAAAGGACCCCGAGAGCCCGTTCACGGCCCGGTAGTCCCGGAACGTCGTTCCCGCGTCCGCGAGCGCCTCGCGCAGTACGGCCCGAACCGCGCGCTGCAGCCGGCGTGTTTCGGACATGTCGAGCGAGCCGGCGGCCCGCTGCGGGTCGATGCGGGCGCGGTGCAGCGCTTCGCTCGCGTAGATGTTTCCTACGCCCGCCAGCCTCCTCTGATCCAGAAGGACGTTCTTGATCGGGGCGCGTAGCGGCGCGAGGATCCGCGCCAGTTCCGCCGCGGTGAACGCCCGGCCCAGCGGTTCGGGTCCCAGCGCCGCGGCGCGCGCCTCCCACGCATCCGGCGTCAGCAGGTCGAAGCCGCCCAGCCGGCGCACGTCGTCGTAGAACAGCGTCCGGCCGTCGTCGAGGACGAAGTCGACCCCCGGGTGCCGGAACTCGGGCCCGTCCGGTCGGTCGGCCGCGAGCGCGAACCGGCCGGTCATGCGCACCTGCACGCGCAGGACGCGCTCCACGGGACCCTCGAGGTCGTTCGCGGCGTGCAGCGGGAAGAGCAGGTACTTCGCGCGCCGTCCCGCGCTCCCGAAGGTACGGCCGCGAACGGCGCGCCGGAACGCAGGTCCCGTCATGCCGCCCAGGATGAGGTCGTCGTGATGGACGCGCACGCGCGCGATGCGCCGGCCTCGCAGCAGCGGGGCAAGGTCGCGCCGCATCGTCTCGACCTCGGGAAGCTCCGGCACGATCGGCCGGTTACGGCCTCGGGTCCCCGGGGGGCGCGATCAGAGCGCGCTCGCCCGCGGCGAGCCCGGCGGGCTCGAGTTCGTGCCAGCCGATGTCGGCGCGGGAGTGCGATCCCTCGAACCGGATGTGCTCGACGGCGTCACGGCTCCGTCGAGCCGCCTGCTCGAGCGTGGTGCCGAACCCGGTGACCCCGAGCACGCGCCCGCCCGCCGTGACCAGCCGGTCCCCGCGAATGGCCGTCCCGGCATGAAACACCTTGACCTTCTCCGGGTCGAAGGCCGGGATCTCGATCGGCCGCCCCGAGTCGGAGCCCTCGGGATAGCCGGCGCTCGCCATGACCGTCACAAGGGCCGCGCCGGTCGAAGCCTGGGGGTGCCAGCCGCGAAGCGAATCGTCGTGAGCCACGCGGAGCATGGGTTCGAGCAGGTTCGAGCGCGTGAGGGGGAGGACGACCTGGGTCTCCGGGTCCCCCATGCGGCAGTTGAACTCGACGACCCGCGGCCCCTCCTCCGTGAGCATGAGGCCCGCGTAGAGAAAGCCGCGATACGGCGCGCCCGCCTCGCTCATCGCCTCGAGGACCGGCTGGGCGATCGTCCGCCGCACTCGCTCGATGAATGCCGGCCCGCACGGCGCGGCCGGGGCGTACGCCCCCATCCCCCCGGTGTTGAGTCCGCGATCTCCGTCTCCGACCCGCTTGTAGTCCCTCGAGGTGAGGAGGGGAACCGCCCGCTCCCCATCCGCGACGAAGAAGACGGACAACTCGACGCCGCGCATGAACTCTTCGATCACGACGCGCGCGCCCGCGTCGCCGAACCTGCCTCCGATCATCATCTCCCGGATGGCGGTCCGCGCCTCCGCACGCGACTCGCAGACGATGGCGCCCTTCCCGGCGGCGAGTCCGGAGGCCTTGACCACGAGCGGCTCGTCGTGACCGGAGACGTAGTCCAGCGCCGCTTCGGGATCGTCGAACGTCTCGTGGTCGGCGGTGGGCACGCCCCGCTCGCGCATGAGCCGCTTGGCGAAGGCTTTCGAAGCTTCCAGGCGCGCCCCGGCGCGGTCCGGCCCGAACACCGGAAGCCCGGCCTCCCGGAAACGGTCCACGATCCCTGCGGCGAGCGGCGCTTCCGGCCCGACGACGGTGAGATCGATGCGGTGCTCGACGGAGAACTCGACCAGCGCGTCGATGTCTCCGGCCGGGATGCCGACGAGTTCGGCCGTGCCCCGCATGCCCGGATTGCCGGGCGCCGCATGGATCGTGGCGTCGGGGGCGTCTCGCCGCAGGCAGTCGGCGATCGCGTGCTCGCGGCCACCGCTTCCGATGATCAGAAGGTTCATGGCGGCAGGATGACGGGCGAGCGCCCGCCCGGCAACGGGCTGCTAGCGTTCCTTGCGGCCCCGGAACGTCTCCGAGATCCGGTCGCGCAGCCGGTCGACCGCGGCGTCCACTTCCTCGAAGATCTCGCGGGCGCCCTCCTGGTAGCCCGTCATCGCCTCCTTCAGATCCTCGCGATAGGGGCGGTCGTCCTTCTCGCCGCGACGCTGGTACTCGCCCGAGAGGATGCGTTCGTACTCGCCGCCTTCGATCCAGTCCCGCAGTTCCGCGACGCGCATGACCGCGAACGGGTGCGTCTGGCCGAGCACGTTGAGGATCTTGTAGACCGCGTCGAGGAGATCGCCGCCCTCACGGTATTCGTCGGACTGGGCGATGAACTCGTCGAGGTCCAGGTCGACGCCCCGGGTGCCGCCCGCGAGCTGCATCAGCGCCGACATCGTGACCCGAGGGTTCTGCACCGCGAGCACCCCGGCGCGGTCCGAGGAGAGTTCGCTCTTCCGGTACCACTCCCAGAGGGCCATGAGGATCGGTCCGAGCGCGAGGCCGGCGAGCGTGTAGCGGACGAGGACCAGTTTGAAGATCAGGATGAGCAGCGTCCGGTAGAACACGTGGCCGGAGAGAATGTGCCCGACCTCGTGACCCAGCACGGCCTCGACCTCGTCCTCGGAGAGCACCTCGAGCATGGAGGAATTGAGGACGATGAACGGCTCCCCGAAGCCGACGGCGCCCGCGTTCACGATCGGGGTCTGCGAGATGTAGCACTCCGGCGGCTTCTCGAGGTCCAGGACTTCGCACACGCGGGCCAGCCGCGCGTGGACCCAGGCGTACTGCTTCTCCGATGTCCGCACGGCGTTCGCCTTGAAGGCGAGCCGGAGCGCGCGCTCCCCGAAGAGCGCGAAGATCTTGCGCAGGACGAGGTCGAACCCCGGAATCCTGCGCAGCGCGTTGAGGGCCGCCCGATCCGCCGGGTGCTCCCACGAGATCGGGGCGATCCGCTTGAGGATCCGTCTCTGGCTGTCTTCGGTTGCCGCCATGGGTCACTCTCCTGCGCGCCACACACCGTTTCGCGTTCGGCCCGCCGCCCTCGCGCCGGGCCCGTCGTCCGCGCCCCCGCTCCTACGTCAGGCCCCCGTCGCCTGTTTCAGGCATCCGGCCGCCCGCTCAGAGGGCGGCGAGCGCCTGCTCGATGTCGTCCACAAGGTCGTCGCCGTCCTCCACCCCCACCGAGAGCCGCACGAGTCCCGGACCGAGTCCGATCTCCCTCTTCTTCTCCTCCGGCACCGAAGCGTGGGTCATGGACGAGGGGATCGAGACCAGACTCTCGACGCCGCCGAGGCTCTCCGCGAGCTGGAAGAGCCGGGTCGAGGCGGCGAAGCGGTTCGCCCGTTCCTCCGAACCGAGATCGAAGCTCACCATCGACCCGAAGTCGCGCATCTGACGCTTCGCGAGCTCATGCTGCGGGTGGTCCTCGAGACCCGGGTAACGCACGGATTCGACCTCGGCGTGTCCGCGCAGAAGGTCCACGACGCGTCTCGCGTTCGCACAATGAGCGGGCATGCGCAGGTGCAGCGTCTTGGTGCCGCGCAGGACCAGCCAGCAGTCGAAGGGGCCCGGGACCGCACCGGTCGTCCTCTGCTGAAAACGGAACCCCTCGGCGAGCTCATCGGAATTCGTGAGCAGCGCCCCTCCGATCATGTCGCTGTGGCCGTTGAGGAACTTCGTCGTCGAGTGCATCACGATGTCCGCCCCCTCGTCGAGCGGCCGCTGGAGGAAGGGCGTCGCGAAGGTGTTGTCGACGGAGAGCACGGCCCCCGCGGCGCGCGCGATCCCGGCGCAACCCGCGATGTCCGTGATCGTCATCGTCGGGTTGCTCGGCGTCTCGACGTGGACGAGCCGCGTTTCGGGCCGGATCGCGGCCCGAACCTGATCGAGGTCGGTCGTGTCCACGAAATCGAACGCGACTCCGAACCGACCCCACACGTATCGAAGCATGCGGTCGACGCCTCCGTAGACGTCCGCCCCGCAGATGAGGTGGTCGCCGGCGTCGAGTACCGTCTTGATGATGGCTTCCGTGGCGGCCAGGCCCGAGGAGAAGGCGGCGCCGTGTCGGCCGTTCTCGAGCGCCGCGAGGTTCGCCTGAAGCGCGTCCCGGGTGGGATTGCTGACCCGCGCGTAGTCGTACCCCTGCCGGGGGGAACCCACCGCGTCCTGGACGTAGGTCGAGGTCTGGAAGATCGGCGTCATGATCGCGCCGGTCGTCGGGTCGGGGCGCTGCCCGGCGTGCACGGCGCGCGTCCCGAAGCGCTGGGCGGCTGGGTCCACGTCGTCGTCTCCGGTTCGGGTCGAGGCCTGCGGCGCGCGCAGCGGCGCGTCGCGGGGTTGACGGGGGAGGAAGGTATTCCCGGAATCCGGGCGGGGCGACCGGAGGCGGCGTGCGGCCTCGCCAAGCCGCGGCGACCCCCGGCCATTAGACTACGCCCGTCCGGCTCACCTGCCGCGTCGCATGGGGGCGGCCACGGTCGCGCCGCTCCCCGCCGACGGGATCCCGAAGACCGGGAACGGGGGTACGCGAAGCGTGTCCAGATCACTCATAGTCTCTGCTTCAGGCATCCGCGGCATCGTCGGACAGGGGCTCACGCCGGAGATCGTCGCGCGCTACGGCGCCGCCTTCGCCGCGCACGTCGCCGCGGGCAAGCCCGGCCGCGGGGTCGTTCTCATCGGACGCGACAGCCGGGTCTCCGGAGCCGCCCTGCTCGACGCGGCGTCCGCCGGCGTACGGGCCGTGGGGTTCGACATCCACGACCTGGGCATCGTCTCGACGCCCACGGGCATCCTGGCGGTGGGAGAAGACGAGGACGCGGTCGGCGGACTCCTCGTCACCGCCTCGCACAACCCGGCGGAGTGGAACGGACTCAAGCTCCTGTCCCACGAGGGACGGTTTGTGTCGCCGGCCGCCGGGCGGGACATCCAGCGCCGCTTCGAGGGGGAGATCGCGTACGCGGGTCCGATGGAGATCGGGACCCGGACCGCGCGCGAAGGGGCGATCCCCGCCCATATCGCGGCGATCCTCGCGCTCCCGCTCTTGGATCCCGCGCGCATCGCGGCGCGCGGTTTCCACGTCGCGCTCGATTGTGTCCGCGGGGCCGGCGGGCTGATCCTTCCGCCGCTCCTCGAACGGCTGGGCTGTCGCGTCAGCGGCCTCGATCTCGAAGCGGACGGTCGGTTCACGCGGCCTCCCGAACCCGTGCCCGAGAACCTCGGGCGGCTCTCGGAACTGGTCACGGCGACGGGGGCGGATGTGGGGTTCGCGGTGGACCCCGACGTGGACCGGCTCGCCCTCGTCGACGAGAGCGGCCGGCCCGTGGGGGAGGACTGGACGCTGGCGCTGGCGGTCGAACTCGTGGCGGCGCGCGAGCCGGGGCCGGTCGTGACGAACCTCTCCTCGAGTCGCTCCGTGCAGGATGCCGCCGAGCGGGTCGGCGCGCCGTTCCACCGCACGCCGGTGGCGGAGGCGAACGTCGTCGCCCGCATGCTCGAGGTCGACGCGAGCATCGGAGGTGAGGGCAACGGCGGCGTGATCTATCCCGGGCTGCACCTCACACGTGACGCGCCGCTCGCCGCCGCCCTGATCCTGCAGTTCCTGGCGGAAAGCGGGTCCTCACTCGGCCGCCTGATCGACGAGAGGTCCTCCTGCCGGATCGTCAAGCGAAAGGTCTCGCGAGAGGGCCTGGGGGTCGATGGGGCGCTGGCGTCGATCGCGGCGGCGGCGGGGCCGGAGACCGAGAGGGACCTTCAGGACGGGATCCGGCTCGACTGGCCGGACGGGTCGTGGGTGCACGCGAGGCCGTCGGGGACGGAGCCGATCTTCAGGATCATGGCGGAGGCCGCGGACGAGACGCTGGCGAACGCCCGCGCGGACTGGGTCGAACGCCTCGTGCGCGGCGCCGGCTGAGCGGCCGATGTGCGGCATCGTCGGATACGCGGGTCAGGCGGAGGCGGCGCCGGTTCTTCTGAGCGGGCTGCGCCGCCTCGAATATCGCGGATACGATTCCGCGGGCCTCTCCGTCAACGGTCCGTCGGGGCTCGAACTGCGCAAGTGCGCCGGGCGGATCGACAACCTCGCGGCCCTTCTCGAACAGCGGCCGGTGTACGGGACGACCGGCATCGCGCATACGAGATGGGCGACGCACGGCGCCCCCACCCGGAACAACGCCCACCCGCACACGGACTGCGGGGGCCAACTCGCGCTCGTCCACAACGGGGTGATCGAAAACTGCGATGTCCTCCGGACCAAGCTCACCGAGATCGGACACCGGTTCGCGACGGACACGGACACGGAGGTGCTCGCCCACCTCATCGAGGAAGCGTTCGAAGGGAACCTCGAGCGGGCCGTGGCCGCCGCGCTGACGCAGGCGGAGGGTACGCTGGGGATCGCCGTCATGAGCGACGCCGATCCGGCCAAGATCGTGGTCGCGCGCCGCTCGGCGCCCCTGCTGCTCGGGATCGGCGAGGATGGCGACGGCGCGACGTGGGTGGCTTCCGATGTCGCCGCGATCCTCGCGCACACGAGACAGGTCGTCTATCTGGACGACGATGAGATCGCCGTGCTCACGCCGGCCGGATACGAGACGATCGAACTCGGGGCGGGGCGCCGTCGGGTCGGTCGGGAACCCATCCGGAAGGAGATCAGTCACATCGACTGGGACCTCGAGCGGATCGAGCGGGCGGGATACCCGCACTTCATGCTCAGGGAGATCCACGAACAGCCCAACACCCTGCGCGATGCGACCCGCGGCCGGCTGCTCGAGGAGGAAGGTACGGCGCGTCTCGGGGGGCTGGACGAACTCGAACCGCAGATCTCGCGCGCCGAGCGGATCATCCTCACCGGGTGCGGGACCAGTTGGCACGCGGCGCTCGTGGGCGAGTACCTCATCGAGGCCCTCGCGCGCATCCCCGTGGAGGTCGAGTACGCCTCGGAGTTCCGCTACCGCAACCCGGTCCTGGCCGCGGACACGCTGGTGGGCGGGATCTCCCAGTCGGGGGAGACGGCGGACACGCTGGCGGCGGTGCGCGAGGCCAAACGGCGTGGCGTCCCCGCGTTCGGGATCGTGAACGTCGTGGGGTCGACGATCGCGCGGGAGACGGACGCGGGCGTCTACCTGCACGCGGGACCGGAGATCGGCGTCGCCTCGACCAAGGCCTTCGTGGCGCAGATCACCGCCCTCGCGCTCTTCGCCCTCATGGTCGCGAGGCGGCGCGGGATGGACCGCGAGGTCGGGCGCCGGTTCGTCCGGGCGATCCGGGGGCTCCCGGCCCTCCTCGAGGAGGTGCTCGAGAGCGAGACGCGCATCCGCCGCGTGGCGGAGGAATTCGGGGATGCCCGGAACTTCCTCTATCTGGGGCGGGGCCCGAACTTCCCGATCGCGCTCGAGGGCGCGCTGAAGCTGAAGGAGATCTCCTACATCCACGCCGAGGGGTATCCGGCCGCGGAGATGAAACACGGACCCATCGCGCTCATCGACGACGAGATGCCCGTCGTCTTCATCGCCCCCCGGGACTCGGTCTACCCGAAGGTCCTCCTCAACATAGAAGAGGTGAAGGCCCGCGGCGGGCGCGCGATCGCCGTCACCACGCGCGGGGACGAGGGTCTCGCCGCGAAGGTGGACCACCTGATCCGGGTGCCGAAGACGCTCCCACTCCTCCAGCCGATCGTCAACGCGGTACCGCTCCAGCTGCTCGCCTACCACATCGCCGTCCTTCGGGGGTGCGACGTGGACCGGCCGAGGAACCTCGCCAAGACCGTCACGGTTGAATAGCCGGCCGCCCCACCGATAGTTTGTGCGAGCGGCGCGGGCCGGCCGGTGAGCGGGCCCCGTCTCACGCCGAGGAATCCACGGGAGCGGGAGCGGAAGGGATGGGGAGTGCGTACCTCCAGGGGCTGACGGAGCAGGTGGCCAAGTACGCGGGCACCCTGCGTGACGTGGTCATCCTCGCCCCCGTCTACGGGATGCTGATGTTCACCCTCATGAAGGATCCGCGCCTCGGCCGGCAGCAGCGCCTCCTGGTGGACGCGGCCATCGCCTACCTCGTCAGTCCCGATGACGTGATCCCGGAAGATGAGGTGGGGCCCTACGGCTTTCTGGATGACGTGTTTTGCTGCGCCTACGTGGCGCACCGGATCGGAGAGGAACTTGGCTGGGATGTGGTGGAGGAGCATTGGACGGGCGAGCGCTCGGCGCTCGAGGTCTCGAACCATCTGCTCGCCCGCGAGCGGGAACTGCTCGGCGGGGCGGGCGACGACGTTCTCGAGTTCGCGGGGCTCCTCGACCGGCGGCCGGACTCCGATGCGGAACGCGGGCCACTCAGACTCACTCCGGTCGGCTAGCCGCTCCGCTCGCGGGAGAGCCGCGTTCGTGCTCCTGGTCGGGCTGTCGGCCGGCATCGCCGCCGCCGCGCCGGCCGAGGCCCAGTACCGTCTGACGGCCCCCTCCGGCACGGTGGTCGAGTTCGAAGCGGACCGTCTCCTCCGCTTCCGCGACCGCTCCGACTCCCTGATGACCGATCTCGTGGAAGATCCCCTCGTCCTCTACTACCGGTCCTTCGGGCGTGATCTCGACGAGTCCGAGGCGCGGGATGCCTGGCCGTGGAACGCGGCCGAGGTCGTGACCGACTCGCTCGCGGCACTCGTGATGCCCGGCAACCTCCGGGAAGCCGGCCGCGCGTACGAGAGCTACGTCGTCCTCCGGATGCACGCGGTCCGCCAGGACCCGGACGTGCCCTGCGAAACGCTCCTCGGGCGGGAGATCGATGCCCTCGACGGCTTCATCGACGGGTGGATCGTAGCGAGGCTTCTCTTCGGCGGGCCCGCGTACGAGCCGCTCGATGAGCTGGTGTTCGCGCGCGAGGCCGACGTTCTCGGCGGCCTGATCCTCGACCGGTCGAACCGTCAGCTGGGCGGGTGCCTCGCCGTCGCTCGTCAGCGACGCGAGGATGAGATCGCCGCCTACCGATCCTGGCGGACGGAGAACTACCTCCCGCCCCGCGGTCGATGAGTCTTCGGCTGCACGACTCCCTCACGCGGAGACTCCGCCCCTTCGAACCGGTCGAGCCCGGCCGGGTCCGGATGTACACGTGCGGGCCGACGGTCTACGACCGCGCGCACATCGGGAATTTCCGCGCGTTCACCTGGGAGGACCTGCTCCGGCGCTACCTCCGGTTCAAGGGGTACGAGGTCGAACAGGTCATGAACCTGACCGATGTCGACGACCGGACGATCGCCGCGGCGCGGGGGCGCGGCGTGTCGCTGGCGGAGGTGACCGATCCGGTCATCGAGATGTTCCTCGAGGACTGGCGCACGCTCGGGCTCGAGGAGCCGGAGCACGTCCCCCGCGCGACGCGACACGTACCCGGGATGATCCGGCTCATCGAGGCGCTCTCCGACCGCGGGCTCACCTACGAGAGCGAGGGTTCCGTCTACTTCGCGATCGGGCGTTTCCCCGAGTACGGTCGGCTGGCCGGCATCGACGCCGCCGAACTGGCGACCGCGGGCCGCGCGTCGGGCGACGAGGAATACGACAAGGACGACCCCAGGGACTTCGTCCTCTGGAAGGGTGGGGACCGGGGGGGCGAGGGCGCGGTGGCGGCGTGGGAATCGCCGTGGGGGACCGGCCGGCCGGGCTGGCACCTCGAGTGCTCGGCGATGGCCATGCACTACCTGGGCGAGACGCTGGACATCCACGCGGGCGGGGTCGACAACCTCTTCCCGCACCACACGAACGAAATCGCGCAATCCGAGGGGGCCACGGGGAAGACGTTCTCGAAGTTCTGGCTGCACGCCGAGCACCTTCTGGTGGAGGGGCGGAAGATGTCGAAGTCCCTCGGCAACTGCTTCACGATCCCGGAACTGACCGCGCGTGGACACGCGCCCTCGGCCATCCGGTATCTCCTCCTGAGCGGACACTACCGGACGCAGCTGAACTTCACCTTCGAGGGCCTCGAGGCGTCGGCAAGGGCCGTGACCCGACTGCACGAATTCCGACGCCGCCTGCGCGCGGCGATCGAGGCCGGGGTCGGACGGGGCGACGGACCGGCGGACCTCGGCACGCTCGCGGGGCGGAGCCGCGACGCCTTCGAGGCCGCGATGGACGACGATCTGAACGTGAGCGAAGCTCTCTCCGCCGTGTTCGGGCTCGTTCGGGAGGCGAACCAGACGCTCGACGTCTGCCGTCCCCACGCGCCATCGGGGGCCGAGGCCGTCCTCGCCGTGATCGACGCCTTCGACCGCGTGTTCGGCGTGCTGGCGCTCCGCGACCTCGAGTCCGCGGGGGCCGACGAAGGACTCGTGGAATGGGCCAGGGCCCGCGTCGGCGACCGCGAGCGTGCCCGCGCGAACCGGGAGTTCGCCCGGGCCGACGCGATCCGGGCGGAGCTGGAGGCGCGCGGCGTGGTGGTGGAGGATCTGGCGGACCTCACCCGTCTCCGCGTGGGGTCGCATACGGTCCTCATGCCGCGGGTTCCGCGATAGCGACCGCCGCCGGGAATGCCGGTTCTAGATGCTTGACGATCGGGCCGGAGGGTCTGTACGTTAGCAAACTGTTCCGTGGACGGGTCGCTGGCGTAGCTCAACCGGTAGAGCGTCGGATTTGTAATCCGGAGGTTGTGGGTTCGAGTCCCACCGCCAGCTCGGTCGAGTCGGACGAACAGCCACCCCGAAGCGATCGGGTGTACGGCGCCGGTGGGTGGGGTACCGAAGCGGCCAAACGGGGCAGACTGTAAATCTGCTGGCTTATGCCTTCGGAGGTTCGAATCCTCCCCCCACCATTCTTGTCGAGAAACTGACGAAACAAAGGGCGTAGCCCGCGTAAGGGCAGGGGGGTCGCGCGCGGCGGGCAGGCGCGCCAGCGGCGAACCCGCACAGGGCGAAACCCCACCGTGAGGAGAAACAGAGGCGATGGCGAAGGAAAGGTTTCAGCGAACGAAGCCGCACGTGAACGTGGGTACGATCGGACACGTGGACCACGGGAAGACGACGCTGACGGCGGCGATCACCCAGGTGCAGGCCTCGAAGGGATACGGGGAGTACGTGGCGTTCGACCAGATCGACAAGGCTCCGGAGGAACGGGAGCGTGGGATCACGATCGCGACGGCTCACGTGGAGTACGAGTCGGAGGCACGCCACTACGCGCACGTGGACTGCCCGGGCCACGCGGACTACGTGAAGAACATGATCACGGGCGCGGCGCAGATGGACGGCGCGATCGTGGTGGTGTCGGCGGCGGACGGGCCGATGCCCCAGACGCGGGAGCACATCCTGCTGGCCCGCCAGGTGAACGTGCCGTACATCGTGGTGTTCCTGAACAAGGTGGACCAGGTGGACGACGAGGAGCTTCTGGACCTGGTGGAGCTGGAGGTCCGTGAGCTGCTGAGCGAGTACGAGTTTCCGGGCGACGACGTGCCGGTGATCCGTGGCTCGGCGCTGCATGCGCTGGAGAGCGGGGAGCCGGAGGCTGAGGAGACGGCGTGCATCGCGGAGTTGATGGAGGCGCTGGACACGTACATCCCGGTGCCGGAGCGCGCGACGGACAAGCCGTTCTTGATGCCGGTGGAGGACGTGTTCACGATCACGGGCCGGGGGACGGTGGTGACGGGCCGGATCGAGCGCGGGGTGGTGAAGACGGGCGAGGGCGTGGAGCTGGTGGGACTGGGCTCGGAGAAGAAGACGGTGGTGACGGGGGTGGAGATGTTCCGGAAGATCCTGGACGAGGGTCGGGCGGGGGACAACGCGGGTCTGCTGCTGCGGGGCGTGGCGAAGACGGAGGTGGAGCGCGGGATGGTGGTCGCTCACCCCCGGTCGATCCTGCCGCACCGGAAGTTCAGCGCGGAGGTGTACGTTCTGACGAAGAACGAGGGGGGCCGTCACACGCCGTTCTTCAACGGATACCGGCCGCAGTTCTACTTCCGGACGACGGACGTGACGGGGTCGGCGGAGCTTCCGGAGGGAGTGGAGATGGTGATGCCGGGAGACAACGTGAACATGGCGGTGGAGCTGATCGCGCCGATCGCGATGGAGGAGAACCTCCGCTTCGCGATCCGCGAGGGCGGACGGACGGTGGGCGCCGGCGTCGTCACCGCCATCCACGATTAGCCCGACGCCCCGGTCGAGACGCGGACCATTCACGCCGCTCGTCCGCTCGTCGGAGTTCGGCCACGATCTTCGGGAGACGCATAAATGAGGGTTCGGATCACGCTCGAATGCACGCAATGCAAAGAGCGAAACTACACGACGACGAAGAATCGGCGGACGCACCCGCAACGGGCCGAGCGGAAGAAGTACTGTCGGCGCTGTGACGGCCACACCACGCACAAAGAAACGCGGTAGAGAGATTCGATTGGCCGGGATCGTCAGGAGAACCCAGGAGTTCGCGGAGCAGGTGCAGGTCGAGATGCGTCGCGTCACGTGGCCCGACAGGGATCAGCTGCGCGGCGCGACGATCGGCATCCTGATCTTCGTCATGATCATGGCGGTCATCATCGGCGCCATGGACTCCGTGTTCGCGGCGTTCGTTCGTTTCGTCGTCGGAGCCTTCAGTGGCTGAGCGAACGGGCGCGGAGGCCGGGACGACGGGCGCTCCGAACGAAGATCCGCGGTGGTACGCGCTGCAGACCTACTCCGGCCACGAGCGGAAGGTGAAGACCCTCCTGGAGCAGAAGATCCAGGCGTACGACGGAGAACCTCCGATTCGGGATGTGATCGTCCCGACCCAGGAAGTGGTCGAGATCAAGGGCGGCAAGCGCGTCAAGTCGACGAAGCGGCTTTACCCGGGGTACGTGCTCATCCAGATGCTGCTGGATCAGAACACGATGTACGTCGTGAACAACGTCCCCGGCGTGATCAAGTTCGTGGGCAGCGGGAAGGCGCCGCAGCCCCTCAAGACCGAGGAAATGAACAAGATCCTCGGCATCGCGGACGAACTCGAACAGGCGGGCCCGGAAGCGGAGATCCCGTTCCGTCCGGGACAGGTCGTCGAGGTGATGGAGGGACCGTTCAGCGATTTCAGCGGAACGGTGGAAGAAGTGTTTGCGGAGAAGGGAAAGGTGCGCGTGCAGGTAAGCCTGTTCGGGCGCCCCACATCGGTCGAACTCGACTACACGCAGCTGCAGGGCTTCTGAATGGCCCGCGCAGCACACGGCCGGCAACCCATCGACACGGACGGCTAAATGCCGCCTAAGAAGCAGGCCACGGGATTCATCAAGCTGCAGATTCCGGGTGGGCAGGCGAACCCCGCTCCGCCCGTCGGTCCGGCGTTGGGCCAGCACGGCCTCAACATCATGGACTTCTGCAAGACGTTCAACGCGCAGACGCAGCAGGATGTGGGCACGATCATCCCGGTCGAGATCACGGTCTACAAGGACCGGACGTTCAGCTTCATCACCAAGACGCCACCGGCGGCGGAGCTGCTCAAGAACGAACTGGGTCTCGCTTCGGGCTCGGCGGAGCCCAACCGCGAGAAGGTGGGGAAGGTCACGGGTGATCAGCTGCGCAAGATCGCCCGGATCAAGATGAAGGATCTGAACGCGGCGGACGAGGAAGCCGCGATGCGGATGATCGAGGGCACCGCGCGATCCATGGGGATCGAGCGCGCGGACTGATTCGGGAGAAATCGGAGAAGATGCCGAAACGCGGCAAGAAATACCGCTCCGCGGCCGCGACCGCTCCGCGGAACGGTTCGCTCGCGCCTCGCGAAGCGCTGGAACGCGTCCGGACGATGGCGTTCGCGAACTTCGACGAGACAGTGGAGGCTGCGGTGCGTCTGGGAGTGGACCCTCGACGGGCCGACCAGATCGTGCGGGGCACCGTCATCCTGCCGGCCGGCACGGGACGTCCCGTCCGCGTACTGGCGCTCGTCCCGGCGGATCGGGAGGAGGAGGCCCGGGCGGCCGGAGCGGACTACGTGGGCACGGACTACATCGCCCGCATCCAGGATGGGTGGCTCGACTTCGATGTCGCGATCGCGACGCCGGACCTCATGAAGAACGTGGCCCGGCTCGGTCGCATACTCGGTCCCCGCGGCCTCATGCCGACACCCAAGGCGGGCACGGTCACGATGGACGTGGGGCGCGCCATCCGGGAATCGAAGGCCGGCAAGATCGAGTTCCGGGTGGACCGCACGGGCAACGTCCACGCGCCGATCGGCAAGGTGAGCTTCGAAATCGACCAGTTGGCCGGGAACTTCGAGGCTCTCATGGACGAGATCGTGCGGTTGAGACCGGCCGCGGCGAAGGGGCGATATGTGAAGAGCGTCACCGTGGCGAGCACCATGGGCCTCGGTGTTTCCGTTGACGAAGACATTTATCGGTAGATCGAACCGGCATATTGATGAGACTCGAAGAAAAGCAGCGCATCACCCGCGAACTGAGCCAACAGCTCGAGGAGAACGGGACGATCTACCTGACCGACTTCACGGGATTGAACGTGAAGGCGGTCACGGAGCTCAGAGCCCGGCTCCGAGAGCAGGGGCTGACCTACCGGGTCGTAAAGAACACGCTCATGAAGCGGGCGCTCGAGGATGTGGACCTTCCGGACCTGAGGTCGCATCTGGAGGGCCCCACGGGGCTCGTGTTCAGCGAATCCGACCCCGTCGTTCCGGCCAGGATCCTCAAGGAGTTCGCGAAGGCGCACGAGGATCGGCCGGTGGTGAAGATAGGCGTCATCGACAGGGTGGAGGCGACGCCGGAGGATGTCGGACGAATGGCCGATATCCCGCCGCGCGAGGTGCTGCTGGGCGGCATCGCCGGTGGGCTGACGGCAAGTGTGGGCGGCATCGCCGGTGCACTGGGGGCGCTCATCCGCGACATCGCGGACATGATCGAACAGGTGGCGAAGAAGAACCAGGCCGCGTGATGCGGGGGCGCGCCCGCGGCGTGCGGGCGCGCGGAATACGTGCATAAAGGATCGAGGGAACGGTAGAACATGTCCAAAATCGAAGACCTTCTGCAGGAGATCGGCTCGCTGACGGTGCTGGAAGCCGCCGAGTTGAAAGACAGGATGGAAGAGACCTTCGGGGTCACGGCCGCCGCGCCGGTCGCCATCGTCGCCGGGCCCGGCGGAGATGGTGGCGCCGCCGAAGAGGAGAAGACGGAATTCGACGTCATGCTGACGGCGGTGGGCGACAAGAAGATCCAGGTGATCAAGGTCGTCCGCGAGGTTACGAGCCTCGGACTCAAGGAGGCGAAGGCCGTCGTCGACAACGCCCCCGGACCCGTCAAGGAAGGCGTGTCCAAGGAGGAGGCGGAAGAGATCAAGTCCAAGCTCGAAGCGCAGGGCGCCACGGCGGATCTCAAGTAGTCACGCTGGCAGAGCGTGGCGGGATACGGCACCGAACTCCATGCCTCGGACCGCGGCTTGACCGCGGTCGGGGCCGCGGTGTCGCGGTCCGACCCCTCACGGTGCATGAACCGGAGCCGCCGCTTGTCGGCGGCCCCGGCTTCTGCGCATCTCCGATGTAAACGAGCGGTTCCCGGGGGAGGTACGATTTGACGGCAAACGGCAGACCCGCAGTCTCGTTCGCCAAGCTCGACCGTCCGATATACATGCCGCATTTCCTGGACGTGCAGCGAGTGGCCTTCGAGCGTCTGTTGCAGACGAAAAAGAGCGAGGATGAGCGGAGCGACCTGGGTCTCGAACGGGTCTTCCGCGAGATCTTCCCGATCACGGACGTGAACGAGAACTTCTCGCTCGAATTCGTGAGCTACGCCCTCGGAGAGCCGAAGTACGTCGTGGAAGAGTGCATCGAGCGCGACATGACGTACTCGGCGCCCCTGAAGGCGCAGCTCCGGCTCGTCATCTTCGAGACCGTCGGGAAGGACGGCGAGAAGCGCCCCGGCAGCATCCTCGAGAAGGAAGTCTATCTGGGTGACCTTCCGCTGCTCACGGAGCAGGGCACGTTCGTCGTGAACGGCGCCGAACGCGTCATCGTGAGCCAGCTGCACCGTTCCCCGGGGGTCGTGTTCGAGGAGACCGTGCATCCCAACGGGACGCGCCTCTTCTCGTCCCGCATCATTCCGTTCCGCGGTTCATGGGTCGAGTTCACGCTCGACATCCACGACGTGATCCACGTCCACATCGACAAGAAGAAGAAGTTCCCGGCCACGGCGCTGCTCCGGGCGCTGGGCTACGGACGGAGCGTCGACATCCTGGAGCTGTTCTACAGGCGCCGGGTCGTGCAAATCGAAGCCGATGAGGAAGAGGGGGCGGCGCGCCGCGAGTTCACGGGCACGCTGGTCGCCCGGAGCATCCCGAATGCGGATTTCGGGGAAGAACCGACGTCCCTGAGACTCGACGAACTCGAGGCGGAGTCGGAACGGCCTCGCTGGCTGGCGGAAGATCTCCCCGCTCCGGCGGAGGGGGGGGCGATCGGGGCCGCCGGCGACCGGATCGCCGGCGAACTCGTGAACCGCGCCTCCGAGGCGGGGATCGAGAGTGTCGCCGCGTTCGAGGCCGACGAGGCGTTCCTCGTTCGGCGCGGCGAGATGCTGACCGAGGAAGCGATCGAGCGCCTCGCGCGTGTCGGCGTCTCCGAGGTCGAGGTCTACTCGAGCGCCACCTTCGTGGCCCTGCGCGGGACGTACGAGGACCTCGCCATGCGGCGCGACTGGAGTGCGAGTCCGCAGCTCGCCGCGGAGGTGGTCGACAGGGACACGGGCGAGGTGCTTGCCGAAGAGGGTGTCCCGTTCGATAGGCGGCTCTTCGCGGAGCTGAAGGCGGGCGGCGTCCGCGA
Source organism: Candidatus Palauibacter sp. (assembly GCF_965216145.1). Taxonomy (GTDB): domain Bacteria; phylum Gemmatimonadota; class Gemmatimonadetes; order Palauibacterales; family Palauibacteraceae; genus Palauibacter. Next base: position 2,721,227 of record NZ_OZ244149.1, read on the forward strand.
GGCGCTCGTCTTCACCGGTGGCCCGCGCGGCGAGTCGCCGCTCCTCCGGAACACCCTGGCCAAGGATCCGACTTCGAGCGAGGCGGCCGCGCTGCACTCCATCTACTCGCTGGTCCGGCCCGGCGAAGCGCCGAATCTGGCGACGGCCCGGGGGGCGCTCGACCGGCTCTTCTTCAACCCCAAGCGATACGATCTGGGGCGGGTCGGGCGGCACAAGGTCAACCACCGCCTGAAGGACGTGTACCGGCTGGTGGACCTCGAGGCGCCGAGGGACGACCTCGTGGTCCTGGACCCCTCGGACTTTGTCGCGATCATCCGCTATCTCATCGAGTTGCACGAGGGTCGCGGCTACACCGACGACATCGATCACCTCGGGAACCGGCGCGTACGCTCGATCGGAGAGCTGATCGCCAACCAGTTCTCCGTCGGACTGTCGCGCATGGCGCGTCTGGTCCGCGAGCGCATGTCGATCAACAGCGATCCCGACAAGATCTCGATCGACGATCTCGTCAACGCGCGAACGGTGAGCGCCGTCATTCAGGCCTTCTTCGGCAGCTCGCAGCTCAGCCAGTTCATGGACCAGACGAACCCGTTGGCGGAGCTCACGCACAAGCGCCGCCTGAGCGCGCTCGGGCCCGGCGGCCTGACCCGGGAGCGTGCGGGGTTCGAGGTGCGCGACGTGCACTACTCTCACTACGGCCGGATGTGTCCGATCGAGACCCCGGAGGGGCCGAACATCGGGCTCATCACTTCCGTGACCACCTACGCCCGCCTGAACGAGCTGGGTTTCCTGGAGACCCCGTATCGCCGGGTCATCGACGAGAAGGTGTCGACCGAGGAACTCGTCTGGCTCTCGGCCAGCGAGGAAGAGGAGTACGCCGTCGCCCAGGCCAATGCGGAGCTGAATCCCGATGGGACCTTCGCGCGGTCCCTCGTCCTCTGCCGGCGCCGCGACGACTATCCGCTCCTGCCGCCGGAAGAGATCGACTTCATGGACGTCGCGCCCGATCAGCTCGTCGCGGTGTCGCCCGCGCTGATCCCGTTCCTCGAACACGACGACGCGAACCGGGCCCTGATGGGGTCCAACATGCAGCGGCAGGCGGTCCCGCTCCTCTTCCCCGAACGCCCGCTCGTCGGGACGGGGCTGGAGAGCAAGGTGGCGAAGGACTCCGGGGCGGTCGTGCTGGCGCGACGCGCCGGTGTCGTCACCCGGGTCACGGCGGACGAGATCGAGATCGATACCGGCAGGCCGCGCCAGGCGGCCGGCGAGATTCCGCTCGCTCGTCTCACGCAGTACGACAGCTACCGGCTGCGGAAGTTCTGGCGCACGAACCAGGACACGGCGATCAACCAGCGGCCCATCGTTCGCCTCGGCGACACGGTCGAGGCCGGGGACGTGATCGCCGACGGAGCGGGCACCGACGGAGGGTCGCTCGCCCTCGGCCGCAACGCGCTGGTCGCCTTCATGCCCTGGTTCGGACACAACTTCGAGGACGCGATCGTGATCAGCGAGAGGCTGGTCAAGGATGACGTCTACACATCGGTCCACATCCAGGAACTCGAACTCCACGTGCGGGACACGAAGCGCGGGATGGAGGAGATCACGCGCGAGATCCCGAACGTGGCCGAGGAAGCGCTCGTCGACCTCGACGACCGGGGCATCGTGCGCATCGGCGCGGCGGTCCGGTCGGGGGACATCCTCGTCGGGAAGATCACGCCGAAGGGGGAGACGGAACTCTCGCCCGAGGAGAAGCTGCTCACCGCGATCTTCGGCGAAAAGGCGAAGGATGTGAAGGACAGCTCGCTGCGCGTGCCCCCCGGCGTCGAAGGCACCGTGATCGACGTCAAGATCTTCTCGCGCCGGATCGACGACCCGCTGCTCGAGCGGGAGCACGGGGAGCGGATCGCCGAACTCCGCGAGACCGAACGGGACGAGATCTCTCGCGTCATCGATGCCCGCGACGAGGAACTCGCGGAACTGCTCGATGGAGAAACGGCGGTCCTGTGTCTCCGCCGTGGCGCCCTCGAGCCCTGCTTCGCCGAGGGCACAAAGCTGAACCTCAACGCGCTCCGCGACATCGATTTCGGAGAGGTCGACCTCGGCACGCTCAAGGTGGAGGACGACAAGTCGAACGACCTCGTCCGTCGCGTCGTGGCGGAGGCCAGGGCCCGCGTCGAGCGGATCCGGGAGCGGACCGAGGACGGCATCGACAAGATCTTCCAGCCCGACGAATTGTCGCCGGGCGTCGTCCAGCTCGTGAAGGTCTACCTCGCCGAGAGACGGAAGATCTCGGTCGGGGACAAGATGGCCGGCCGTCACGGGAACAAGGGCATCATCGCCCGCGTGGTGCCGGAGGAGGACATGCCCGTCCTGCCCGACGGCCAGTCGGTCGAGATCGTGCTCAACCCGCTCGGCGTGCCGAGCCGGATGAACGTCGGCCAGATCCTCGAGACCACTCTGGGGTGGGCGGCCGAGGCGCTCGGGTTCGAGGCGAATACGCCCGTCTTCCAGGGGGCGACCGAACACGAGATCGGAGCGCTGCTGAAGATCGGGGGCGCGCACTGGGCGGCCCGGACCCTCGGTGCGCAGGTGGCCCCGCCCGACCTCCCGTACCAGACGATCCAGAAGATCGTGTACGAGATCCAGGCCTGGGAAGGTGACGATCACGGGTCGAGTGACGCCGCCGGCCTGGGAAGGGGGCTGGACGCCTATCTGACGGGGAAGGGCGAGCTGGCGAAGTACCTCCAGAGCCTGGCCAGCTTCGTCCTCCACGCGGTGCGCGATGTATCGGGGGGGACCACGGCGGCCAAACTGGAAGCCGCGGGCTGGCCGAACGCCGCCGCTCTCTCGGGCCGCCGCAAGGTGACCGAGGGTCTGGACGCGGCGGTCGTGGAGTTGATGGAGCGCGCCGGACTGCGCCCCACCGGCAAGATGCGGCTCCGCGACGGGCGCACGGGCGAGGAGTTCGTGGCGGACATCGCCGTGGGCCAGATCTACATGATGAAGCTCTCGCACCTCGTTGACGACAAGATCCACGCGAGATCCATCGGTCCGTACAGCCTCGTCACGCAGCAGCCGCTCGCCGGGAAGGCGCAGTTCGGGGGACAGCGTTTCGGCGAGATGGAGGTATGGGCGCTCGAGGCGTACGGAGCCGCGCATACGCTGCAGGAGATGCTGACGGTGAAATCGGACGACGTCACCGGGCGAAGCCGGGTGTACGAGGCGATCGTCAAGGGTGACAACCTGCCCAAGCCCGGAGTTCCCGAGAGCTTCAACGTGCTCGTCAAGGAGCTTCAGGCGCTGGGGTTGAGCGTGACGCTGGGGAGAAACGAGTCCGACCCGCTCTTCTAGCCGTCAGGCGTTCGACGAGAGGCGGCGGGCGGAGCGGCCGGGCGCGAGCCCGGATCCGGAACGAACCAAGAGGGTGACAGATGATCGATTTTCCGCGACAGCGCAGCAGCGGCACGGCCGAGTTCGACTGGATCCAGATCAAGCTCGCAGCCCCCGAGGAGATCCGCTCCTGGAGCCATGGTGAGGTCACGAAACCCGAGACCATCAACTATCGCTCGTTCAAGCCGGAGCGCGACGGTCTCTTCTGTGAGCGGATCTTCGGGCCGGTCAAGGACTGGGAGTGTCACTGTGGGAAGTTCAAGCGGATCCGGTACCGCGGCCACATCTGCGACAAGTGCGGGGTCGAGGTCACGCTCTCCAAGGTCCGCCGCGAGCGGATGGGTCATATCGAACTCGCGGTGCCCGTGGCGCATATCTGGTTCTTCAAGACGCTCCCGTCGCAGATGGGCTATCTGCTCGGGATGAAGCTGAGGGATCTCGAGAAGGTCATCTACTACGCGGCGTACGTGATCACCGAACCCGGCCGGCAGGAGGTCGAGTTCAAGCAGGTGATCGAGGAGGACGAGTACTGGGAGCTGACGGACAAGGCGCGCGAGGAAGGGGACACGGCGTTCCGCGCGGAGATCGGGGCCGAAGGGGTCCGTACCCTGCTGGGCCAGCTCGATATCGACGAACTCGCCGAGCAGCTGCGCTACGAGGTCGTGCACGAGACTTCGAAGCATCGGAAGAAGAAGAAGCTGAAGCGCCTCAAGGTCATCGACGCGATCCGCAACAGCGACGAAGAGGTCTCGAAGCGCAACAGCCCGGAGCACATGATCATGGACGTGATCCCGGTGATTCCGCCGGATCTCCGTCCTCTCGTCCCGCTCGATGGCGGCCGGTTCGCGACCTCCGACCTCAACGACCTGTACCGCCGCGTCATCAACCGGAACAATCGGCTCAAGAAGCTGCTCGAGATGCGCGCGCCGGAAGTGATCCTGCGCAACGAGAAGCGCATGCTCCAGGAGGCGGTGGACGCGCTGTTCGACAACGGGCGGCGCGGGAAGGCGATTCGCGGGCGCGGCAAGCGGCCGCTCAAGTCGCTGTCGGACATGCTCAAGGGGAAGCAGGGGCGCTTCAGGCAGAACCTGCTCGGCAAGCGCGTCGACTATTCGGGTCGCTCGGTGATCGTCGTCGGCCCCGAGTTGAAGCTGCACCAGTGCGGGCTGCCGAAGAAAATGGCGGTCGAACTGTTCAAGCCGTTCATCGTCCACGAACTCGAGCGGCGTCTCCACGCCGAGACGGTGAAGCGCGCCAAGAAGCTCGTCGAGCTGGACGACCCGACGGTCTACGAAGTCCTCGAGGACATCATCAAGGACCACCCGGTACTCCTGAACCGGGCGCCGACGCTGCACAGGCTGGGGATCCAGGCCTTCGAACCCGTCCTCGTCGAAGGGAAGGCGATCCGCATCCATCCGCTCGTGTGTGCCGCGTTCAACGCGGACTTCGACGGCGACCAGATGGCGGTGCACCTCCCGCTGTCGTTCGAATCGCAGCTCGAAGCGCGAGTCCTCATGCTGTCGAGCAACAACATCCTGAAGCCGTCGAGCGGTCGGCCGATCGCGTCTCCGTCGCAGGACATGGTCCTGGGCTGCTACTACATGACCAAAGTGCGGCCGGACTTCGAGGCGCAGCAGAGCCGCACCGATCTTCCGCACTTCTCGGACGCGGCGCAGGTCGAACTCGCACTGGAAACCGGATATCTGCGATCGGCCTCGGGGACGCCGGACTATCACATGCCGATCCGGCTCCTCGTGGAGGAGAAGACCGACGACGGACAGAGCGAGAAGAAGTGGATCGTGACCAGCGTCGGACGGGCTCTCTTCAACGCGATCCTTCCGGACCGGGTGCCGTACGTGAACGAGACGCTCGGCAAGGGTACGCTGGCAGACCTCGTCTTCCAGTCGTTCCGGCTGGCTGGCCTCGAGGAGACCACGATCTTCCTGGATGAACTCAAGGACTTCGGGTTCAAGTACGCGACCCGGGCCGGCGTCTCGATCGGGCTCGACGACATGGAGATCCCGCCGGAGAAGCAGGAGATCCTCGGGGAGGCGCAGGAGGATGTGAATCGCTTCACGAAGGCGTACCACCGAGGCGTGATTTCCTTCGGCGAGCGATACAACAAGGTCATCGACGCCTGGACCCACGCCAACAACGATGTGGCGGACGCCATGGTGGGGGGGCTGAAGAGCTCGAGAGAGGGATTCAATCCCATCTACATGATGTTCGATTCCGGCGCGCGGGGTTCGCGCGATCAGATCCGACAGCTGGCGGGGATGCGCGGGCTCATGGCGAAGCCCCAGAAGAAGCTGACGGGCGGCATCGGAGAGATCATCGAGAGCCCGATCCGCTCGAACTTCCGGGAGGGCCTCAGCGTACTCGAGTACTTCATCTCGACCCATGGGGCGCGCAAGGGACTCGCGGACACCGCGCTCAAGACGGCCGATGCCGGCTACCTGACGCGGCGGCTCGTGGATGTGGCGCAGGACGTCACGATCATCGAGGAGGACTGCAATACGATCCTCGGACTGGACGTCACGGCTCTGAAGGAGGGCGAAGACATCATCCAGCCGCTGTCGGATCGCGTGGCGGGCAACATCGCGGCCGACGCCGTGATCGATCCCATCGACGAGGAGGTCATCGTCGAGTCGGGCGAAATGATCACGGAGGCGCGGGCCCGGGCCATAGACGAGAGCGGGGTACAGCAGGTACGGATTCGCTCGGTCCTCACCTGCGAGTCGCGGCGGGGCATCTGCCAGCAGTGCTACGGCCGCAACCTGGCGACGATGGGGCCTGTCGACCTGGGGGAGGCGGTCGGGATCCTGGCCGCGCAGTCGATCGGCGAGCCCGGCACGCAGCTCACGCTGCGGACCTTCCATATCGGAGGGACGGCGGCTCGGATCGCGGCGCAGACGCAGCGCCGCTCGAAGCTCGAGGGCATCGTCGCCTTCGAGCGCGTCACGACCGTGGAGGACCCCTCGGGCGATACGATCGTCACGAGCCGCGAGGGTGAGCTGCTCATGAAGACCGCGGACGATCGCATCCTCTCGCGTCTCGCGGTCCCGTATGGCGCGACGCTCTTCGTTGAAGACGGCGTGGAGGTAACGCACGGCGATCTGCTCTTCGGCTGGGACCCCTACTCCGAGCCGATCGTGGCCGACAAGAAGGGCCGCATCCGCTTCAACGACATCGTGCCGGAGGAGACGGTGCGCGAGGAGCTCGACGAGGCGACCGGCCGGCGCCAGCAGGTCATCATCGAGGACCGCGAAAAGAAGCTCCACCCGGTCCTCGACATCGTCGATGAGAAGGGTGGGAAGCTCCGCGAGTTCATCGTCCCGGTCGGCGCGCAGCTCCTGGTGCAGAACCGCCAGGCGATCAGCGCGGGCGAGGTCCTCGCCAAGATCAGCCGGGAAGCGTACAAGACCCGCGATATCACGGGAGGCCTGCCCCGGGTCGCCGAACTGTTCGAGGCCCGGAGGCCCAAGGACCCGGCGACGATTACGGAGGTCGACGGCCGCGTCTCGTTCGGCGGGATCAAGCGCGGGAAGCGCGAGATCATCGTCACGATGGATGGCGACGAGCAGATGGTGTACCAGATCCCGGTCGGGAAGCACCTGCGCGTGCACGAAGGGGACCTCGTACGCGCCGGAGACCGGCTCTCCGAGGGACCCGTGAACCCGCACGACATCCTCCGGGTGAGGGGGCCGCGCGCCGTCCAGGAGTACCTGTTGAACGAGATCCAGGAGGTCTACCGGCTGCAGGGGGTGCGGATCAACGACAAGCACATCGCGGTCATCGTGCGCCAGATGCTGCAGAAGGTCCGCATCACCGACCCGGGAGCGACGGAATTCCTGGAGGGCGAGCACGTCGATCGCATGGAGTTCCGCGACGCCGCGCGCCGGGAGCTCGGGAGCGGGGGCAAGCCGCCCCGGGCCGAGCCCATTCTCCTCGGGATCACGAAGTCGAGCCTGACGACGGAATCGTTCATCAGCGCCGCCTCGTTCCAGGAGACGACGCGCGTCCTCACGGACGCCGCGGTACGGGGGGCGAAGGACCAGCTGCGGGGACTGAAGGAGAACATCATCATTGGGCATCTCGTCCCGGCCGGGACGGGGACGCACCGTTTCTCCGACATAGAGTTCCTGATCGACGACTCGCTCAAGGCGCAGATCGATTCCATGCGCCGCCCGGTGCTGCCCGAGGAAGCGCCCCGGAGCCTCTTCTCCGATCTTCGGGACCAGGCGGAGGAGGAGACGGCCCCGGAGGAGAGTGCGCTGCTGACCACCTGATCCGGGCCTCCGGCCGGCCGCTCTCGAAACGGCCCAAAGCCGCTTGACACCGGCACGTAGCGTCACTACTCTCCGTGTTCTGTCGACCGACCGGTCGGCGGTCGCCGCGGGGGCGGTCTTGATCCGCCCCCGATTTTTTTCTCCCCAACGGCCGGGCCCTTGTTCGGTGATCGGTGCACCGGTGCGGCCGGAGGGAGCGATGGAGCGGGAATGCCGACCATCAATCAGTTGGTCCGCAAGGGCCGCCGAAAGATTGAGAAGAAGAGCAAGGCGCCCGCGCTGGAGGGGAATCCCCAGAGGCGCGGCGTCTGTACGCGCGTGTACACCACGACGCCGAAGAAGCCCAACTCGGCCTTGCGCAAGGTCGCGCGCGTGCGGCTCACGAACGGCTACGAGGTGACGGCCTACATCGGGGGAGAAGGGCACAATCTCCAGGAGCACAGCATCGTGCTGATTCGGGGTGGACGAGTGAAGGATCTCCCGGGTGTCCGATACCACATCATCCGGGGAACCCTCGACGCTTCCGGTGTGGACGACAGGAACCAGGGCCGGTCGAAATACGGTTCGAAGAAGAGGAAATAGTTCGGGGTCGTCCCCGGACATTCGAGCGGGCCGGACGATCTGTCGTCCGGAGCGGTTCACCCGCAGGTGAAACAGGGCCCGGCCTCGGAGTCCGTGGTCGGGCTCTGGCTGCATGTACGAGTTCTCCGGGTGGACCGGAGACGCACACGGCGGGAAGAGATGCCACGACGAAACCGTGCTGAACAGCGTGAGGTGACCCCGGACTCCCGGTACGGGAGCACCGAAGTCACGAAGTTCATCAACATGCTGATGCTGGAGGGGAAGAAGTCGCTCGCGGAGCGGACCTTCTACAACGCGATGCGGACCGTCGAGATGAAGACGGGACAGCCCGCGATGAACGTGTTCCGGCAGGCGCTGCAGAACGTGAAGCCGATCCTCGAGGTGCGGAGCCGCCGGGTGGGCGGCGCGACGTACCAGGTGCCGATGGAGGTCTCGTATCGGCGGCGGGACACGCTCGCGCGCCGATGGCTCGTCCAGTACGCGCGGGCGCGCTCCGGCAAGACGATGGCGCAGCGTCTCGCGGGCGAGTTTCTCGATGCCGCGCGGGGTGACGGGGGGGCGGTGAAGAAGAGGGAGGATGTCCACCGGATGGCCGAGGCGAACAAGGCGTTCGCGCACTACCGGTGGTAGGGCGGCGTTTCCGGATGAACGCGGCCGCAACGGGTTCCGGACACGATTCCAGGTAGAGATAAATATCGATCGATGGAGAGAAGAACACCGCTGGAGCGGCTTCGGAATATCGGCATCATGGCGCACATCGATGCCGGAAAGACGACGACGACCGAACGGGTTCTGTTCTATACCGGCCGGACGCATCGGCTGGGTGAAGTGCATCATGGCGACGCGACCATGGACTGGATGGAGCAGGAGCAGGAACGCGGCATCACGATCACATCGGCCGCGACCACCTGTTACTGGGAGTGCTACGACGAACCGCACCGCATCAACATCATCGACACGCCGGGGCACGTGGACTTCACGGTCGAGGTGGAGCGAAGCCTGCGGGTGCTCGATGGCGCGGTCGCCCTGTTCTGCGCGGTCGGCGGCGTAGAGCCGCAATCGGAGACCGTTTGGCGCCAGGCGGACAAGTACGGCGTCCCTCGCCTCGCGTTCGTCAACAAGATGGACCGCGTCGGCGCCGACTTCATGAACGTCGTCCGCATGATGCGCGAACGGCTCGGCGCGAACGCGCGGCCTCTCCAGATCCCGCTCGGCGAGGGCGAACTCTATACCGGCATGGTCGACCTCGTGCGCGAGGTCAAGGTCGTCTATGACGATGAGTCGCTGGGTACCAGTTGGAGCGAGGGCCCCGTGCCGGATGCGCTGCTGGAAGAAGTGGCGCAACTCCGGAGCGAACTCATCGAGGCCGCGGTCGAGTACGACGAGCCGCTGCTCGAGAAGTATCTCGACGGTGAGGAGCTCAGCGAAGAGGAGGTCCGGCGGGCCGTCCGCAAGGCGACGCTGGCGAATGGAATCACACCGATCCTGTGCGGGTCCGCTTTCAAGAACAAGGGCGTGCAGCGGCTCCTCGACGCGGTGATCGACTACCTCCCCTCTCCGCTCGACGTGCCTCCGGTCACGGGCCACCTCCCGCAGCGGGACGAGTCCGTGGTCGAGCGCGCGGCTGACGAGACCGCGCCGTTTTCGGCGCTCGCGTTCAAGATCGCGACGGATCCGTACGTGGGACGTCTCACCTACTTCAGGGTGTACTCGGGGACGGCGAAGGCCGGATCACACGTCCTGAACTCTTCCCGGGGCCGGAAGGAGCGTGTGGGACGCCTCCTTCAGATGCACGCGAACAAGCGTGAAGAGCGGGACGAGGTGTTCGCCGGAGACATCGCGGCGGCGATCGGGCTCAAGCACACCCGGACGGGGGATACGCTCTCGTCCCGGAGCGACCCGATCGTGCTCGAGTCGATGAGCTTCCCCGAACCGGTCATTCGGGTGGCGATCGAACCGAGGACGAAGGCGGACCAGGACAAGCTCGCGGAAGCTCTGGCGAAGCTGGCCGAGGAAGATCCGACCTTCCGCGTCTATACGGACGAAGAGACCGGGCAGACGATCATCAGCGGGATGGGCGAACTCCATCTCGAGATCATCGTCGACCGCTTGCAGCGCGAGTTCCGCGTGAACGCCAATGTGGGCCGGCCGCAGGTGGCCTACCGGGAGACGATTCGCAAGGCGGTCCGGAAGGTGGAGGGCCGCTTCGTGCGTCAGACGGGAGGGCGCGGGCAGTTCGGGCATGTGATCATCAACCTCGAGCCGACCCACCCCGGGGGAGGGTTCGTCTTCGACTCCGAGATCCGCGGCGGGAACGTGCCGCGTGAGTACGTCAGGTCCGTGGAGCAGGGGATTCGCGAAGCGCTCGATTCCGGCATCGTCGCCGGCTACCCGATCATCGACGTCAAGGCGACGCTGATCGACGGGTCGTATCATGAAGTCGACTCGAGCGAGATGGCGTTCAGGATCGCGGGCTCGATCGCCCTCAAGGCAGGCGCCCGCAGGGCGCAGCCGGTGTTGCTCGAGCCGGTCATGAACGTCGAAGTGGTCACGCCGGACGATTATCTCGGCGACGTCATGGGCGATCTGTCCAGCCGGCGCGGAAAGATCGGCGGCATGACGCAGCGTTCGTCCGCGCGAGTGATCGGAGCGTCCGTGCCGCTGTCGGAGATGTTCGGCTACGCGACCTCGCTTCGGTCGATGAGCCAGGGGCGCGCGGTCTACACCATGCAGTTCTCTCACTACGAGGAAGTTCCGGGATCCAAGACGGTGGAGATCGTCTCCGCCAACGGCGCATAACGGTCCGGGACCGCCGGGGCTCCGCACCAGCGGGCACCGGAGGCCGGGTCTGAGCCGGCACAAAGGAGAAACAGGGGCGATGGCGAAGGAAAGGTTTCAGCGAACGAAGCCGCATGTGAACGTGGGCACGGTGGGACACGTGGACCACGGGAAGACGACGTTGACGGCGGCGATCACACAGGTACAGGCGGCGCGGGGCTACGGGCAGTTCGTGCCGTTCGACCAGATCGACAAGGCGCCGGAGGAGCGGGAGCGTGGGATCACGATCGCGACGGCTCACGTGGAGTACGAGTCGGCGGCGCGGCACTACGCGCACGTGGACTGTCCGGGCCACGCGGACTACGTGAAGAACATGATCACGGGCGCGGCGCAGATGGACGGTGCGATCGTGGTGGTGTCGGCGGCGGACGGACCGATGCCCCAGACACGGGAGCATATTCTGTTGGCCCGCCAGGTGAACGTGCCGTACATCGTGGTGTTCCTGAACAAGGTGGACCAGGTGGACGACGAGGAGTTGCTGGACCTGGTGGAGCTGGAGGTCCGTGAGCTGCTGAGCGAGTACGAGTTTCCGGGCGACGACGTGCCGGTGATCCGTGGCTCGGCGCTGCATGCGCTGGAGAGCGGGGAGCCGGAGGCTGAGGAGACGGCGTGCATCGGGGAGCTGCTGGATGCGCTGGACACGTACATTCCGGTGCCGGAGCGAGCGACGGACAAGCCGTTCTTGATGCCGGTGGAGGACGTGTTCACGATCACGGGCCGGGGGACGGTGGTGACGGGCCGGATCGAGCGCGGGGTGGTGAAGACGGGCGAGGGCGTGGAGTTGGTGGGACTGGGCTCGGAGAAGAAGACGGTGGTGACGGGGGTGGAGATGTTCCGGAAGATCCTGGACGAGGGTCGGGCGGGGGACAACGCGGGTCTGCTGCTGCGGGGCGTGGCGAAGACGGAGGTGGAGCGCGGGATGGTGGTCGCTCACCCCCGGTCGATCCTGCCGCACCGGAAGTTCAGCGCGGAGGTGTACGTTCTGACGAAGAACGAGGGGGGCCGTCACACGCCGTTCTTCAACGGCTACCGGCCGCAGTTCTACTTCCGGACGACGGACGTGACGGGATCGGCGGAGCTTCCGGAGGGAGTGGAGATGGTGATGCCGGGAGACAACGTGAACATGGCGGTGGAGCTGATCACGCCGATCGCGATGGAGGAGAACCTCCGCTTCGCGATCCGCGAGGGCGGACGGACGGTGGGCGCCGGCGTCGTCACCGCCATCCACGATTAGCCCGACGCCCCGGAAGCGAGACGACCACGAGATGGCGCAGAAGATTCGGATTCGACTGAAGGCGTTCGATCCGGCGGTGATCGACCAGACGGCGTCGGACATCGTTCGGACCGCCCAGAAGACCGGTGCGACCGTCAGCGGGCCGATCCCGCTGCCCACGCGTCGCCAGTTGTTCACGGTCCTGCGGAGCCCGCACGTGGACAAGAAGTCGCGCGAACAGTTCGAACTCAAGACGCACAAGCGGCTCATCGACATCCACGACTCCCGTCCACAGACGATCGACGCGCTGACCAAGCTGGATCTGGCCGCCGGCGTCGACGTCGAAATCAAGGTCGAGTAGCGAGATGCCCGGGTTGATCGGCCGCAAGATCGGCATGACGCAGATCTTCGACGACGACGGCAGGGCGGTCGGCGTCACCGTGCTCGAGGTCGGGCCGTGTCCGGTGGTCCAGATCAAGACCGCCGCGCGCGACGGATACGACGCGGTCCAGCTCGGCTTCGGCCGCGTGAAGGAGAGCAACGTCCGAAGGCCGGCCAGGAAGCCGGCCAAGGGGCACGCCGCGCGCGCCGGACTCGACCACGTACCGCGGGTCCTCGCCGAGTTCGATTTCGGGAGTGAGGAACTCGAGCCGGGCCAGCAGCTGACGGTCGACATGTTCGAGGTCGGATCGCGGGTGGATGTGAGCGGCACGACGAAGGGCCGCGGCTTCCAGGGCGTGGTGAAGCGGCACGGTTTTGCCGGCGGCCGCGGCTCTCACGGCGGGAGCTCGGTCCTGCGGAAGCCGGGCTCGATCGGGGCGGGCACCGACCCGTCCCGCGTCATCAAGGGCGTGAAGATGGCGGGCCGCATGGGCGGCACGAAGCACATGGCGATGAGCCGCAGGGTTATCCGCGTCGATGCCGAGAAGAACCTGCTCATCGTCTGCGGCTCGATCCCGGGCGCGCGCAACAACATCGTCATGGTGAGGTCGGGTCGATGAAAGTCGCGACGTACAGGGCCGATGGCACTTCCGGCGAGGAGCGGCTGCTGCCGCGGACGCCGTTCGACGGCACCGTGAACGAGGATGCGCTCCATCAGGTCGTCACCGCCCTGCTCGCGAACCGGCGCCAGGGCACGCATTCGACCAAGAGCCGCTCCATGGTACGCGGGGGATCCCGCAAGCCCTGGCGGCAGAAGGGGACCGGTCGCGCCCGCGCCGGCACGATCCGCTCCCCGTTGTGGCGGGGCGGCTCGGTCGTCTTCGGCCCGCAGCCGCGCTCCTATCGCGTCCGCGTGCCCCGGAAGCTGCGTCGGCTGGCGATCCGTTCGGCCCTCAACACGAGAGCGCTGACTGGCGATCTGGCGCTGGTGGAGTCCCTGGACTTCGACCCGCCGAAGACGCGTGAGGTGGCCGCGCTCCTGGCCCGTATCGGACGCGGGTCGGAGAACGTTCTCCTCCTGACTTCGGGCCATAAGCCGAGCGTCTACCTTTCGGCGAGGAATCTGCCCGGAGTTCGCGTGCTCCCGTGGGGCGACGCCTCCGCGTACGACATCCTGTGGTCGGACCTGGTGCTGGTTGAGGCGGCGGCCTTCGATGCGCCGGCCGGGCCCGGCGAGGAGGGTGACGCATGAGACGCACGCCGAACGAGATCATCCTCCGTCCGCTCTTCACCGAGAAGAGTTCGACCAGCCTGCAGTCCGAGGGGACCGATGGGGTGGGCCGCAGGCTCCAGGCCCGAATCGATCGCGGGGAAGTCGAGCCCCGCCCGAAGTACACCTTCGAGGTGGCGCCCGACGCGAACAAGATCGAGATCCGCAAGGCCTTCGAGGCGATGTTCGAGGGCTGTAACGTCACTTCGGTGCGCACGATGAACGTGCGGGGCAAGAAGAAGCGCATGGGGCGCACCATGGGCCGGCGGCCGCACTGGAAGAAGGCGATCATCGAGGTCGCGGATGGGCCCGTCGACGTGCTGGAAGGAGCTTGATCGATGCCGATTCGTAAGTTCAAGCCGGTCACGTCGGCCTCCCGTTTTCGCAGCGTCTCGACCTTCGAGGAGATCACGCGCAGCGAGCCCGAGAAGTCGCTCACCGAGGGGCTGTCGAAGAAGGCGGGCCGCAACCACCACGGGCGGATCACGGTCCGCCGGCGGGGCGGCGGCCACAAGCGACGCTACCGGCGGATCGACTTCAAGCGCCGGAAGGACGGGGTTCCGGGGGTCGTGGCGGAGATCGAGTACGATCCGAACCGGTCGGCCCGCATCGCCCTCATTCACTACGCGGATGGCGAGAAGCGCTACATCCTCCACCCCCGGGGACTGGGCGTGGGGGACACCGTGCTCTCCGGTTCCGGCATCGACCCCGCGCCGGGGAACTGTCTGCCTCTGGGCGAAGTCCCTCTCGGGACCCTCGTGCACGGGGTGGAACTCGTCCCCGGCAAGGGGGCGCAGCTTGCCCGCTCGGCGGGAGCGGCGGTGCAGGTGGTCGCGAAGGAGAGGGGCAGGGTGACGCTGCGGCTTCCGAGCACCGAGATGCGCATGGTGCCGGAATCGTGCCGGGCCACGGTCGGCCAGGTGGGCAACGTCGATCATGAGCTGATCCGCGCCGGGAAGGCCGGTCGCTCACGGTGGAAGGGTCACCGGCCCAAGGTCCGGGGTGTGGCGATGAACCCCGTCGATCACCCCCTCGGGGGCGGCGAGGGCCGAAGTTCGGGAGGCCGTCCACCCGTCTCGCCCTGGGGCAAGCCGGAGGGACGGAAGACGAGGAAGAAGCGGAAGTCGAGCGACAAGCTGATCGTGCGCGGCCGCAAGCGCGGCAAAGCCACGCAGTAGGAGCGAGGGAAAGCAATGCCGAGAAGCATCAAGAAGGGACCGTACATCGACGAGAAGCTGCTCATGAAGGTGCAGCGGATGAACGAGTCCGGCGGCAAGTCGGTCATCAAGACCTGGGCGCGCGCCTCGACGATCAGTCCCGATTTCGTGGGGCACACCCTCGCCGTACACAACGGAAACAAGTTCATCCCGGTCTACGTGACGGAGAACATGGTAGGCCACAAGCTGGGAGAGTTCGCGACGACGCGGACGTTCCGGGGTCATGCCGGTTCTGCGCGGGACCGGAGGGGACGGGTCTGATGCGGGCCACGGCGAAGGCGAAGAACGTCCGTATGTCGGCGCGGAAGATGCGGCTGGTCATCGACCAGATTCGCGGCCGCGACGTCAACGAGGCGTACGCCGTCCTGCAGTTCTCGAAGAAGAAAGCGGCCCGGCCCGTCGGCAAGGTCCTCCGTTCCGCCGTCGCGAACGCGGCCTATCGGGCGGACGAGGAGGGCGAGGCCGTCGATGTGGACGAACTCTACGTGCGTGAGGCCTATGTGGACGAAGGCAGGACGCTTCGGCGCTGGCGCCCCCGCGCATACGGGCGGGCCACGCCCGTGCTCAAGCGGAGCAGTCACGTGACGGTCGTCGTGGAGACGAGAGACTAATGGGGCAGAAGACACACCCGTACGGATTCCGGCTCGGCTCCGTCAAACCGTGGAGGTCGCGCTGGTACGCGCAGGGGAAGGAGTTCCCCAAGCTGCTCGCGGAAGACGAGAAGCTGCGGAAGTACCTGCACGCCCGGCTCGGCCACGCGGCCATCTCCCACGTGGAGATCGAACGCAAGCCGTCCAAGATCGTCGTCACGATTCACACCGGCCGGCCGGGGGTCGTCATCGGCAAGCGCGGGGCCGAGGTCGACAAGCTGCGCGACGAACTGGCGCTCCTCACCGAGGCGGAAGTGTCCGTGAACGTCGAGGAGATTCGCCGCCCGGAGACCTCGGCCCAGCTGGTGGCCGATAATGTCGCCCACCAGTTGACGCAGCGCATCAGTTTTCGACGGGCGATGAAGCGGGCCGTGCAGGCGGCCATGCGCGCCGGCGCGGACGGCATCCGCATCCAGTGCGGCGGCCGCCTCGGGGGGGCCGAGATCGCGCGTTCGGAAGGTTATCACGAGGGGCGCGTCCCGCTGCACACGCTGCGTGCCGACATCGACTATGCGGAGCGGCAGGCCAGGACGACGTTCGGCACGATCGGGGTGAAGGTGTGGATCTTCCACGGCGAAATCGTGGAGGATCGCCGGGGTCAGACGTATACCGCGGGCGGTCGCCGTCGCGGCGGCCGCAGGCGAGGGTAGAAGGAATATGCTGCAACCGAAGCGCGTCAAGTACCGGAAACAGCAGAAGGGCCGCTTGCGGGGCAATGCGCACCGCGGGAACAAGGTCTCCTTCGGTGACTACGCCCTCCAGGCGGTCGAACCGGGCTGGATCACGAACCGGCAGATCGAGGCGGCGCGTGTCGCCATGACGCGACACATCAAGCGAGGCGGGAAAGTCTGGATCCGCATTTTTCCGGACAAGCCGCTCACGCAGAAGCCCGCCGAGACGCGGATGGGCAAGGGGAAGGGGAATCCCGAGTACTGGGTCGCTCCGGTGAAGCCGGGGCGCGTCATGTTCGAACTCGAGGGCGTGGACATCGAAATCGCGCGACGCGCGATGCAACTGGCGTCCGCGAAGCTCCCGATCAAGACGCGCTTCCTGGTGCGGGAGGAATAGATGGCGATGACCGCGATGGAAATTCGGGAGTACACGGACGAGGAACTCGCGGAGGAACTCGCCCGCGCGAAGAACGAGATCGCGCGCCTGCGGTATCGGGCGGCCTTCGAGGAGCTGGAGAACCCGTCGCTCCTCCGCACGCTGCGGCGCGAGATCGCCCGGCTGAAGACCGTGCAGTCCGAACGGGCGCGTAGCGAGGAGAATCAGGTTGACTGATCAATCTGCGACGAAGGGCCGCCGGAAGCTCCGGCTCGGGACGGTCGTGAGAGACCGAATGGACAAGACCGTCGTGGTCTCCGTGGAACGGCGCCTCGCCCATCCGCTGTATGGCAAGCAGGTGAGCCGGGGGAAGCGGTACCAGGCCCACGACGAGACGAACGAGTACAGGGTCGGCGACCTCGTCCGGATCGAAGAGACCCGGCCGCTGTCCCGGCACAAGCGCTGGCGTGTGCTCGAGTTGATCCAGCGCCCGGACTAGCGAGGGGCACGAGATGATCCAGCAGGAGTCCATCGTCCGGATCGCGGACAATTCCGGCGCGCGCCGCGCCCTCTGTATTCGAGTTCTCGGAGGGTCGCGCCGCCGGTATGCACGCGTCGGCGATGTGATCGTCGTGACGGTCAAGGACGCGACGCCGCACGGGAACGTGAAGAAGGGCGAGGTGGTGCGAGCGGTGGTCGTGAGGACCGCCAAGGAGAGCCGCCGGCGCGATGGCAGCTACATCCGCTTCGACGAGAACGCGGCGGTGATCATAAACGACGCGGGAGAGCCGACCGCCACCCGGATCTTCGGACCGGTGGCGCGCGAACTCCGCGAGAAGAAGTTCATGAAGATCGTATCGCTCGCTCCCGAAGTCATCTGAGAGCCGCGCGAGGATTCGAGCCGAACATGACCCAGAGGAAGATGAACCTGAGGACCGGAGACACCGTGAGGGTGATCGCGGGCAACGACATCGGCGCCCAGGGACGGATTCTGCGCGCGATCCCCGCGCGCGGGCTCGTCGTGGTGCAGGAAGTCAACATGCGGAAGCACCACAAGCGTCCGGCGGCGAACGCGAGAGGCGGCATCACGGAAGGCGGGATCGTCACGCACGAGGAGCCGATCAGAGTCTCGAACGTGATGCTCGTGTGTCCTCATTGCGACGAGCCGACACGGGTTCGACGACGGCACGACGCGGACGGCACGATCGAGCGGATTTGCAAGCGTTGCGACAACCCGATCCCGACGGCGGGCTGAGGGGCGACGAGGAAACGATGAGTGCGAATAACGGAAAGCCGCGGCTGCGGACACACTACGATGACACGGTTCGCCCGAAGCTCGCCGAGGCGTTCGGCTTCGAGAACCCGCACCAGATCCCGGGGCTCGAGAAGATCGTGATCAATGCGGGGCTCGGCGAAGGGAAGGACAACCCGAAGCTGCTCGAGTCCGCCGCGAAGGAACTCGCGGTGATCAGCGGCCAGCGCCCCGTGATTACGCGAGCGCGGACCTCCATCTCGAACTTCGGCCTGCGCGAGGGCATGCCCGTCGGGACGAAGGTCACCCTCCGCGGCCCGCGAATGTACGAGTTCCTCGACCGCTTCATCAGCACGGCGGTGCCGCGAATCCGGGACTTCCGGGGGTTCGGGAGCCGGGCGTTCGACGGTCGCGGCAACTATACGGTGGGGATCCAGGAGCAGATGGTCTTCGCCGAAGTCGACTACGATGAGATCGTCAAGATCCACGGCATGAACATCACATTCGTCACGACCACTGACCGCGACGACGAGGCGCTCGCCCTGCTTCGCGAGATGGGGATGCCGTTCCGCGACGAAGTCCCGGTCGTCATCTAGGCGGAGTTCCGCCCCGGCGGGGCCGCCGGAGACGGCTCACATCAGGAAAGACCGCATGGCCAAGACGTCGTTGATTCAGAAAGCGAACCGGAAACCGAAGTTCAGTTCCCGCACGGTGCGGCGCTGCAACCGGTGTGGCCGGTCCCGGGCCTACATGAGGAAGTTCGGCCTGTGCCGAATCTGCTTCCGGCAACAGGCGCTGCGCGGAGAGATCCCCGGCGTTCGGAAAGCGAGTTGGTGACATGAGCATGACCGATCCGATCGCGGACCTGCTGACCAGGATCCGCAACGCGGGGCGCGCGGGACACCGGCGGGTCGACATCCCGCTCTCGAAGATCAAGGTCGAGATCGCGCGCATCCTGACGGAGAACCACTTTCTGCGCGGCTACAAGGTGCTGGACGACAACCGGCACGGTCGCCTGCGCGTGTACCTGAAGTACACGTCGGACGAACGGCCCGTGATCCGGCTCCTCGAGCGGGTGTCGAAGCCGGGGCTGAGGAAGTACGTGGACGCGAGTTCGATCCCCAAGGTCCGGGCCGGGATGGGGATCGCGATCCTGTCGACATCGAATGGACTGATGACCGATCGCGAGGCCCGCAGGCAACGCGTCGGCGGCGAAGTCATCGCAAAAATCTACTAGCCGCATCGCGGGGCGGTCCGCGTCGGCGGCGCACCCGCGAGGGAGCAGATAGCGTGTCGAGAATCGGAAAGCTGCCGATCCCGGTGCCGGACGGCGTCGAGGTCACGATCGACGGTGTCGGTGTGCATGTGAAGGGGCCCCGGGGGGAACTCGAGCGCTCCTTCAGCTCCGAAATGGAGATCACCCTCTCCGACGGGGCCGTACGCGTGGCGCGAGGGTCCGACGAAGCGCGGCAGAGGGCCCTGCACGGGCTGACCCGGTCGCTGATCGCGAACATGGTCACGGGAGTATCCCGGGGATACGAGAAGCAGCTGGAGATCCACGGCGTCGGATACCGCGCCGAGCAGAAGGGCCGGGACCTCGTGTTCAGCGTCGGATACAGCCACACGGTCACGGTGGAGCCTCCGGCGGGCGTGGTGTTCGGGCTCGAGTCTCCGACTCGCGTGAAGGTGATGGGCATCGACAAGGAGAAGGTGGGCCAGATGGCGGCCGAGATCCGCGCGATCCGCCCGCCCGAGCCCTACAAGGGGAAGGGAATCCGCTACGTGGGCGAGTATGTGCGCCGCAAGGCGGGTAAGGCGACGGGCTGATCCGGCCGGCACCGGCAACGGGGGAGAGCGGGAAGCACGATGGACATCAGGGGACGGACAAAACAGAGGCATCGACTCCGAACGCGGCGTCACGCCCGGATCAAGAAGAAGATCCGGGGCACGGCGGCACGCCCGCGTCTCGTAGTGTTCCGCAGTCTGCGGAACCTGGAGGGTCAGCTCGTGGACGACGACCGGGGCATCACCCTGATCGGCCTGTCGACGCGCGCCGGGACGGAGGGCGACGCGGGCGCCCGGTCGGGCAAGGTCGCCGACGCATACCTGGCGGGGAAAAGGCTGGCGGAGAAGGCGGTCGGGTCCGATGTGGAAGAGATCGTATTCGACCGTGGGGGATATCCCTACCACGGCCGGGTACGCGCGTTTGCGGAGGGCGCCCGCGACGGCGGTCTCCGATTCTGACGAGAGGGCTTCATGGCTAGAAGAGGAAAGCGGCGCGACGACGGTGACAACTTCAAGGAGAATGTCATCTACATCAATCGCGTCTCGAAGGTCGTCAAGGGAGGCCGACGCTTCTCGTTCACCGCGCTCGTGGCGGTAGGTGACGGGCAGGGCAAGGTCGGGACGGCCCTGGGCAAGGCGAACGAAGTCGCCGAGGCGATCCGGAAGGGGTTCGAGCAGGCCCGGCAGGCCATGGTCAAGGTGCCCATCGTGAACGGTACGATTCCGCACGAGATCCTGGGCCGACACGGCGCCGGCAAGGTGCTGCTCAAGCCGGCCGGTCCGGGGACGGGCGTGATCGCCGGCGGCCCCGTCCGCGCGGTGCTGGAGTGTGCCGGAGTCCAGGACATCCTCACCAAGAGCCTCGGTACGAACAACCCGCTCAACATCGTCCACGCGACGATGAGCGGTCTCCAGGCACTCGTCACGCCGGAGCAGATCGCGGTCGAGCGGGGCGTGGATCTGGCCACGATTCGGGAGGCCATGCGTGGGTGAGCAGTTGAAGATCCGCCAGGTGAAGAGCGGCCTCGGAGCGCCGCGAAAGCAGCGCGACACCCTCCGCGCCCTGGGGCTGAAGCATCATCAGGACCAGGTCGTACAACCGGACAACCCGGCGATCCGCGGCATGATCCACGCCGTCGCGCATCTCGTCGAGGCCGAGGAGGTGGGGAGCGATGGCTGAACGCGAGCGGATCGGTCTCGACAATCTCACTCCGCCCCGGGGTTCGAAGCGTTCCGCGAAGCGGCGGGGGCGCGGCCACGGGTCGGGGTCGGGAAAGACATCGGGGCGCGGTCACAAGGGTCAGAAGTCGCGAAGCGGCGCCTCGATCCCGGCCTGGTTCGAGGGCGGGCAGATGCCGCTCTACCGGCGCACGCCCAAGCGGGGCTTCAAACCGTACCGGCGAACGGAATGGCGGATCGTGAACCTGTCGGATCTGGTGCGGGTCGAGGGCAGCGAGATCGATCCCGGGACGCTCGAGGCGAGCGGAGTCATCCGCCGCACCGACCGACCGGTCAAGATCCTCGGAAGTGGCGACCTGGATCGGGCGGTCGACGTCCGCGCACACGCCTTCAGCGCCTCGGCCCGTGCGAAGATCGAGGCGGCCGGCGGCACCGCCCGGGTCATCGAGTAGGGCATGGCAAACGCCCGGAACGCGGCCGCCGCCGCGGCGAACATCTTCAAGGTGCCGGAACTCAAGGCGAAGATCCTCTTCACCTTGCTCTGCCTCGCCCTCTATCGGCTGGGCTCGCACATCACGACCCCCGGCGTGGACGTCGTGGCACTGCAGTCGCTGGCCGGGCAGTTCCAGGGCACGATCTTCGGGATCTACGACCTGTTCGTGGGCGGCGGCCTGCAGCGCGCGACCGTCTTCGCGCTCGGCATCATGCCCTACATCTCCGCGAGCATCCTCTTCCAGCTTCTCTCGGCCGTCATGCCCGCGATCGAGAAGCTCCAGAAGGAGGGAGAGGAAGGGCGCCGCAAGCTCACGCAGTGGACCCGGTACACGACGGTCATCCTCTGCATCGGACAGTCGTACACCTACGCCCTGTTCCTCGAGTCGCAGGCCGGCGCCGTGCTCGATCCGGGGCTCGGTTTCCGACTCCTCACCGTGCTGATGCTGACGACCGGTGGCGTGTTCGTCATGTGGCTGGGCGAACAGATGACCGAGCGCGGCGTCGGAAACGGCATGTCGCTGCTGATCTTCTTCTCCATCCTGCAGGGCTTCCCGGGAGCGGTGATCAACACGTTCGAGCTTTACCAGGCGGGCGGCATCACGCTGCTCCGCCTCGTGCTGCTCGGGGCGACTCTGGTGGCCGTGATGGCCGCGGTCGTGGCGCTGACGATGGCCCAGCGCAAGATCCCGGTGCAGATCCCGAGGAAGGTCGTCGGGAGGGGCCGCATCCGGGAGGGCCAACGGTCGTTCATCCCGCTCCGCATCAACTCCGCGGGGGTGATGCCGATCATCTTCGCGCAGTCGATCATCATCGTCCCGGGCACGCTGGCCGCGTTCATGGGGAACCCGGGGCCCGGCAGTTCCGGCGCCCGCCGGTTCATCTACGAGATCAGCCAGGCGCTCCAGGTGGGGACGTCGTGGTACTACGGACTGTACATCGTCCTCATCATCTACTTCACGTACTTCTACACCTCGATCATCTTCAACCCGGCCGACCTGGCGGAGAACCTCAAGCGGCAGGGCGGGTTCATCCCGGGCGTCAAGCCGGGCGCGAAGACCGCCGACTATATCGATCACGTCCTGACGCGGATCACCCTGCCCGGGTCCGTCTTCCTCGCGCTGATCGCGGTTCTGCCCTACCTGATCTTCTCGATCTTCGACCTCCAGACCTTCTTCTTCGGCGGTACCTCGCTGCTCATCGTGGTGGGGGTCGCCCTCGATACGATGCAACAGCTGCAGCAGCACCTCCTGTTGCGCCAGTACGAGGGCTTCATGAAGAAGGGTCGGGTCAAATATCGCGGCAAACAGCGATACATGTGATGGGGGTACGGCTGATCATCATGGGCCCCCCGGGGGTCGGGAAGGGCACCCAGGGTGAACTCCTGGCGGAGCGCTTCGGCATTCCGCGCCTTTCGACGGGCGACATGATCCGGGCGGCGCTGAGCGCCGGTACCCCCCTCGGCGAACGGGTGCGGGTCTACTACGAGGCGGGCGATCTGGTCCCGGACGATGTCGTGCTGGGACTCATCGCAGAGGCGTTCGACGGCCCGGAGACCGCCGGCGGGTTCCTGCTCGATGGATTCCCGCGCACGGTGGCGCAGGCCGACGGACTCGGCGAGCTGCTCGCTGCGCGTCGCCTCGAGCTCGACGCGGTGCTCTCGCTGGAGGCGCCGGAGCAGGAACTCGTCGAACGGATCTCCGGCCGGCGGGTGTGCGAGGCGTGCGGCCTCGTGACCCATGTGCGCGCGGTGGGGGACGACGCACCGTGCCCGGCATGCGGATGTTCGCTGATCCAGCGATCCGACGACCTCGCGGAGACGGTCCGCAACCGCCTCTCGGTCTACCGCGAGCAGACCGAGCCCCTGCTCGCGTACTACGCGCGGTCCGGGACGGGGCTGACCGCGGTGGACGGGCTGGGGACGAAGGAGGCGATCCGGGATCGGCTGCTCGACGCGCTGCGCCGGGCGGAGACGGCAGCTTGATCCGGCTGAAGTCGCCCGCCCAGATCGAGACGATCGAGGCGGCCGGGACGATCGTCGCCGAGGTGCTGGAGATGGCGGCCGCGCAGGCCGTGCCGGGACGCAGCACCGGCGAACTGAACGAGATGGCCGAGGCGATGATCCGCGATCACCCCGGGGCCACACCGGCCTTCAAGGGGCTGTACGGGTTCCCGGCCACGCTCTGCACGAGCATCAACGACGAGGTGGTGCATGGCATCCCCTCGTTTCGGCGTCGACTCGAGCCCGGCGACATCGTCAGCGTCGACGTCGGGGTCAGGCACGACGGGCTGTACGCGGACGCGGCGATCACGATCCCCGTCGGCGAGATGGCGCCCGACACGGCGCGCCTGATCGACGTCACACAGGCGGCGCTCGAGGTAGGCGTGGAGGCCGCGCAGCCGGGATCGCAGCTCGGCGATCTGGGGTGGGCGATCCAGACGCACGTCGAAGCCGCCGGCTTCAGCGTGATCCGGGAACTCGTGGGTCACGGGGTGGGCGAGGCGCCGCACGAGGAGCCGCAGGTCCCGAACTACGGGGTGCGCGACCGCGGCTTCAGGATGCGGCCGGGGCTCGTCATCGCCATCGAGCCGATGGTGAATGAAGGGCGGCCCGGAATCCGCACACTGGACGACGAGTGGACCGTCGTGACGGCCGATGGCCGCCTGTCGGCCCACTTCGAGCACACGGTCGCCGTCACGACGGACGGGCCGCGGGTCCTGACCCGCGTCGCAACTCCGGCAGCCGCAGGGGAGATCTGATTTGGCGAAGGAAGAACCGATCCAGATGACGGGGGAGGTCACCGAGGCGCTTCCGAACGCGATGTTCCGGGTGGAACTCGAGAACGGGCACCGGATCGTCTGCCACGTGTCCGGCAAGATTCGCATGAACTACATACGGATCCTGCCCGGAGACAAGGTCGCGGTGGAATTGTCGCCGTACGATCTGACGAGAGGGCGGATCACATATCGATATAAGTGAGCCGTGCGTTGTTCGGACCGGTTCGGGCTGCTAGCTTTAAAGGCTGTCATCGAACCGCCACCAGAGGACGAGACATGAAGGTTCGTTCCAGCGTCAAGCGCATTTGCGAGCACTGCAAGGTCATTCGCCGCCGCGGCGTCGTGCGCGTGATCTGCAGTCGCGATCCGAAGCACAAACAGCGGCAGGGATAAATGGCACGCATAGCCGGAATCGATCTTCCGCGGAACAAGCGGATCGAGGTAGGCCTGACCTACATCTACGGAATCGGCCATTCGACGGCGCGCAACATCCTGGCCGAGACCGGGGTGGACGCCGACGTGCGGGTCTATCAGCTGTCCGACGACGACGTCAACAGGCTGCGCCGGGTCATAGAGAACCACTACAAGGTCGAGGGCGCGCTGCGCACCGAGATCTCGATGAACGTGAAGCGTCTGATGGACATCGGATGCTATCGCGGCATCCGGCACCGGCGGAACCTGCCCGTCCGCGGGCAGAGAACGCACACGAACGCCCGCACCCGGAAGGGGCCGCGCCGCGCCGTGGCCGGGAAGAAGAAGGCGCCGCGCAAGTAGGCGCTGCGGAAGAAGGCGCCGCACCGGCAGGCCTCACCATGTCCGCCCAAACGGAGAATGCGTAGGGAATGGCGAAACCCGTACGAAAGAAGAAGCGCCAGGTCGACGCCGAGGGCGTCGCCCACATCAAGGCGACGTTCAACAATACGATCATCACGATCACCACCCTGACGGGCGATACGGTCGCCTGGGCCAGCGCCGGCAAGGCGGGCTTCAAGGGCTCGAAGAAGTCCACGCCGTTCGCCGCAACGATCGCGGCCGAGACGGCGGGGCGGGAGGCCGCCGGCATGGGAATGCGGCGCGTCCACGTCGAGGTGCAGGGACCGGGTTCCGGGCGCGAATCGGCCATCCAGGCGTTGCAGGCCGCCGGCCTCGCGATCCGCTCCATCAGGGATGTGACGCCCATCCCGCACAACGGGTGCCGTCCACCCAAGAAGCGGAGGGTGTAGATGGCTCGATACACGGGACCCGTGTGCCGGCTCTGCCGTCGCGAGGGGGAGAAGCTCTTCCTGAAAGGGAAGCGCTGCTTCACGGAGAAGTGCGCCATCGAACGGCGCGCCTTCCCTCCCGGCGCGCACGGAGGCGGTCGTCGTCGACGCCGCCAGTCGGAGTACGCCGTGCAGTTGCGGGAGAAGCAGAAGGTCAAGCGGATCTACGGTCTCGCGGAGAAGCAGTTCCGGACGCTGTTCGAGAAGGCCTCGCGCGTACCCGGCGTGACGGGTGAGAACCTGCTCGTCGCGCTCGAGAGCCGGCTCGACAACATCGTCTACCGCCTCGGCTTCGCGCCGTCGCGCAAGGCGGCGCGCCAACTCATCAGGCATCGTCACCTGCGGGTCGACGGGGCGACCGTGGATGTCCCCAGCTTCGCCGTGGCCCCGGGAGCCCAGGTGTCGGTGGCGCCCCGGGCGAGACAGTTGCCGGTGGTCATCGAGGCGATCGAAGACCGCAGGTCGCGCGATCAGTTGTCGTGGCTCGGCGTGGACTACAAGGCGGGGACCGGACGGATGCTCGAACGCCCGTCCAGGTCCGACATTCCGCTGGCGGTCGAAGAACAGTTGATCGTCGAACTCTACAGCAAGTAGGCGGGTTCGCCACGGGCGGGGTCCGCCCCGCCGGGCCGCGGGTGGTCCCGGCTCGGAACAAAGACAGCTCGGAACAAGACAGGGAGTGGAACTCATATGACGGTGTCGGTAGATCTCGCCGGCCTCGTGCTTCCGCAGGCGATGGAGGAACAGCAGCGGTCCGAGGAAGGATCGCGGGCGTTGTTCCTCCTCCAGCCGCTCGAGCGCGGGTTCGGACATACGATTGGAAATTCGATCCGGCGGATCATGCTGTCCGCTTTGCCGGGCGCGGCCGTGTGGGCCTTCCGGGCCGACGGTGTCCAGCACGAGCACCAGACGATCGACGGCGTAGCGGAGGACGTTCATCAGATCATCCAGAACCTGAAGCGCCTCGTACTTGTCATGGACGAAGACAAGACGGAGGCGCAGCTGGCGCTTTCGGCGCACAAGGCCGGTCCCGTGACCGCGAGCCTGATCGGCCAGCATGCGTCAGTCCGGGTGGTCAACCCGGACCTCGTCCTCTTCACGCTGCAGGAAGATCTGCCCCGGCCTCTGACGCTCGATCTGTGGGTGAATCGCGGCCGCGGTTTCGTGATGGCCGAGCAGCACGCGCCCCCGGAAGAGGCTGACGGGAGCCGGACCTTCCCGGTTGGGACGATACAGATCGATTCCGTCTACAACCCCGTGACGCGCGCCAACTTCTCCGTGAATGAGACGCGCGTGGGGCAGCGCACGGATTTCGACCGGCTGGAGGTGGATGTAGAGACGAACGGGGCGCTGAATCCGGCGGAGGCGGTGTCGCAGGCGGCGGAGATCGCCAGGCTCCACCTGTCGTACTTCAGCCGCATGGGGAGCGTGCCCACGCTGCCCGAGGCCGCACAACCGGACGGCAAGAATGGTGGGGGACAACCCGTCGATTCGGGTCTGGCGGAGTTGCTGGCACGTACCCTCGACGAGTTCAGCGAGATCTCGGCACGCTCGCGGAACACGCTCGAGCGGCAGAATATCAGTACGCTCGCGGATGTCGTGGCGCGGTCCCGTGACGAGATTCTCAAACTCGAGAACTTCGGCGAGAAGTCCCTCGAGGAGATTGCGGAGGTGCTCGGGCAGCACGGCCTTCGGTTCGGGATGTCGTTCCGGCGTGGCGACGACGGTAACCTCTACCTGCTGGATGATCTGGCGGAAAACGGGGCCCGGGGCGACGATGAGGCATAGAAAGAAGGGACGGGAGCTCAGCCGGACGCGCAGCCACCGGAAGGCGATGCTGCGCAACATGGCGACGAGCCTCATCCTGCATGAACGGATCCGGACGACCGAGGCGAAGGCGAAGGAGTTGCGACCGTTCGCCGAAAAGCTCATCACTTTGGCGAGGAGGGGCGATCTGCACAGCCGCCAGCTTGCGGGCCGTCGGATCGCGGATCGAGCGGCGCTGGAGAAGCTCTTCGAGCACCTTGGCCCCCGTTTCGAGCAGCGGCCGGGCGGATACACCAGGATTCTCAAGTTGGGTGCACGGCAGGGCGATGGCGCGGAGCTGGCGCTCATCGAGTTCACCGACCGCGAGCCGTGAGGAACCAGGAGAAGAGACATATGTCCAACAGGGGCGAAGGTGGGCTTGGCGTAATTCTCGGCATCGTGGCGATTGCGGCCATCGCCGGGTTCATGTAC